>NZ_JBYOKO010000005.1:0-308457 GCF_057799275.1 Chryseobacterium sp. 14P4.3.2
CCCAATCAAGATCTGCCGGGTGAAAGAATGCAGGATATTAAACACTTTAATTAACCTAAGAAATATACCTGGTGCATAGTAACACAGGTGAGTTTTTGACAAATCTTATCTCATAACAGCTTAAGTGATCTAAAGTGTTTTAAAATATCAGGTTATGGTAACTTCATTGTGACTCAAGAACCGGAACCCTGTAAAAGTTTAAGCAAGTTCTATATCCAACAAACCAAAATGAATTGACCTTTACTTATTAGTTTTCAATGCATGAAGTGCTTTCATAGCATCTACAGCATCTTCTTTCGCAACAAAAATGTGATCATGAAAATAGGCAGCCACTACATTACAGCTGATATTCTCCAGTTTCAAGGCATTTGCAAAGGCAGCCGTAAGTCCTACAGCTTCCAGGGAGGAATGAATGTTCAGGGTAATCCACGAAGAAATATAGCTGTAATCCATATTCCACTCATCTGCAATGGTTCTTTCTAAAACAAGTGTAACAGCCTCAGTTTCCCGAAAGAAAAACTGAACCTTTTCAATATCCGGTATCCCGCTCAGATTTTCAATGGTACAGAACACATATTCTCCGGCATTTATTACCGGCTCCATATTCTGCAGTAAAACCGCTAAATCTTTTTCTCCTGACATTTTTTTGATACAAAACTAAGGTATAGATGGTATTTTCTATTTATCATTTGATAAAAAATAAAATTCATTGCCCCATTAATGACAGATGCTTATTTCTTGTCTTATGCAAAGAGTATTTAAAATTAATTGAGGTAATATTGTAAGGACTTACAAATAGTTTTCTGCAAACAAATATAAAAAACAACATCTATGGAAAATTATAGCAACAGCTTTGAAGTGAAAACGACTGCTGATAAAGCATATGAAGCTTTGACCAATCAAATTCCGCTTTGGTGGACTGAAATATTCGAAGGTTCATCAGGAAAGGCTGGCGGAGTATTTACGATAAGATTTGGAGATCATGTTCACAAAACAATGCGCGTAAAGGAATTAATTCCCAATTCAAAAGTAATCTGGTATGTTGAAGACTCTCTGATAGCCATTACAGACTTAAAAAACCAGACAGAATGGATGGGCACAACCATAGTTTGGGAAATAAAAGAAAAAAAAGATATGATTGTGCTTCAGCTTACCCACATCGGTCTTACGCCTGCTGTTGAATGTTACAATCTCTGTACTGATGGGTGGCGGCACTATATCAGCAGCCTAAAAGCTTTTCTGGAAACCGGAACAGGAAACCCACACACAAAATAAAGTTTTACCATCATTTTATTTCCATGACGATTATTCTATTTCGCGCCGGGAAGGATCATATATGATAATTTGTTTGTAAATTACGCACAAAACTAACCTCCTTCAGTAATCCATGAAAACTACTTCAGGCACGCAAGATCCATACGAAAAAGAAAGAAATCCATTTGTAAACTGCCATACCCATACTTTTACGGGAGATCATATTCCTCAATTTCTTGGTAAGAAACTTCTGCCGGCAGGTCTTGAGTTTATTCTCACCATAAGACTTATAATCGATTTCTTCAGGTGGTATTACCGGGTTCCTGCAAAATGGCAGTACAAACGCCCTTACAAAGCATGGCAGGCTTTCCGCTTTCGTGTAAAATGGTTTCTTCAGAAAGTCCCGTTTATTACCATTCCTATTGCAGTTGTACTTACACTGGATACCCTGCTGATTCTCTTCTTCGGGTATTTCGAAGGAAAATATCACGATGAAATGGGCTTTCAATATATTAAATGGCTGAATGATTTCATGCAAACGATCTATCTTCTTCCCCATCCAGATCATACTGTATTAAGGTTTCTGATTGTAATGGCTTTATTTTTACTCATCAAGTCCGGCAGAAAATTAATCATCTTTATTGCTAAAAGTTTGTTTCAGTTCCTGCGTATCCTTCCCGGGCCTGAAACGAAAGCTTATCTGAAGCGATATATCAGCATAGGCCGTTTTGCATTCCATAAAAGCCAAATGACCATATTCAGAATGCTGGAAAAACAATATCCTGTAGACTCCCGTTTTGTAGTTCTCCCTATGGATATGGATTATATGGATGCCGGCACTCCCAAATCCGGCTACATGAAACAACTTGAAGAACTGAAAAAACTCAGACGCACCAAACCTAAAACCTGTCTTCCTTTTGTATTTGCTGATCCCAGAAGAATAAAGGATGACACTAGTTATTTTGCCGAAATTAAAAACTGTATCGTTCATGAAGAATTCCGAGGGATTAAAACCTATCCGGCCCTTGGATACTATCCTTTCGATAAAGATATTCTACCCCTGATGCTGTGGGCCTGTGAAAATCAAATACCAGTACTGAATCACTGTATCAGAGGAACCATTTATTACCGCGGTAACAAAAAGAAGGAATGGAACAGCCACCCCGTATTCAGGCAGTCAACCGGAGAAAAAGGAAAAAGTGAGCCGCTGGCCCTGTATGAAATCAATAACAGTAACTTTTCTACCAATTTCACCCATCCTCTCAATTATCTTTGCCTGTTGAATGAAGATTACCTGAAACGGCTTCTTGAACATTATAATGATAAGTCCTTATATTCTCTTTTTGGTTATGCAGGTAAAAATCTTCCACTTGCCAGGAACCTTCACGAGCTTAAAATCTGTTTCGGGCATTTCGGGGGTGAAGATGAATGGACAAAATATATGGAACGTGACAGATTCCTTTCTGAAAATGGGTTTACCAATCCTGTAGGAAAAGGAATCAATTTCATTCCTACTGCATTGGAAAATTCCTGGCGGTATAATTCCTGGTTTTCCATTATTTACAGTCTGATGCTGCAGTATCCCAATGTATATGCTGACATCAGTTATATTCTTCATGATGAGAATATTTTTCCCCTTTTGAAATCATTACTTAAAAAAGACAGCCGAATCAGTGACCGTATTCTGTACGGCAGTGACTTTTACGTAGTCCGAAGCCAGAAAAGTGATAAGCAAATGTGGGCGGATACCTCAGGGAGATTAACTGATCTTGAACTGGAACTTATTACCAGAGATAATCCAAGAAAATTTTTATACAATCATATTCATCAGTATGTTAAGTAATAAAAGTACAGATTCAACTATTAAAAAAGATATCTCACATCTATGGTGTTCCCTTTCACGCTAATCGGGATTTGACACTCAAAACAAAAAGGAGGCTTATTGCCTCCCTTTTTTGTAATAATAACCTTTCAATTGAACTTCTCTATTTGTTTTTGTGTTTTTTTTATCTTAATTATCATTTGGTCTTTTTTATCAAGAAGATCCTAAGGTCATTGATACACTTCTATATTTATTTCATCATTTGCATTTTACGTAATTATAGTTCATTATTTTTATGGCTATAATTATTTGTGTTTTTTAATAAAATTTAAAACAAAAAAAAGTTTTTTTTATGAACTTAATACCTTTTTTTCATTTGGTAAATTTTATACTACAAAGTAACAACATTACGGAATAAAATTACGCACAAACCCCATCGATAGCTATCGATAGCTTTATAGATATTTATCGATAAAGCTATTTTTTTGCACTAAGAAAGTGTATAAAGTACTTTAGACACCTTAAATTTTATGGTGGATTTTGACAAGATCAATCAGCTCAACAATGTTTTCTATTTTTAATTTCTCAAAGATATTTTTTTTGATCGTACTGACAGTATTTTGCTTTATGTCTAACGTATTCGCAATTTCCAGATTCCCATATCCTTCTGCATACATTGCGGCAATTTCCATTTCTCTTTTAGTTAAACTGGTCAGAGGATTCATCAGGTTTGGATTGTAAATAAACTGTACCAGTAAATTTCGGGAAATATCAGAAAAAAATTCACCTTTCTGTATAAAAGTACTAAGGGCTTCTCTTATTTCATCTTCTTCACTTAATTTGCTCAGATATCCGTTGGCCCCTGCTTTGATAAATTTAAGGGCATGCAGCTCTTCTTCAAGTCCCGTAAAAATTAAAATCTTAATATCCGGGTTCAGAGCTTTCATTTGCGGAAGAATGTGCAGACTGTTTCCCTCCGGAAAATGGGCGTCAATAATCGCCATCTCTATTCCTTTAGATTCCACGAGTTCTATGACCTGCTGCAAAGAGGATGTGTGATAAATTGTAGCTTTCGGAACAATATCATTGATGACGATCTCCATTCCCTGTCTTACAATACTATGATCATCTGCTAAAAGAAATACGATTTCTTTATTTTCAGTTGGTACTTCCATTCTTATTAATATTTAAATTGATCCTGAATATTATTTTGGTTCCTTTATGCAGCTTGCTGGAAATTGAAATCTCACCATCGAAAAGGTCAACAATTTCTTTTACCAGATTAAGACCCAGGCCTGCTCCCAGGTTATCCACCTCATCAGAAACCATTCCCTGATAGTACGGGTCAAAGATTTTACCAAGATCTGATTCTGAAATTCCTACTCCGGTATCTGCTATTGTCGTAATGAGTGAAATATTGTTTTTATCAACAGGCTCGGTGAGCATTGTAAGATCAATCTGCCCATTTTCTGTAAACTTGTTGGCATTCCCGAGAATGTTCATAAATATCTGGTTGATCCTTATATTATCAGAAAATACGACTACATTTTCGGGAATTCTGTCGGTAATAACAAACTTATTATTCCGGGTTTCGAGATAAGGAGTGATCACTTTCACGATAGAACCAATCTCATCTTTAAGATTAAAAACACTTTGTATCAGTCTTTTTTCTGCATCCTGATTTTTTGTATATTCCAGAATCTGGTTAGACTGCAGCAGTAAGGTGCTGTTGGTAAATTTTATCGATTTAAGATAATCCTTTATCGTTTCATCTTCGGTAGATCTGTAGATCTTATCAATAAATATATTAATGATTTTGAGCGGGGATCTCAGATCATGGCTCAGCATTCCCAATATCCTGTTTTTGAAATTGAGGTTCTTTTTAATTTCTTCATTGGCAGCGTTCAGCTTGCGTTCATAGATGAAAGCCACTCTTGTAAAGTACATAATCAGAATAGATACGATGAACATCAAAACCATTAATCCAAGTACCAGATAAGTTCTGATCTTATTATTATCTGAACTTTGCTGGTTATACTCTTTCTCCAGTTCTGATTTAAAATCCTTAATAGCACTTTCATATACTTCTATCAGTCCGTTACTGTATATCAACAACTTACTGAAATTACTGTAAAACTGCATATTATCCCTTTGATTCTGAACAGCATACAACTGAACTTTCTTTACTTCAGCCGCGTAATGCTTGTCCATAGACTTTATGGTATTGTCCATTTTCGACTTTACCTGAGAAAGATCTATCGTTTTATTATTCGTTAAAGTGATCACCGTGCTTTCCTTCTGAACATTCACTTTTCCGGTAACTGCATCTTTTAAACGCCCGAAAAAGCCCTTTTTCTTAATGGTGTCAGCATAGGTATGCGTTTGTACGTTGAAATCCTCAAAATCATTTTTATACTTCTCCGGCTCAAACTTTTTGTCCTGAATTTTTGCAGGAGGGTTCAGAGAAGATTGATACACTGAATCAATTAGTGTTTTCAGCTTGGCAGTCTGAAGCGTATCTTTTATATGCTGGGCCAGGTTTTTTTTCAGCCTAGGACTGGTATTTTCATAGTCATTAATCTTATCAAAATTAATCTTAAGATTTTTCAGTGACTGAAAATAAGATTGCAGATCCTTATCATCCTGAGTCACCATATATTTCTGGAAGTGATTCTGGGCATCCATGAAATCTTTTCTTGAGTTATCCGTTAATTTCCCTAACGCCCGGCTGTCTTCCAGCTGATTTTTGATAAACTCCAGCTTCTTCCCATTTACAAATTCGTTGTAGAAAAAGATGGCAATAATAACCTGTATCAATAAAATACATATGATCAATGAGTAATGAACAACTTTCCTCAATTTAAAATTTAAGAATTTATTTTTCATATCTATTTGTCAGCTAAATTAATTTCCTGATTAACTTGGTTTTATCTGTTATTAGTTTTTTTATGATATACTATTATTATCAAAAACTTAGCAATAAGTATATCCCTTACAATTTACAAAGTTAAAGTAATTTTCGGCTTCTTTATAATACTAAATATCAGGCAAAATCAATGAAATCCAATGCTACTCTGTACCAAAATGCTTTTACAACTTTAAAATTCCATCAAGTGTGAGGAAATTTCACTGATTAGCTGCAAAAACCGGGATTGCAAAAAATATTTCAGATGATCTTCAGATTCATCATGACGAGCATAGTCTCCTTATTCCTGGCTACTTCCCACACTCCATCTTTTCTTAGTAATTCTCAGACTTTTTGGTGGGCAGCCACCACTATCGGCATTGCTGGAGCTTGAAATAAAAAATTCATAATTGATAATTGATAATTGATAATTGATAAATGAAATATATTGTTAAAAAAAATAAATAACCTCTGATAAACAAACAATAACCGCCCACGTCGCAGAAACCGGAAAAGAAAAGCAGGAAAAGCATCTAACAACTATAAAATCTAAGCATTGATACTATATTCTATTTTCATATCGCAGTTATAAGTATTTTCTATTTCTCATCGGAAATCCTGAAGTGATATTTTGCTAACTTGTCTCTTTAAAATAGTAAGGAGACATTAAGCCTTTACAGAAAACAGGATCCGGCTAAAAACACTTATAAACTTTAGTTCAGGACATCATTCTAACACATTTAACAGCAAAACAGCTTCATCATCTTATGACCAATAAAGATTTTAATTCTCAGAGAGGTTTTACATTCAGTAAACATGTACCGGAAGAATTATCGAATTTTGACAGGGTCTTTGATATTTTCAAAGATCTGCTTACCCATACGTCCGGTGATATTGAAGAAGCCTTCGAATGGCTTGATATGCTCGACAAAGAGTATGATATCTTCAGTGATGAATATACCATTCAGGATTTTGAGGAAGATTTAAAAAAACGAGGATATATCAAGGAAGAGGAACCGGAGGATGGAAATTCAGGACTGGGAAAGGGCAAAAATATTTTGACACCCAAACTGGAATCAGCCTTGCGTGAATACGCTTTAGACCAGATTTTCGGGCAGCTGAAAAAAAATGGCGCCGGAAACCACCGCACTACAAAAACAGGAATTGGTGATGAAAGGGATGGTGAAAACCGCTCTTATCAATATGGAGATGACCTGTCTGCCGTGAATATGACGGAAAGTTTAAAAAACGCACAGGTCAATAATGGGATTTCTGATCTGCATCTCACAGAAGACGACCTTATCATAGAAGAAACCAAACACAAAGCACAGATGAGCACAGTCCTGATGATAGACATCAGCCACTCCATGATTTTATATGGTGAAGACCGAATCACACCCGCTAAAAAGGTAGCCATGGCCCTGGTTGAATTAATCAAGCGAAAATATCCCAAAGATTCCATAGATATTATTGTATTTGGAAACGAAGCCTGGCCCATCAAAATCAAAGACCTTCCCTACTTAAAAGTAGGCCCTTATCATACCAATACCGTGGCGGGTCTGGAACTGGCTATGGATATTCTTCGCAGAAAAAGAAATACCAACAAGCAGATTTTCATGATTACCGATGGAAAACCAAGCTGTATTCAGCTTCCTACCGGAGAGTTTTACATGAACAGCTACGGGCTGGATGATATCATTGTTAACCAATGCCTTAACAGAGCGGCACAGGCCAGGAAGCTAAAAATCCCTATTACCACCTTTATGATTGCTCAGGACCCTTATCTGCGACAGTTTGTAGAAGCATTTACTGCTCAAAATAAAGGGAAAGCATTTCTGACAGGCCTATCAGGGCTGGGACAAATGATTTTTGAAGATTACGAGAAAAACAGAATAAAGAGAATATAAAAGAAAATGAAAAACGATATTACATTCAAAGAATTAAAAGACTCCGGTTATACCCATAAAACGATCAATGAAGAGATCCAGGCTAATTTAATTTCAAAAATTAAAGCTAAAGAACCTGTATTTGAAGGACTTTGGGGTTATGAAGACACTGTAATTCCTCAATTGAAAAAAGCAATGCTAGCGGGACATCATATCAACCTTCTGGGCTTACGCGGACAGGCGAAAACCAGAATTGCAAGAAGTATGGTAGATCTGCTGGATGAATATATGCCTATTGTAAAAGGATCCGAAATTAATGACAGCCCCTTCCACCCTATTTCAAAATTTGCCAAAGATCTCCTTCAGGAACTGGGTGACGAAACCCCTGTTTCATGGGTACACCGCTCCAGCCGTTTCTTTGAAAAACTGGCTACTCCTGATGTGAATGTTGCCGATCTGATTGGAGATATAGATCCTATCAAAGCTGCCACCCTAAAGCTTCCTTATTCTGATGAGCGTGTTTTGCATTACGGAATGATCCCCCGTGCCAACCGTTCTATATTTGTATTGAATGAACTTCCTGATTTACAGGCAAGAATTCAGGTTTCTTTATTTAATATTCTGCAGGAAGGAGATGTCCAGATCCGTGGTTTTCAATTGAGAATGCCTTTGGATATTCAGTTTGTCTTTACAGCTAATCCGGAAGATTATACCAACAGAGGAAGTATTGTAACTCCTTTGAAAGACAGAATCGGGTCACAGATTTTCACCCATTATCCAAAAACGATTGCTCTTGCGAGAAAAATCACAGAACAGGAAGCACTTATTTCTCCTGAAGATAAAGAACAGATACAAATTCCTGATCTGGCGAAAGACCTTTTGGAAGAGGTTTCTTTTGCAGCACGTATCAGCGAATATGTAGATGCAAAAAGCGGTGTGAGTGCGCGTCTGACGATAAGTGCGATGGAGAATTTAATAGCTGCGGCAAAATTACGTCTTATAGAATCAGGGGTGAAAAGTACCAGCGTCCGTTTACTGGATTTCATATCGATTATCCCTTCTATTACAGGAAAAATTGAACTTGTATATGAAGGTGAGCAGGAAGGAGCAGATTATGTAGCGAAAATACTGATCGACAAAGCGGTAATGACTCAATTTGAAACCCTGTTTCCACGTATATCCAAACTGGAAAAAGAAGGAATAAAAACTCCATATACTGATCTGGTAAGATGGTTCAACAAAAACCACCTTGAGCTTAACTATAATGATACTGATGAAGAATTCTATGCTAAACTCAATAAGATTGCTCCGCTTACAACAGTAATTGAAGAAAATGTTTCTGAACTGAGCAAAGAAGACCAAAATTTCTGTAAAGAATTAGTTTTATGGGCATTAACCATCAGCAACAAAATTGATAAATCTGAACATCAGAATACTTTCACTTTTGATTCTCCAGGGATTGGCCAGTTTTTGCGTAACTAAATCATACTCTCAAAATCTGATTTGATTCTCAATAAAAATATAATCCTCCGGTTATCCGAAGGATTATATTTTTATTAAAAAAACTACTTACAGGTAATTGGTATTTCCATTTTTTTCATTGATTTTCTCCCTGGAATTCATTGATTTTATACCGCCTATCCTCTGCGAAAGAGTACAGATAGGTATCCTTATTTTTTCTAAAAAGGGGAAAATAATTTTACAAACCTTTACGAAAAGCAGTTGGTGTATTTCCTGTATGTTTTTTAAAAGCGGTATGAAAGGAAGATTTTGAATTAAACCCAACTTCATATAGGATTTCCAGGATAGTTACCTTAGTTTTTGTCTCATCTTTTAAAATATTCATGGCATAATGAATACGGTAGCTATTAATGAAATCATAAAAATGCTGTCCCAACTGATGATTGATTAAAACCGATAATTCCCGGGTGGGGATTTCAATCGAATTCGAAACATCCTGAATAGTCAGAGAAGGATCAAGAAAAGGTTTTTCTTCAGCCATATATTTTTTTAATTTCAATATATCTTCATTATACTTCTCTTCAGTGAGTACCGGCTGCTCATTGTTTTTTTCTTCGGAAACAATATCGACAACAAGTTTTAAGTTTGAATCTATATTTCTGAATAAATCCGGATTATTTAAAGCTTTGAACAGATACCAGCATACCATCAGCACCTGAAATAATACAAGTCCTAATTTTATCCCTTCTGAAACAGAAGGGTAATCTGAAAATTTAAATATGTTTTTTAAAAGGGCTATCAAGTACAGAACACACAATACAACTGTAAACTGAAACAGCCAGTGATAGGAACTGATATGAGTCCCTGCATAGTTTTCAAGATAAAGTTTCTTGGATTTTCTCAGCAGCAAAAAAATGGCAATCATATAGATTATGATTTGCAGATGTATTACAATATGATTGAATTTTAGCTCTATCCTGTTTTGCCGGGTTTCAATAAAATCAATTTTGGAAGCAGCATCCACTAAATAAAAATTGGGTAATAAAACAATATTTGCAATCAAAAACGGGATCAGATGAAATAGATACTGAGGTTTAAGTTTAAAATCGGAATAACATACAGATAACACATACAGATAAAAAACAGGAATCTGCAAGAAAGCAAATGTACTTCTAAACATTCCCAGATTAGAAGGAAAATAAACGACTTTGTTAAATAAAGGTTCACTTATATCAATCGCAATTATAATCAGGAAAACAGCAAAAAGAGCATTACTCAACTTATGATTTGTCTTAGCGGTCAGCAAAAAAAAGACTAGAAATAGTGAAATGAACAGCGAGATTATTGTGATAATAAATAATACATTCATCTTATACGTTTTATTCTTTTGCTTATTTCAATTTACGAAATCAGTCTCTGGATACAGCAATGATCTGAGCGTGAAACTGAACTGCACAAATATAGAAATTAGCAGGGATTTGTATTCATATTTTGAATGAAAAAACGAAGGCCAAGGCTATTACTACTAATAAGTGTAGTAAATATTATTAACCACCACATTTTCCTTCATTAGCCTACTCCATTCAACAGGCAATCACAGAAGGAGTGATCACAGACCACTCCCCTTTTTTCTCGGAGCTTTTTATTTTAATAAGTCCAGACAGGTTTTATCGCAAAGATCAAAAGCTGTTTAGCCCATTTAATTATTATAACGACAATATTCAACGGGTTTAAAAATAGTATAAAAGCACCATATTAAAGTGAAAATAATGAATCATACTAAAAAATTAAAATTTCAAGAAATAAAATACTAAAAAAAATTGGTCTGCTCAAATCAATATCGTAATATTGCAATATACAAATAAAACAACCTGATTTATAAAAAGCGAGCAGGTAATCACGCTATTAATGTTCCTGTTAGCTAATTAATCGCAATATAACGATGTTAAAATCATCAATTAATTTTAAAAATTACATTTATTATGAAATTATCTGAAATTAAAGAAATTCTACCCTCTCTGGAAAATGTTGAATTTCAGTTGGAACACGGAACTTTTGTACCCGAACATTTTCATGTTACAGAAGTAGGGCAAATCTATAAAAACTTCATAGATTGTGGCGGGGTCATCCGAAAGGAGAGATGGATAAACTTTCAGCTATGGGATGCAGACGATTATGAACACCGTCTGAAACCTGCGAAACTTCTTCATATCATTCAATTATCGGAAGAAAAACTGGGTATTGAGGACGCAGAAATTGAAGTAGAATACCAAGATACAATAGGTAAATATGATCTGGATTTTAATGGTAAAAATTTTGTCCTGAGGAACAAAACTACTGCCTGTCTTGCTCAGGATGCCTGCGGAATTCCTTCTGAAAAGCTAAAGAAAAATGTATCAGAATTTACTGGTGATAAATCCTCGCACTGTACTCCGAATTCAGGATGCTGCTAATTCAGATATTAAGTTATAGCCTGAAAAAAGCGGGAATACCTGAATGAATTGATAAATACCTCATCATACATTCAGGAATAAACAAGCCCTAGAATCTTTTGATTCTAGGGCTTGTTGGCGGAGAAAACCATAAAACTGATTGAATTTGTTTTCTTTAAAATAAGAACGTTAACACCGCCTCTTATCCGAACTCACTTTAATTATTTTTTAATGATTTTTCTGACAATCGTCTTTCCCTGTGAATTTTTTAATATTATCGTGTAGATTCCGGCATTTAAATTTGATACATTTATTTCCTCATTTCCTTTTTTAAGACTTCCGGTCAATAAAAAACGGCCTTCCGTATTATATAGACTATATGAACCATTTTCTTCTGACACTATCCGCAAACTACTGTTTATGAGCGTTTCAGGAATATTTGCGAAAGAATTCTTATTCTTTTTCACTTCATCCACCGTCAATGTTGCATTTGGATCATATCTGTAGGTAATGGTAACCGGAGTTCCGTATTCCGTATTTAAATTATTTACAAGGTAATATTTTATAACATAATCAATAGGATAAGCTCCGCTTCCGGCATTAGAATTCCACATATTGTAACCGGTAGAGGGCGTTTCTGAGTTAGCCGCAATATTAATTGGCAAACTTGTATTTGACGGATATACAGCGTTAGCTGCTACAGAGGGCAGACAGGTACTAAGATAGCAGAATTGAAAACCACTTCCCGCTGCATTCTGAATACTCATGATCTTTATACGAACTTTTACAGAAGAGGCAGATGTATTTTTAATTTTATAATGAAGAGTTGCGACATCCTCATCTGTTGAATTATAGGTAAAAACCTGACCGTCAGCAATTGGCGTTCCGTCATCTTTTGCCAATGCAATCTGTGCCTGACTCCATGAGCACATGAAGCTACATACTAATAAGAAAATATTTTTTTTCATAAGTTTAAATATTAAGAAATCAGGAAAACCAAAAATTTGAGCTTTCCTGATTTGAGTTTAAGTTTGTTATTTTATAATTAATTTTTGAGTTTTAGACTTTGATTTCTTTTCTATTATAGAAACCATATAGACCCCTTTGCTTAATGCCTGAACAGAAACGGGGCTGTCCGGAATGACATTAGACTTCTCTAAAACAAGTTTTCCTGAAGCGTCATAAAACCTTAGATCAACGTTCTGATTTGCCTGCACTTTGATGTAATCTGCAGCTGGATTAGGATATATTGTAAGATAGTTTGCATTGGTTTCTGCATCATTTGTACCTAAACTACTCAATATAAAAGAACGTGCATTCACAACTTCACCTGTACCGGCATCCAGTAGAAGTACTACTGCTTTTATTTTGCCCATATTGTATGTTGGAGGGATAGTTGCATTAAAAGTATAGATTACATTCTGTCCATCTGTAAGAGTAGTCGGAATTGATCCTGCCTGCCCTGTATAACCTCCTAACAGCATTCTTCCTACATGATTGTATTCCATTTGTGCTGCAGGAACCGGATTAGGTAAGCCTTCAAAACCTCCCATGGGTCCATATGCATTGTTTGCATAATAATTGGTTTGTTTATAACCCGCAATTGTACCTTTTACTCCATCTTCTATTAAAACTACAGCAAATCTGAAGTTGGCATTAGTAAAATTAGTTCTGAATGTAGCCGATGCATTAAAAGTAAGCTGATCTCCTGATAAAGATGCCGAGCCATCCAGCTGAGCCGGAACTACAATATTTTTTCTCTCGTTAACATAAGAGGTCATGTCAGTAGTACTTACTGATTCACCTAAAAAGACTCTATCTACATTCATTCCCGGAAATCCGGAAAATGCTGCCCCTGTATTATATGCAGCGACCTCCATAGGATCATTGTTATGTACTGCAATTCCTATAAAATTATCAGGAAAATTGATGTCCATATAATTCATTGCAACCGTACCCCTTGGGCACCATCCGCACCATGTACCGGTCCCTTCTTCTATCAGAACTTTTTTAGTAGAATTCTGACTTACGGTGTTGAAGGTTGTGGTAAGGCTGTTATCCGCAGGAGTAGCATCTGCTGCACCATTAACCTGCGTAACAGTAACATCAATATTTTTATCTACAACTGATGAATAATTTACAGAAACAGGATGATTGACAATTGTTTCCTCCCCTGAAGCCAAAGGAACGGCTAATGCTATTGTGGAAATATGATCTGCTGTCCCGTCATTCCAGTTAACAGTGATGTTATTAATAGTTTCTGTACCATTATTCGTCACTGTTGCTTTAATAGTATAATCTGAATTAGTCACCCCATACCGATCTAAAGACACTTTTTTCAGAGCAATATCTTTATCTGCAATAGTTTTCACCTCAACATTGTCTACAACTAAATAAAATTGATCATTACAATCATAATGTCTGAATGAAACATAAACCTGCTGTCCGATAAAAGATGTAAGATCGATTGATCTTTTTTGGAAACCGCCTGCTGCAACTGTTTCTGTAAAAACAGGGCTACTAGCTGTTATCACTCCTGAGTTATTAGAAGTCGTAACATATACTGAGTACTTCTCCTCAGGATAATCTATATGTGTTGCCAGATCATACTTCAGAAAAACGTTAGATGCACTAACCGTGCCCAGGTTGATTAACGGTGAAGTGACAAGATTATCAGGCGTTACTCCTGCGTTGATAGCACTTATATAAGAGAAAGAAACCAGTGATCCTGTCCCAAAATCCGGATTTATAGATGAAACGTTCATATTACTCCATTGATAAGTATCTCCATCAATGTCTGTACTTACCCACCCGTTGAGTCCCGGGGTGTTAAAGTTCTGACTGTAGTAAGTCTGTGATTGGTATAATCCAAATAGAAAAATACCAATAATAAATAAAATCTTTTTCATGTAATTTTGATTTTTAGAGTGTTAAAATATTTTATAAAAATTCGTAACTGTTATTTGTTCCTATTTTTTCTTCTCTAACATTCAATACACTTCCATTTTCATCCAGTATCATAATAATTACTTTCAAATGTTCAGGATTGAATCCGGATAAGATGTTATATTGGAATGATCTTATATATTCGTTCGAGATTACCGTTTGTGAATCAGGAATAGGATCTCCGGTTACAGATCCCAGTTTATTTCGTAAGACATTATGGTGGGTGTAATTATAAATTGTACTGCCACCACCATAAAGCGTTCCGATATAGTTTTTTTGATTATGTACCAATTCATCTTCCACAATAAAGGCTGCAATCTTAAGATTTTTAAGATTTTCCGTAAAGAAGACCCTGGCCTCTATATTTACTTTGTTTCCGGAAATCGTAGAATTCATCTTAATCCCTATTCTACTGTAAGCCTTAATCTGACTGAGCGGAAGTGACATATCTGTATAATTGGAATCATATACCCAAACAATATTCCTATTGATAAACATACCTGGCCATTCTGTGATATTTTTCAGCACCTCCATCTCTGTACTCGTTGCATTAGCCCAGGGATCAGTAGTTCCTTCCGGGCCATGAATCCCCATAAAAACATAATCTCCTGTCTGCAAAGACAAATTATCATGTCTTGCCAATGCTATTGTGCAGTATCCGCACCAGGTCCCCGTAAAATCTTCATATAAAATCCTATGCTTAAAGGCAACCCCTTCATTTACTACAGAATTTACTGAAATAGGATTTACAGGCAGATCTTTATAAGTTGCTTTTACATTGTAGGTTCCTTTTTCAAGGGGAGTATAGGTATTTCCATTTATAAGCTGGTTATTGACATATATTTTACTTTGTGATGTTACATCACTGCTAAGGTTGTCTTTTACTTTAAAAGTAAATGTCTTTCCCAGTAATTTTTCATTTCCGCCTTCAGAGGAGACAGAAATATACGTCACCGCTGAATTTCCTTCATCGCTCTCATTCCCTTTACAGGAGCAGAGTAACAAAAAAATAAAAATCACACTATGAAGAAATAATAAGCTTTTTTTCATGTTTATATAAAATTTTAAATTAAAACTTTAAGTTTTTACGATTTTAAGAAAGTCAATACAATTAAATGGTTAATAATTTACTTTTAAAATATATTAAAAATTCAATAAAAACACATTTTAATTACATTTAATTCAGTAAATATATACAATTATACAATATACTATAATAAATATTACATATATTTGAAAATAAAATTTTACAATATGAGGAAAATATTATCTCTTTCATTACTCCTGACTCTTAGCTTTTGCTATTCTCAAGAAATCCCAAATGTTTCCATCAGCAATCTGGATGGCGAAAAAATAAATGTTTCAAAAATGGATTCCTCAGAACCTGTAGTAATGAGCTTCTGGGCAACATGGTGCCTGCCCTGTATGGAAGAACTCAGCACGATTAATGATAAATATGATGCCTGGCAAAAGGAAGCAAACTTTAAGATGTATGCAGTATCTACAGATGATGCGCGCACCACTTCAAAGGTAAAAACCGTCATAAAAAGTAAAGGATGGCCTTACCGCATATTACTAGATCCCAATCAAACATTAAAAAGAGCTTTAAATATCAACAGTATCCCCTATATGATACTAATTCATAAAGGAAAAATAGTCTATTCCCATGTTGGATATTCTGCCGGAGATGAGGATGAACTGATTGCAAAAATCAAAGAATGTAATAGTAATAATTAATTATTTTCCTATGCAGAATAAATTAATTACCGGAACACTCTTACTTTTTAGTGTTAAAATATTTTGTCAGCTGACCGTTAATCTGGAATCTAATTCTCAGTATTATATTGATGATAATAAAATTAAGCTTACTGAAAAAGAAGCAGCTCAAAGATTCAGGTCCAACAACTATCTGAACGCAAGTTATAAAATCAAGGATTTCACTCTTGGTGCACAGCTGGAATCTTACGAACCGGATGCATTACTTAATTACAATCCGGCTTTTAAAAAAACAAATTTAGGTACTTATTACATCAATTATTCCAATGAAAAATCTGGTATAGATGCAACTATTGGGCATTTTTATGAACAGTTCGGAAGCGGATTAGCGTTACGCCTGTGGGAAGATAAACAGCTTGGGATCGCCAATTCTCTTTTAGGAGGAAGGATAAAATATACAGATCCTGCACAGATTATAACATTGAAAGCCCTCCTTGGAAAACAACGATCCGGGTTCGGATTAACAAACGGCCTCATTGGAGGATTGGACGCTGAAGTAAGACTTGATTCTCTAATGAAAATAAAAAAGCTGAGAACAAGTACCGGCTTTAGTTATGTCACTAAAAATGAAGACAATAAAACAAACATTATATATCCGAAAAATGTAAGCATTTACGGAAGTCGCCTAAAAATGGAATACTCCAAATTTTCCCTGGAATTCGAATATTTATACAAGACCAAAGACAACATAAAGCAAGTCACTACTTTGGATCCCAATAACATCTTTTCAGGAAATGCTTACTACCTTAATCTATCTTACGCAACAAATAATTTTGGAATTATCGCCAATCTCAGAAGATTAGAAAATTTTAGTTTGTATTCCCAAAGAGATCAGATCGGAAACATTTATAACAATGCAATTCTGAACTATATCCCTGCACTTACCAAACAGTTTGATTACAGTTTAGCCAATATATATGTTTATCAGGCACAGCCGCAACTTACTTTTCTGTCGCAAAAAAAAGCTGGAGAAATCGGTTCACAATTTGACGTTTTTTATAAAATAAAAAAAGAAACATTACTGGGAGGTAAATACGGAACGGATCTGTCTCTGAATATTTCTAATTGGTACGGTTTAAAAGGCAAATACCGTTCTTATATCAATGATGATCAGAATTACGAAACAGACTTCTTAAAATTAGGAGAAAAATACTATTCTGACCAAAGCTTAGATATCAGAACACGATTGAAGGAGAACTGGAAAATTGCTCTTGTTTTCATTAATCAATATTACAATACTTACCGTACAGAAGAAACAACCGGTGAAGTAAAAGCTCAAACCGTTGTTTTGGATAATATCTACAGGTTCAGTAAAAGTTCTATGAAGTTAGAATTACAGCACCAGTGGGCAGACGGTTATCATGGTAACTGGATGGCAGGCTTGGCAGAATACAATTTCAAAAAAAATTGGTCTGTATTCATCAACAACCTTTATAATTACGGGAATCCTGAAAAGGAAAAACAGATTCATTATTATACAGCAGGACTTGTTTTCAGGAAAAATAGTACCAGAATTCAGGCTTCCTACGGAAGACAGCGTGGAGGATTGTTATGTGTAGGAGGAGTCTGCAGATTCGTACCCGAAAGTGCCGGATTTTCTCTTGGCATAAGTACTAACTATTAGAGTAGATATGGATTTGATTATTAAAGGTTCATCATCCAAACTTCCATTCAGTAAGCTTTATGTAGTATGGTTAACTTCTGATCTCATTTTATAAGACCATTAAAACTAACAACAGAACATAAAAAAGCATCATTAATATCAATGATGCTTTTTGCTCTTGCGGAGAGAGGGATTAAATACCATTTCGACATTGTTCGGATTGTCATCAGTAAGTATTATTTGAAGTGGAGCTTCTCCAACCTCTAGCACCAAATATGTATTGGCATCTTCTCTTTTAATTGTTGCTTTTTTAGTTTCCATATATTTTTCCTCTTTCTCCGAAGGCTTCTTTACCACCTTCTAATGTTTTCATACTTATCCCTTTCCAGTTTAGCTCAGGTTTTTAAACCATAAATACACTTTAGTGAATTTGAAAATGGGTTTCCTGTTAATGTAAATTTTGCAGCAGATCCCAGAGATACTGCAGCCAAAATAGTTGAATTGGCAAAAAATCCACGGAAAGATTTATTTCCAGATACTGCTTCTATGCTCTTAAAGAATGTTTATGGTGCATTTCCTAAACCTATCATGAATATAGCCTCCACAGGAATGCGATTGATGATGAAGATTAAAAAAGCCTCTTCTGATGACAGAAATGTTTTATATCAATCATCAGAACCTCATAGGATTTATGGCGAAACCATGTTTCCGGCTCCCTCAAAGAAAACTAAAATGGCAGTGTTGGCGGGTGTTAGTTTAGGATTAGCATATATGCTATTCACCAACAGATCTTCAAATAAAGATTTGTTATAGAAAAAACTAAGTCACAAAAATATCCTTCGATTTGAAAGATATTTTTTGTTACTGATCTCAACGTTTTATTCTTCATTTAGTTTGAGATTCCCTGGTAATTGCCATCTATTTAAAACAAAAACGCTCTCTATTCGTCAGGATTTTATTGTTTGTATATTTTTCCACTCATAACAGCTAAAGAGGAATATTTCTACTGAATTACAAAATCTTTTGTGCTTGAGGTGTGTGCCGAGAAATATCCTAAAGCACCATTGCTGATATTACTTGGCGGATTGGAAGGCGTAACACCACCTCCATTTTCTCCCGTAATTTGAAGAAGCGCACTGTAGAACGTAAAGATATTGTTATCAATACTCTGCATTTCAACGTGGATGGTATCGCCTACTACCACTTTAACGGCGTCAGCATCATCGCTGTCATCATTAGGAAGAAATAAAGATCGTTGATTAGGTAACCCATTATTCACGTTATCTGAAAATACATTGAATGTCTTTTTAGGTTTATTATTAACCGTAAACCTAAACAGATAACGGTTTCCTAACGCTATAGGATCTGTAAAAATAGGTAGAAGCGTATATGTTGTTACGCCTCCAAAAACAAATGAATCCTGCGTAAGTCCTTCAAAAGACACCACGGCAGGCATCGTGCTTTGTGCAGTATACTGCTTTCCTTCAGCCTGTACTTTCATCGTATAGGTTCTTCCTGTTACCGCCGTAAAAGCATTCGTCTGGTATTTTCCGTCACCTACGTAATGCAAGGTTTCAGTTTGTCCTGTGTTATCACTTAAAATAACCTGAGCATCTGCAATTGCAGGATATTGGTTATTTTGAGTAAAAGCCACCGATTTTGTAATTCTTACCGTGTGTGGTCCTGCTTGATTAGTGATATTTCCTTCAATAACGATGGTTCCGCTTTTATCGTCTAGATCGAGGTCGATTTCTTTTTCACAAGACGTTAATGCCAACAGGGATAATATAATAAAAAATGTATTCTTCATGATTTAAAATTTGAAATTGTAAGTGATGTTAGGTACCCAACGGAATAATGAGGTCTGCATAGCGCGCGTTGTTCCTGGATTGTTCGGATTATCTTCAAACGTAATGGTATAAGCATTTTCACGACCGTACACATTGTAAATCCCGAATGACCAAGAGCCTTTGAAACGTTTGTTAGAATCCGGTTCATACGTGGCACTTAAATCCATTCTGTGATACGCAGGCATTCTGTCTGCATTTCTGTTGCTGTACTGGAATATTGTTTGTCCGTTCAACTCATACTTTCCTGTTGGAAAAGTAACGGCATTTCCTGTACTGTAAAGGAATAATCCTGAAACCGACCACTTTTTATTCACTTCATATGTTGCAACGATAGAAAGGTCATGGGTTTTATCCATTCTTGCATTGTACCATTCATTATCGTTAATGCCATCAATTTTTCTTTCGGTTTTAGATAATGTGTAAGAAATCCAACCGGTTAATTTTCCGCTTTTCTTTTTCGCTATTAATTCTAAACCATACGCTCTTCCTTTACCAAAAAGTAATTCACTTTCTACATCGGCAGCGGTATCAAATGAGATTTGAGCCCCATTTTTAAAGTCGATTTGATTTTGCATTGATTTATAATAAATCTCTGCATTCACTTCGTAATTGTTATTCTTAAAGTTTCTGCTGTATCCTGCACTTATCTGATCTGCAATTTCAGGCTTCACCGTATAACTGCTTCCAATCCACTGATCGGTAGGGTTTCCGCTGCTGCTGTTGCTTAAAAGGTGTAAGTTTTGTGTATTTCGAGAATATCCTCCCTTAATACTGCTAACTTCATTGATTCTGTAATTCGCTGTAATTCTTGGTTCAAGATTTACATAGGTTTTTCCAAATTTTCCTTTTTCTAAAAATCGACTGTCGGTAAGATTTCCGTTTTCGTACGTATTAAATGTATCGCCTCCTAAAACACTGAAACCGGAAAGTCTTAATCCATAATTAACGGTTAACTTTTCAGTTGCTTTAAAATCATCATTGATGTACACTGCGTTTTCCCATGATTTTCTCGGATTTCTTGGAAAACTGCTCACGCTCGTTCCCGAAGCACTGCTCGGCGTAATGTTATGATAAATAGACTGCAGACCAAAACGAACAGAATGCTTATTTCCTGCAAACCAAGTGAAATCCTGTTTCAGGTTCCAGTCTTGAATTTTTGAATTTAAACCAAAGGTATTATCATTGCTTTCCAGACTGATCTTATAATCATAATCACTGTAAATCAATGACGTATTAGAGAATAATTTGCTATTGATAATACTGTTCCATCGTAACGTTCCTGTTGTATTTCCCCAATCTGTTGCAAAGGTCTTCCCTATTCCCAACACATCTCTTCCAAAATATCCTGATAAATAAAGACGGTTATTTTCGTTGATCTGATAATTGGCTTTTAAATTAAGATCATAAAAGTATAACTTGCTGTCTTTAAAATCGTCCGTTCCTCTCAGAAAAAGATCGGCATACGTTCTTCTTCCTGAAACTATGAATGACGATTTTTCCTTTTGAATAGGCCCTTCCACACTCAGCCTGCTGCTGATTAAACCAATTCCTCCATTGACGTTATAATCTTTATTATTTCCGTCCTTCATTTTAACATCCATTACCGAAGAAAGTCGTCCTCCGTACTGAGCTGGACTGTTTCCTTTGATAATACTTGCATCTTTCAAGGCATCACTGTTAAACGTACTGAAGAATCCCAATAAATGCGAAGCGTTATAAACAGGCGCTTCATCTAGTAATATTAGGTTCTGGTCTGTTGCTCCTCCTCTAACGCTGAATCCGCTGCTTCCTTCCCCATTGCTTTTAATCCCCGGCAATAACTGGATGGTTTTCATCACATCCTTTTCACCGAATAAAACAGGAAGTTTCTCTATGTTTTTAATGCTTAATGTTTCCGTACCCATTTGAGCAGTCGAAAGATTTTTATCTTTTTTTACTCCGGAGATAATAACTTCATCAATATTCGCTATTCTTTCATTTTTATCTTCCTGATTTAAAGGAAGGTCCAGCTTAATATTTTGATCTACTTTTATATACTGTTCGAAATCTTTGTAGCCGGGATATGAAATAATCATTTTATAATTTCCCTCAGGCAATGATAGAGAATAGAATCCGTATTCATTAGCTACCACGTTAATCGAAGGATCTTCAGCTACTTTTACCGTCACCCCGACGAGTAATTCCCCATTTTTTTGGTCTTTTACCGTTCCGCTTACCGAGTATTTTTGCTGCGCTACAGCTAAAGTACTGAAACAGAGCGCAGCTGAGGCAGCCGCGATTTTAAAAAAAGATGTTTGCATTCAGTTTATTGTTTAATGTAGTAGAGTTTTCTTTATAGTGATTTTGGTTTATGTACAATAAACTTCAATCCGTGATTTTATTGCATTTTATTTTTTTAAGTTGCATTTGTAGGTAGAAGTTTTTGTTATTCCATTTTCGGTTTTTGTATATGTATTTTGTGCTTCTAATTTTTTAATATCAGATTCGCTTTTATCACAAAATACAATGGTAGAAGAACTTGATCCTATCATTGTATCATTTTCTTTTACCTCATAGGTCTGTTGCTTGCATTCATAGCATGTGTCATCATTATCTTTTGTACAAGAGGTTATTATTACTGTAGAAGCAATAGTTAAAAAGCTTAAAAATTTCATTATTATTTTTATTTAAAAGAGTAAATAGAATATTTTTGGATTACTATTCATCCCATCATAGTATTGTTTTATTTTCTTTTGAATAGCATGTTTTGAAAAAAGTTGAAGTGTCTATCTTCAACATATTGCTAATGGTTGCTTTATATTTAACGGTTAAATGTTTCTGTTTTTCTGAAAAGGTTTGATAACAGAGGCGGTAAATAAGAGAAAGCTTAAAACGGCAAAAAATGTTCTTAGTACATTAATAGACTGCCACCTGCTGATGATTGCTTGCCAATTATGAGGAGTGTTGTCTTTTGTCCATACCATAATTTGGTTATTAATTGGTACCTCAAATAGGATAGTGAGGAGTAGAGCAAAAATAAAAAACATCAGGCTGAATATTTTAAAATAAAACCATTTTTGTTTTTTTACCGGATACATATAAATCGTAATACTTATAAGTATTATCGTTGCAATGGAAAGAATACGCATCGGGACTGCAAGATTATGAACAATATTTTTTGCAATAGTTATTATTTCTGTTAACGAAAATTGGTCAAAAGATCTGCTGAGTGAAAAATAGTTTCCCCAAAAAACACCTACCGTCAGTAGTAAAAAAAACAATCCTACATATTGCACTACTTTCAATATTGAATTTTTAATATTGTTTTTCATTTGGTAGAATGCGTGTTCGAAATCTTTATGAATTCTGTCATCAGCGATGCTTGTTTCTGTTTGTATAGGCTTGGTGTATGCATTCATTTTTTTTTCATAATCACTAATAGCGGCTTCAATAGAATGAAATTGATTATCCGTTAGATTGTTAGTAAGCAATAAGGCATCCTTTAATCCCATATTTACTCCCATTCCTCCAAATGGTGTCATTGCATGAGCCGCATCTCCAGCCAACGTCACCTTTTCGGTTTGGTTTTTCTTTTTATAGTTTGTATTGAAAACACGGAGAGGAAAACCTTTATATTCATTGGATGCATTGAAAAGTTCATGATACAAAGGATTCCAATCTTTAAAAATTTTAAAAAGAAATTGATTGACTGAGTCAACATTTGTATAGTTTAATTTTATATCAAGAAGCCATTGTTCAGTCTTTCTAAATGAAATGTAAAAACAAGCACTCCCGTCACTGCGGTTTTGTAAGAATATCGTTTTCTTGTCCTGAACACATGCCAAGTTATTTTTCCTGATGATTTCATATAGTTTTGGACAATCTTTTTCCAAATTCTTTATTTCTCCTTGTATAACATAAGTCCCTGTTTCTTCAGGTAACTCATCTGTAACAAATTTTCTTGCTTTGGAACGGCTTCCATCTGTTGCTATCACTATATCTGCTGTCTCTGATAGACCATTCTCAAATTTTAATTCGTAAGCACTCTCTATTTTTGAGATACTTTTTAGATTAGCATTCCAAATCACAGTATTGTCCAGTAAACTTTCTAATAAAATTTTACGAAGTATGGGCCTGTCGATTTCTGGTTTAGATTTATCAGGGCTTATTGTTATAAGCAATTTTCCATTCAGATCAATAGAGCACATTCCTGTGGGTTTTGAATTCTCAAATAATTTCTGTAATAATCCAGCTGCTAAAAATGTTTTTTGCCCCGTATTTTTATGGATATCAAGAGTCCCTCCCGAAACTCTTGCTAATGAATTAATATCACGCTCATAAACTTTAACATCAGCTCCTTTTATTTGGAGAAGTCTAGCAATAGTTAATCCCACAGGTCCTCCGCCAATTATAGCTATTCTTTTGTTGTTCAATAATGAATTTTTCATGCCTGAAATATTTATAAGTACAAAATTATAATAACTAATGTGGTTAAAATAACTACATTTGGTCTATTAATAGTCTCAAACGGTCAAAATGGAATTAGAAATAAAAGCAACTGAAGGTATCTTATTTTTATCTTCTATTGCCAAATCAATTGGAAGTAAAGTAGAAGGTGATTTAGTTAGAATTCCTGAACATTTGGGCAAAGGGCAAATTAAAGGATATATCATTAACTCTAATATGGGTATGATGATAAGGCAATACGAAGTTCACAAGAATCTGAAATTTAAAATAATAGCCAATAAACAAAAATCAGAAACCATAATGATCGCTTTTCATAATGTTTTCAGAGAAAAACAGGCAAGCAGAGCAGAACTGCCTTATGTGCAAATGGCTTCAGCTGGTTTAGATGCCTCATTTTTTATTCCGGCACAAACAAAAATGAACTCAATAATTATTGGGATAAATGCAGCATATTTGAAAGAGTTATTGGGTTTGAAAGAAGATCACTGGCTTCTACAAACAATTATGTCAAATAATAAGCCTTTTTTGTTTGAACAAATTATTTCACCACAGATACAAGAAGTCGCCGCAGAAATTGTTGAAAAAGAAATCATTGAAGAATTACAGAAATTTTATCTAAAAGTAAAAACTGAAGAGCTCATTTTTCTTTTACTATTAGAATTACTTAAACGTAAAGACCCCCCTATAAGTTCATTAAATATTGCAGATGTACAAATAATTTATAAAGTGAAAGACAAAATTCTTTCAAGACTTGATATTCCTCCCAATCTTTCTGAACTAGCTGCTTTCGCATGTATCAGTGAATCAAAACTGAAAAGATTATTTAAACAAATTTTTGGAAATAGTATTTATAGTTATTATCAAACAATCAGAATAAATGAGGCCGCTTACCTATTAAGGGAAGAAAAATTATCTGTTTCTGAAGTTGGTTATAGACTAGGATTTTCTAATCTCAGTCATTTTTCACGAGTATTTGAGGAGCATATTGGAATAAAACCGAAAAAATATTGGTTAATGCAATCTTAAAAATAGTTGTGATCCCTTTCTATTTGTATCGAAATGATATTTTTTAATATCTTCTAAACATCAAAAGCCTTTAAATAGTAGTATTTAAAGGCTTTTGATGTTTTTTGGTCTCCCAACTTGCGGAGAGAGAGGGATTCGAACCCCCGGACCTGTTACAGTCAATAGTTTTCAAGACTATCGCAATCGACCACTCTGCCATCTCTCCTTAAACTCCGACTATACCGTCGTTTTCAGTGGTGCAAATATAAAACCTTCTTTGTAATCTGCAAAATTTTCGGACCAATTAATAGCTGTAATATGGAAAAAAATATAAAAACCCGACAGGCTTAAAGTAAGAATGATATCCTGCAATAATGAATAACCCTGATAAACAGCAGTATACCTTTTCTAGTTCAAAAAAAATAAAAATAAAAAAATTATCAACTCAGGAGAACAGTTTATATTCAACTTTTTGGAGGAAAAGGAAAATGTTTTAAAATAAAGATCCTATCCCCCTCAATAGTACTTCTCAGAAAACGTAATACCAAAAAGCATCATTAATTACAATGATGCTTTCTAATGTTGCGGACGGTAAAAGAGTCGAACTATCTATATCTTAAGTTCACCCATTCTACACTCTCCCGTTTTGAATATATACTCTTTCATTTGTAAATTTCCAGTTTTAATACATCTGATTTTCTGCATATTTATAAACGCTTTTTTCATCCCAAACAAATAATTGGATAGAAGTAAAGGGTGGTATTTTAAATGCCTGACCTGCACTTTCTATTCTAAATTCCTGTGCTCCCTTTGGGTGAGCATTCAATACCAATATTCTTTGACCTGGAAAGCATTCTTTTAATGAGAAAAAACTCGATGGATCTGTACATCTGATGGCCAGCATTCTACTATCAGAACCATAATAATAAACTCCTGACTGTTGTTCGATCCTCGTATGAGATAATCTCATTCTGGAATCCTCATTGACAATCTCATCATTAAGATAGGATAAACTACCGTCTGCAATAAATAAACTGTTAGGGTCTTCATACTCTGATTTAAAGTTTTTAAAAGCCTTCACTGAGCCCAATACATTTACTGAACCGGAAACATCAACTGATTCTGAAACATTTAGCGAACCTGAAATATTTACTTTATGTGTATTATTAGCCTTTGTACCTATACCAATTCTTTTACTTTTTTTATTAAAATTGATACCATTCCAATCAAAATAACCACTTGAATATTTATAATATTCATCTTGTAATACAGTTAAATAAGTTTCTTCATTTTCATCATATATACCAGATTCTCCACCATGCAAATCATCAACAACAATCAATCTGTTACTGCTGTAATTAGTAAATTTCTGGTTGACTATGATACCGTTATTAGACATAGAATTCCAAGCATTAACCTGACTTTGTGAAAAATCAGCATCACTCCACAATTTGTACCACGTACTAGACCACTTATCATCAATCCCTTTTCTTATTTTAAGCATAGGTGCTCCATCTCCATTGATACCGGTTTTATTAGCAAAAGCTAATTGGTATGAAGAGTCTCCAGTTGACCCAGAGGTCCCGTCCCAAGGAGAATAAGTCATTAAACCTGCATAATTTCCGGAGCCTCCTACATGTCCGGCATTAATAAAATCAAATCTAACTCTACGACCATTACTATTGGGTTTAACAACTGTATTTGGATCTCTCGTTCCATCTCTGGATGTAATAAAGTAGTTGGTCGCTAAAACTCCTGTTGAATTGGTCAGATTTATCCATTGCCCATCTTCTCCCTCTGGCAGAATGGATAGAGCTTGGTTAGCAAAATTAGATGACACCCAAGATTGAGTAGCCAGGAACACGTAGCCATCTGTTCTATGATATATATAAGGCGCACCTGCTGATAAACCACTTGAAAACCCTACTATTTGAGCATTTTCTGCAGAATTAATTTTACTGTCAGGATTAAAATTATTAGCAGTCCAGGGAATAGCACCCTGAATTTTTACAGAGCCACTATCAGAGGCTAAAAGTAAATCACCACCGGCACCTGTTGCGCGAACAGCAAAGCTATCACCGCTTCCACCACCATAGGCAGCGCCTCCATCAGCTCCTATATAAGCAATATTTTTAGATCCGTCATATTTTTGCCAGGACATATAATTACCACCTATGGCAGTACCTCTCCAGCTACCAATGAATGGTGAGATAATATTAAGAGCGCCTGTCATCGTATCACCATCTTTCCTAAGATAATCTCCTAAAGCGGAAGATGATACAAAATCGGAGGCTAATCTATGCCCTCCACCTGCGGTTAAAATATAGTTATCATTATAGCCAATTTTATTAAAACCTTTTGATGAAACCTGACCAGCATCCGTAAATTCTACACTATTACCCAAGTCCCAATCTTCTGCATTCTTTGAAACAGATGGTACAAATTTCAAATTATTATTGGTAGGTTTCTGAATTGACCAGGATTTATATGAACTGTTTTTTAGCTTAAAAGGGATTCTGTTATAATAAGATTTTGCTGCTGATATAATTTCATCCGTATTTCTTGTCTGGTAATCACTCGGTTTGAAATTGACATTATCCCAAGCTTTTCTCCATACAGTCCAATTACCGTTATAGCCTCCTCTATAGACTAATTCTCCTGCACTTGCATCGCCATCATTATATTTTACCTGTAGCTGTGCCGTAGTATCCTGAGCTCCCATGTGCAACATAGGACTATATAAATGGTAAACTCCTCCTGCATCATTGTTTGCCCTGTAAATTCCGGAAGAAGAATAACCTCCAAGGCTATTGAAATTATTATTATATTGTACTGATCTTGGTATATATTTATTATCCACAAAATTAGTTAACCAACTTCGTGTAGCGACCACATCAGAAGGCAAAACAATGATATTATTAGCATACAAATCAAAATTTGATTCGATAGCATGAGACCAGCCTACATTCCAATCTAAATTATAGTTCTCATATTTAGCCTCCACTTTAGCTACCTCAAATGAAAAATACCCATTCCAGAATGTATCTGATTCTCCTAACAGAATACTAAGATATCCATCAGTTCCAATTCCAACCCTTGCTGTAGTGGTAGGAAAATTATCTGTTACTTCCCAGATTGCTTTGGAACCATTAGAAATTATAGCCCCTGATACATATTTGTAAAAAGCTACATTAACTTTTCCTAAGTATTGACTTTCATATCCATAAATATTAATATCAATACTAAACATCACCTGGTTTGGTGAAGCTTGTGGCATTTTAATGGCTAAAATACCCGTGTGTCCTCCCGTATCATAATAGCCTTGATAAACTTTATTAAATATTCTTACTCTGTTTTGGAGTTTACTTATCGCTCCCCCTCCATCAAACTCTAAATCTTTTGCCCCAAGATTAACATCCTGTGTTGCTCCTGTATAAGGGACAAAGTTAAGGGCTTGATTATTTATCTGAGCAGTAACCCAATCTCTGTATGCAAATTGTTTCCAATTTCCGAAATTTCCTGCGGCAACACTTCGGAAAAAGGCACCCTCATTATCATTAAATCCTAACTGAACTCCATAACCTCCCGGATGTGATGCAATACTTACAATAGAATTTGCATTATCAACAATAGGAAACATATTAGCTGAACCATCATGTATTTTATGGTTCAATTTTAATTTATAATCTTCAAATAATGAATTAGCATCTACAACACCTGACTCAGGACTGGATAAAGACTGATGGCTATGATTTATTTGTGAGTAGTTGTTAGGATTAAAATTACCCGTATGATAGACCTCATTAAAAGAAGTATCTTCGTTTCCATGATTACCTCTAAATAACAACCGTTCTTTAGAAACAAGTAATTGAGATTTATGTTCCAAATTATTACCTCCTATCGATAGATAGTTACCTACCCATGTATTGATACCTCCTGCTCCACTTAGTGCTCCGTTGATCCAACCAAATTTATTTTCTTTGGCAAATAAATTTACTGGCTCTTGGTCATTAGTGATTAGATTTGCAGAACCAAGGTTTCTTGTATGTAACAATTCTGACCATTCTCTTACCCCATTGACGCCTTCTTTAGTTCTGAACCAAAGTCTAGGTTCAGTCCCATCATGTCCGTTATTATAATATAAGTCTAAGTTATTTATATCTGCAAAATAACCTTTAAATTTAATATACCCTCCGTAAGAAGCACCAACAGGTCTGTCAGCACCTCCCCAACCACCTGTATTATAAGATGAAATAAAACCTCCGTTTGGTAGTTCAGCATCTAATGTGGTTGCTACATTTCCGATAGCACGAGAAGAAATCTTATTATTACTGAAAAAATTTTCATTGGAACCTGTTACCAAATTTAGATCAGCAATGATCTCTGAATTTGTTCTTTGGGATATTTTTTTTGTTGCGGGATTCCAAACCAATACAAAACCTGCATCGTTTGGAACACTTTTTACAACAATTTCGCCTTCTACGGCGACGTGATTATTAAAATATTCAGGAGCAATCATTAATCAAGTCTTGCGGTTAAAGTAATTCTATATTCATTCGGAGTAAGAGGTGCTAACACCTCTATTTGCACATCGTTTATAGATGTAGGTACACAGCTTACATTTATTTTTCTATTATCAGCATTACGATAACAGATATAATCAACATTCGAGGTTTTCCAACCATGATTAATTGAAAAACTAACGGAAGTTCCATCTCCAATATCCCAAGTATGGGATTTAACTTTTGCATCCAAAACAGCTTTTGTAGATCTTGGAGTCATTGCTTTAATGGAATTAGTTCCCGCAATAGCTTCCACATCTGTAGCTATTTGAATAAGTCCCTTCACGGTATCTGTAGCATCTACTATGTCAGGAATCCCTTTTTCTATAATCTGATAATTTTTAGGAGTATTTGAACCATTATCAGTGTTAGCGATAAGGTGATCTCCAATAGAAACAGGTTCATTACCCACCCATCCATTGGCGGTGATTACCCATACCATACCTGTTTTAATGGTAGCAGATGTAACCGGTATCGGAGCAGCCATTGAGCCTTGAGCAGTAGAAGGAACATAACCTCCCGGCTGATAAATCAATGCTCCTGTAAGGCTTTGTCCTACTAAGTTCTCAATATAATCTTTAATCTTATTGGATGACCATGTAAAGGTACCGGACTGAGCGGCGTCATTCAGGAAAATAGAGACAATATCAGCATTGGTAAGATTTCGGCCTGCTATTTTAATAACATGTCCTGAACTATTGGTCAGGATCTGACTTAATAATAGAAGACCGCTTGTCTGATCGGTCTGAAATGGATTATTGGTTAGCGGATAATCTGGATGTATATAGTTCTGTGCCAGATTAATCCATTTCGTTCCATTCCACTGATGTAACTCGTTTTTATAATCAATTATCCAACCTGGGAGAGCCTTATCTGTACTGGGAAATGTATCAAAATATTGAAAGCGCGTACGCTGCAATTCCCCAAAAAAATTATCCTGATGTGCGTTATTACTTATTACTGCGTTATTATTCATAGTTTTATATTTTTTTATGGTTTAACTTTTAAAATGAGAATATTAATTGGATTAATGAGGTCGCCAAACATCTTAATCTCTATGGTTTGATTGGTTGCGTAATCGTCAACATTTATTTTTTTACCCGTAACGCTATCACGCGCCTGGATGATCACATTCTCTGTCTCCAGTGGATTAGCGAATACCGCACTTTCCTTGATCTGTACCACTGCGCTTGTAGGGGTCTGGGAGATCATTAAAACCTTATCATAGATCTGCTTATTAAACTCCTGCTGATTTTTCGGACTGCTTAACCAATTGTAGTCGAGTAACAGCTTTACTTTATCTTCCCTTGATTCTCCGAATGGAATAGCCTTTAAAGCTTCAATATCATCACGATTTTTTTTAATGAAATCCACTATTTCCTGAAGCTCATCTAAAGACAGATCATTAGATAATAGGATATTCTTAATATTTACGATCTCCAGTGCTAAGTTTTTATCAGCATCTTTCAACGCATCAACAAAGCCATTAACCTGTATTTTGGTGTACGCATTACCCAGCTGATCAGAACTGTCAATCGTAGCAACATTGCTGAGTCCTAGTTTACTTTTCCAGTTATTAATATGAGTTGAAGTCAGATTACTGGCATTCAGCAAAGCCAGATATTGCGAATGTGCTTCTGGATCCGTTACATGCTTTTTAAATGCTTCTGCGCTTGCAAATGATTGAAAAATATCTTCAAACCCCTCGATACCTTCCATAGGGATCGGGTAATCTTTGTGATAAAAAGATGAAAATGTTTCTTTAAACTGTGTTTCTGTGGGAAAATCTCCAGTTTCAAACCAACTGAAAATTGTATCTAATGGTGTACTCATTTGTTTTTTGAAAATTAGTTATGATAAAATTGATTAATTGGGAAAGGCCTATATTGTCCGGAGGCTGATTGCCTTAAATAGAATTCTATATTTTTTTGAGCGATTTTTGATTTAAACCTCTCTTTTATCATACTATCAGTAGTGAATTATTTGAACGGTTATCACTTAAGAAAACCATATATTTTGTCAATATTTTATCATTTTATTTCATATCAACAACATCAGTCTCATTTTTTCTATACTACTTTCTGCTTATTCGTTTAGTATAATATTTTTTTGAATTCAATGACTATTCAAATTCTTTAGAGCTCAAATTTCATATTTCTTCAGCTCTTATAAAAGTTTTTTGACCTCTCTATTCTGTAGCTGCAGTCCCATTTATTTTTCTGGAATCGGATGATACTGCTTTGCAATTTCAATGTTCAAAATTCCTTTTTTTTAAATTCCTGTGAAAGTTTTTTGACCTCTCCATTCTGTAGTTGCAGTAGATCTGTACCATATATATTGAAATTACAGATACCTATCAAACTATTTTCATCTGGTATTAAAAAAGGCTCAGATTATAAATTCCAAGCCTTAGTTTTTTCCTGCATCCCGCGAAATAATTATTTTTTTTCGCAGAGCAGAATATTAAACAAATCAGCCTCAAAAGTTTTGGGCTAAACAAAAAAAAATTAATCCGGATAGAAAGTATTACTCACTTTACTCTTAAAAAAAATCAATTTTAATCCTTTTATTTGACGTAAAGAGTATTCTCCTTAGGAGAGGGGAAGATTGGAAAGGCAACCGTAAGCGGGTTTACAGAATAACTTTGTTGAATTCTGTTTGGTCATGATTTGAAAGATAAAGCGTATGTTATTCAACTAGTTTTTTTTAAAATAGTTGTTACGTTTTCCCCTAACTTCCCGGCGCCTGGAATGGTTGAGAAGTTTGGAATTTCTTATTTTTTGTTAAAGGCAAAATTTCTTGCGAAATGCAAATATGAAGTAATAACAAAATTCACAATCTCGCTAAGCACCTGTCAGACATGGCATTTTGCTAAAAATTTTCTCTCTTTAAGTCCATTTGAATCGTGTCCTTGTATAAAACCATGTTCCATTGCATTGATTTATTTCTAAAATTATTAATTTGAACAGGAATTGTATCAGGTTTACTCGGAATTTTTTCATAAGATATAACCTTAAAATTCTGTCCTTTATCATCGTGATGATATTTCATAAATAATGCAGTACTATCCACATACATATATGGATTCGGGCAGTAATACATTTTTCCTCTTTCTTCAATATAGATTGTTTTCCAAGCCATAGGATCTTGCTGCCATTCATTCTCTTTAACCAATTTTCCATTACGTGTCATCGATGTGACTTTCCATTTTCCAAAATATTTTTTTGAAAGATGGACGTCATAATTATAATAAATAACAAACAATAAGGGGATTAGAATACACAACACACGAGCTATTGAGCGTAAAAAATGATTCCCAATGGACGGAAGTCTGTTTTTATGCTGATTAAAGAAGTTTATTATATTAATTTTTTGCTGTAAAAATAAATTGATCAAGCCTAATGTTATCAGAATAGATGTAAATAATGTAATTGGTCCAATATTATAAAAAATATTGATCAAAACAATGTTCAGCATTACAGGCAAAAGTATGGTAATGCCTAGTAAAAGGGTACGTTTAAATAACAAAAGAATACTACCAATTATTTGAAAAAATGCCAAAATTACAGCAAGTCCGTAAGAAAATCCATAATATTTCCAAGTTAATTCCTGACCTGTCAACGCGCCTGATAAAGAATCATTTATATGATATGAATAATTAAAATTAACTTCAAATATTTTTTGAAATCCAAAGTCTAATAATAGAAATGCAATCCAATAGCGTAATAATATTGAAAGCCCGGAAATATATTTTATAGAATTAAAAGTCCTGTTATTTTCTTTTTTGTGCCAATAAAAAGAAAAACAAATTGAGAATAATATAGCTAATCCTAATGTGAAAAGTCCTGCGGGGAGTATAAACTTTGAAAATTTATACGGTAAAAGAGGTGAAATTATAAAAAGAGTCGTATTTATGGCACCAACAATTGCTAAGAATGATAATGAAAATTTAGGAAACCATTTTGTATTATTGATTACTTCTGTTGAATTCATAGTTTTTTTAAAATTAATTTTTTGATTTCTACTTGCACAAAAGGATGCCTGAAATTATTATTCACGAAACAAAAAACGTAAGAAATTTGTAAAAAAACGCCTATATCCGTATTTCGTTAAATTTGTCTCTAAGATAACTATTTATTACACAATAGAGATAGTTAATAAAAAAACTTCAATAGATAGCGAAATAATTTAGGATATAGAACAAATGATAGCGAACCCAATTCTCGAAACTTTATCCAGCAGATTAGATACACAGCGGTATTCGAATAATACCAGCAAATCATCCTGCGGGTATTCACAAATTTCTTAGAACATATGAAAAAGTATAATGATCTCAATAAAATGGATCAGTCTCAAAAGTTGGGGGGAATGTTTAGTGATTGTATCTTTGTCTTATGCTAAGCGATTACGACCTTCTTAAATTCTTACTTCCAGAAATTCTAGGACAGATCATTTTTTTTATTCAGATTAACCAAACTTTTTGCGTAGCCCCCAACTTTTGAGACTGATCCAGCTTTTGCACCTGATCCCATTTAACTCCAGTACGTGACATCTGAAAATAAAAAAAGCCTTGAATCAAATGATTCAAGGCTTTTTTCTGCGGAGAGAGAGGGATTCGAACCCCCGGACCTGTTACAGTCAATAGTTTTCAAGACTATCGCAATCGACCACTCTGCCATCTCTCCTCAAACTCCGGTAGTACCGTTGTTTTCAGTGGTGCAAATATAGAACGATTTTTAATTTCTTCAAAACTTTTCTAAAACAAATTTTAACAATACTTAATAATAGCCTATAAATCAAGGTAATTATTTTTACTTAAAATCTTTTCAATGCCCTACTTCAGGACAAAACATCGGTAGATAGCTGATGAATTCTCGAAAATCTCTGTGTAACTCTACAACATTTTTATTCAGATACGAAACGGCTTCCAATAAAAAAATGATCATATTTCTAAAATACATAAAACCCGCTATTGAAAATCTCAGTAAGAAAGGGAAATGGCTTCAGTTTTTTCCTTCAAGCAGGTCAATAACGTCTTCTCTCGCGCCGGAATCCGATTATCTATCAATTTTCTCTCCATTCCTACAAAGGAATATCATATCTTTGCAATGTTCATTCATGAACAATACAGAACTAAAAACTATAACTATATTTTCAGATGTTTACTCAATCTTTTATTAAAAAAGCAGTGATTACGGCCTCCGTATTCCTCTATTCTGCAGGCATTTTTGCACAAAAGACACCTTTAATGATAATCCCTTCCGGCCACCTGATTGTAGAAGCTGAAGTAGAAGGTAAAAAAGGAAACTTTATCTTTGACACCGGAGGCGGAATCAACCTTTTCCTGGGAAACTTCACCAAAAATCTGGAGCCAAAGGAATCTTATAATTTTCTGACTGCTTTTCGTGCGACCGGAGAAAAAATAATCGTTCCGATATTTAAATCAAAAGAAATTCTTTTTAATGGTAAAAAATTTAAAGATACATGGTATGCCACCCATGATATGGAGATTAAAGGAATTGACGGTTTAATTTCTCTGCCTATGCTTTATGACACAGAATTTATCATAGATTTCACAAAAAAGGAACTTGTGTTTCCAACCGAAAAACTGAGCAGTAAGAAGGTAATGGACATTCAGCTCTCTACCAATGCAGACCAATCTCTGGATATTACTACCTATGTGCTTCTAAACAATAAATATAAGATAAATGTTCTTTTAGATTCCGGAGCCGGTAATGATTCATTCTGGCTGGGTGAAAGCCTTATGAAAACACTGGGTATCAAAAAGGAGGATCTTCAGCTTGTAGAAAAGAAAAGCGAATTTAATCCTGACGTTATTAATAAGTTTTACAAAGGAAATATTGCATCTCTTTCTACCTCTTATGCAACAGTTGAAAAGCCCAACGTCTTCTTTGTAGAAGGATTGATCTATGAAGGCAAAACAAGCATCAACTGGTTGGGCAAAAAGCTTGGGTTCAATCTTAAAGAAAAGAAAATCTACATTCTGGATTAAAAACAACACCAAATATACTAAAAATGGCTTCTGATGGAAGCCATTTTTTGTTTTTTACAGATCATATTTATACTTATTAAAACCCTTCTCATCATTTAAATGGGAGGCTGGAGGGATTTCAGATAAGTCAGCGGAAGCCTACTCTGCTGCCGGCTCGAACAATTCAATTTTATTTCCTTCGGGATCCATAATATGTACAAACTTACCATATTCATAGCTTGCCACCTCATCCAGTATAGTAACCCCTTCCTTTTTTAACTCTTCTACCAGAGCCTCGATATTATCCACATGATAATTGATCATAAATTCCTTTGAGGAAGGCTCAAAATATTGGGTAGATTCTTTAAAAGGGCTCCAAAGCGTATAGCCTTTTTTATCGGAATCCACTTCTTTCCAGTCGAATTTGGCACCATATGGACTTGTTTCCACTCCAAGATGTGTTTTATACCATTCATTTACTTGTTCGGGTTCTTTACATTTAAAGAAGATTCCTCCTATAGCCGTTACTCTTTTCATTTTTTATTCGTTTTTGTTAAGTTTATAGTTTCTTGCCTGCAAATTAAGATTGTTTTGCAATTTCACAAATATATTAATGTTTCGGCTACCTATTTCACGATTTGAATTGATTTTTTGATGAATATTATCAGAACAGGTAAAAACACTCATACTATTAAAAAGCAAACTGTCTGATCTGCAAGATAATTATAACTATCAATTACTGAGAATCATTGATTTTCATGTTCTCAAAAGGTATAGAGCAGAAATAAAAAAGCGCACCCACTTGGGTACGCTTTGTATGTTATAAGCTCAATTATACTAGTGTAACTCAGCTAAATATTTCTCAGCATCCATTGCAGCCATACATCCGCTTCCTGCAGCAGTAATAGCCTGTCTGTAGATATGATCCTGAACATCACCTGCCGCAAATACTCCCGGAAGATTCGTTCTTGTAGATCCTTTTTCAGTCAGGATATATCCGTTTTCATCAAGATCTACCTGGCCCACGAAGATATCTGTATTCGGTTTGTGACCAATTGCGATGAAGATTCCTTCTACTTCTACTTTAGAAGTTTCCTGAGTCTGGTTATTGATAATCACAGCTCTTTCTACCAAACTGTTTTCACCTTCAATAGCTATTAGCTCATGGTTGAATTTCACTTCAATATTCGGTGTGTTTTCTACCCTGTGGATCATCGCTTTTGATGCTCTGAAAACATCCTTTCTTACCAACATTGTTACCTTTCTGCATAGTTTTGAAAGATAAGTAGCTTCTTCAGCCGCTGTATCTCCTGCTCCTACTACTACTACATCTTTTCCTCTGTAGAAGAATCCGTCACAAGTAGCGCAAGCGGAAACTCCTCCTCCTGCATATTTTTTCTCATCCTCAAGACCTAAATACTTTGCAGTAGCTCCTGTAGAAATAATAACTGATTTGGCAAGGATCTCTTTATTTCCTGCATATAACTTGTGAACACCGCCCACTTCTTTAGAGAATTCAGCTTTAGTGATCATTTCATAATGCACTTTAGTCTCAAATCTTTCTGCCTGTTTTTGCAGATCCATCATCATTTCAGGACCTGTAATTCCTGCTGGATATCCTGGAAAGTTATCAACTTCTGTAGTGGTTGTTAATTGTCCGCCCGGCTCCAAACCTGTATACAATTCAGGTTTTAAGTCTGCTCTTGCTGCATAGATAGCAGCGGTAAAGCCAGAAGGCCCAGATCCAACGATCACACAATCTAAAATGTTTTGCTCCATAATTTACTTGTTCGAAAAGATTTAATTAAATTAAGACTGCTAATTTCGGAATTTTTACCGTCTCTTTAAAGTTATTTTAATGATACTTGTCAATAAGAGATATGCGAATACTCAATTGAGCCCCGGAATGGAAAAGTGAAAGTTATGAGTTGAAAATTAAATTGTGTATTTCCTGTCATATATCCATGAATTCTTCACGTTCCGACTTCAGTTGCCAACTCCTCATTATTCATTTCTGATTTTCATCTTTCCATTTTCAACTCCCTACACCTTCATCTTAATCTTATCTACGTTAATGATCTTATACACCAGTTCTTTGATCAGCTCTGCCTCTCCCATATTCACTGCTCCAAGTCCTTTTCCTTTCATATCAAATTCTCTTAAGATAGAAATAACTCTTGTGGCGTGTTTTAAGGGATAAAGTCTTGCGCTTTCCGCATAATCTTTGATAAAATAAGGATTTACCCCCATTTGGGAGGCAATAGTCTGCGGAGGCTGTCCTGCCATCGTCTGATAGATAATGACATTGGAAAAGTAATTGTAAAGGCTTGCCAGCATCATTACAAACGGATTATTCTTTGGATTCTTACCCATAAAATGGGCGATCTTAAAGGCTGTATTGGCATTTTTTGTTCCTAATGCTTTCTGCAGCTCAAAAATATTGTATTCTTTACTGATACCTATATGATTCTCAATGATAGTTCCGTCGAGGATATCACCTTCTTTAAGGATAATTTTCAGTTTATTCAGCTCATTCGCAATTCTGGACAGATCGTTTCCAAGATATTCTGCCAGAAGGTGTGAAATATTGGGTGCTGTTTTTATTTTCAGGGCTATACATTCATCAGCAATCCATTTTGGAAGGTTGTTTTCCTTTACCGATTCGCTAAGGAAAAGAGCCTTTGTTTTTTCTAAAGCTTTGGCCGCCTTTTTTCTGCTGTCCAGCTTCTTATGCTTGTGGGCAAAAACCAATACTGTGGAAGGCACAGGATTTTCTACATAGGATTCAAGAATTCTGTTTTCCTCTTCATTGAATCTTAAGTCCTGGGCTTCTTTGACGATAATAACCTGCTTGTCCCCCATCATCGGGAACTGTCTGGCCAAAGAAAGAACTTCCTGATAAGAAGTATCTTTGCCATAGGTAACCGTTTGGTTGAAAGCCTTTTCATCTTCCTCCAAAAAGTTATGCTCAAGGGCTTTTACGGCAACATCAATAAAGTAGGCTTCTTCTCCATGGAAAAAATAAATAGGTAAAACTTCTTTATTTTTAATATTTTTGAGGATTAAATCTAATTCTTTCATCTTATTAATGGAACTTCCAAAACTGAATTTTCAGGAAACTTTTGATTTTAAATTCAAGAAAGACAAAGATAAGTTTTTTATTTATGATTTGGTTCGTAAAACTTATCTTCTGCTCACTCCTGAGGAATGGGTCAGACAGCACTGGGTACACTATTATCTTACTGTAAAATCCTATTCTGCATCGGCACTTATCACCGAAAAAAAGATTGTGCTGAATGGCCTTACCAAACGTATAGATCTTCTGGTTACTGAGAAAACAGAGCCCGTAATTCTAATTGAATGTAAGGCCCCGCAAATCAAATTAACAGAAAAAACATTTGAACAGACCGCCAGATATAACTCCATTATCGGGGCCAGAGAAATCATCCTTACCAACGGATTGCAGCACATTAATGCCTATTATGAAAATGGGCAGTATCAGTTTTACAAGCCTCAATAAAAAAGCAAAGCTGAGCTAAATCATAAATGTATCTTAAAACAAACTGAAACGGTATGCTTTTGGGTATTCTATACTTAGTTTTAAAATACAATTTTAATTATGAAAAAGTTATTAATTGTGGCAGCCCTTGGTGTATTCACATTAGGCTTTTCACAGAGTTATTACAATGATTACAGAGGAAGTGTTTCCTCTATTAATTGGGGACAGGTTGCTATTTTTCTTGGATTAAACAACAGCCAGATAAATCAGCTAACATTATTGAATAATCGTTACCCGGATTACAACTCCTGGAATCGTGTTTATGGTAAAGCACCCAACAGATGGTATACAGACCGCTACTATGCTATGGAAAGAATAATGACTCCCGCACAGTACAAAAAATTCTCTTCACGCTATTATCAGGGACAGAATCCAAGGTTGAAATATGACAATGATTACAGAAATCATCATGACAGACCACAAATGCCTCATGATAGAAGGTTTAATAATCACCGTGATGACAATCACAACGATCACCATGACGGGCATCACGGATAGAACAATATAATGAGCCGGAAGATTTCTTCCGGTTTTTTTTATTCAAAAATTTTACTTTAAACAAAACTTCAACTTTGTAGCTTATGCTAAAACTTCGAAAGAAACAATTTCATTCATATCATCTTTAATACTGGTCAAGTATAAAAAATGAATCTGGTTTAAATTTTATGTTAATACACAAAACACAAGGATCGGGTAAAAATTACCTAATTTTAAAACATAATTTAAAATATGAACATTAAGAACATTATATTCGATTTCGGAGGCGTACTGATGGATTGGAATCCGAGATATTTTTTTAAAGACTATTTCAATGATGATGAAAAAATGGAATACTTTCTTGAACATATTGCCAAGTCTGAATGGAATGAAGAACAGGACAGAGGAAGAAGTCTTTCTGAAGGAACGGAAATTCAGGTAAAGAAGTTCCCGGAATGGGAAAAGGAAATCAGAGCTTATTACGACAACTGGGCCGTGATGCTGAAAAGTGATATTCCTCAAAACGTAGAAGTATTAAGAAAGCTAAAAAACACGAAATATCATCTGTTCGGACTGACCAACTGGTCTGAAGAAACATTTCCATATGCTTTGGAAAACTATGATTTCTTCAGGATTTTTGATGATAAAATTGTAGTTTCCGGAACTGAGAAACTAATCAAACCTGATCCGAGAATATGGCATATTTTACTGGAAAGATACAATATAAAGGCTGAGGAGTCTGTTTTCATTGATGACAATCCCAGGAATATTGAAATGGCAAAAACTTTAGGATTTATCACCATTCATATTACTCCTGAAACTAATTTGGAGGAGGAATTAACTCATTTAGGAATACAATTCGGGTGATTAGAATTTACAGCGGTCTTTCACTATAATTATGAGTTATTTTGATTAATTTAGTTGAAGATTACTTAATAAACTTTACAAAGCAAAATATGATACGTTCAATCTTATTAACCACAATGATTATGGCTTCAGGAAGTCTTTTCAGTCAAAAACTTAAAACTGTTTCCTATCAGGACGGCTCCCAAAAGCTGAACGGCCTGGTGACTTCTAATGCAGGGAAAAAACTTCCGGGTGTTCTGATACTTCCGGCCTGGAAAGGAATTGATGAGGAAGCAAAAACAGCAGCTCTTGAACTTGAAAAACAAGGATATATCGCTTTTATCGCTGACATTTATGGTGAAGGCAAGCTTCCGGCTGATAATGAGTCGGCTGCAAAAAGCTCAGGCTACTACAAGCAAAATTTTCAGGAATACCAAAAAAGGATTTCTTTGGCGCTGGAACAGCTTAAAAAAAACGGAGCGATCTCTGACAAAACTGCGGTCATTGGATACTGCTTTGGAGGTACCGGAGCTTTAGAATCGGCAAGAGGCCACCTACCTGTAGCGGGCGTTGTTTCTATCCACGGAAGTCTCGCGAGGGATCAGAACAGAAAGAATGAAGCATTAACGGCAAAAATTCTTGTAGAAAATCCTGCTGATGATAAAAGTGTCACTCCACAGGATTATGAAAACCTCATCAAAGAAATGAATGAAGGTAATGCAGACTGGCAGATTATCACCTATGCCCACTCTAAGCATACTTTTACCGATCCGAAATCACCGGATTATAATGAGGTAATGGCTAAAAGAGCATGGAATCACACGCTGATGTTTCTGAAAGAAATTTTAAAATAACAACTCATAAAAAAAGGCAAACCCGCTGATCGCGAATTTGCCTTTTTTGTATTTTTATGATGGGTCTGTTACGGTTTAGCTTCAAGCTCAACATCGTATTTCTTTGGTGAATACTTCGTCAGAGAACCTGTAGCAGCATCAATTCCAACCCCAATAGCCCCGCCAAAAAGGATATTTAACAAGGTCACTGCATTAAAGGTTTTAGTAAGTTTGAATTCCTTGCTTACAAACCCTTCTTTTTCTAATGTAACGGTCTGTTTGCTCAATGATCTTGGAATTTCGGCAATACAAGGCGTAACACATTTTTCAATTCCTTTATGCAATACTTTAGCTCCTTCAGGGCTTGAGTTGAAAGATATTTTGTCTTTAGAACCTGTAAAGATTGTTGCACAAGAAGTAGCAGAAAGCGCAATGCCTAATAATAGCACAGTCGATAATTTGTTTTTCATAGTATTTTAAAAAGTATTCTTAATAAATTTAAGCGCGCGAACATACAAAATAATTTCGGGCTGTAGAAATTTGTGGATTATAATCTGTGAATTATCTATAAGTATGTTTAAACTTAGTCACAAAAGTTTTATTTTTCAAACAGTTTTCTACGCTTTAGAAATTTTAAGAAAGTACCACACAATTATACACAAAGTATATAACTTAAATAGCTTAAGTGTTTAAAAAGCTTCTGTGCCTCCTTTTTGGTTTAATAAAAAATGCTTTGAGCAAAGGTCTCAAAGCATTTTGTCCGGCAAATATCTGTTGTATACTTTACAAAAAATTATTAAAAAAGCAAATCCGAAAATTTACCTTTTACTTTCTTAATCTACACCTTCCACTTCCCTGTTCACCAGTTCCATAGAAAAGGCAGGCAGACAGATAGCAAGGTATTCACAGGGTTCAGAAAACGGATTACTGTAACGGATTCGGGCTCCTTTTTCAATAAGAATACTCTGCCCTTTTTCCAATATTACGTTTTCACCATCAATTTCAAATTGCTTTTTTCCTGAAATGATATAAGTAAATTCATCAAATTCAGGAGTCTGGTGAGGCTCGCTCCAATCCGGAGGTGCTACCATATGAGCAATTGAAACATTAGAATTCCCTGTAGAATTCCCCCAATGTTCTTCGATAAGTTTTCCGTCTGTAGTGGGTACTACAAAGGGAGACTGTTGAATTTTATATTTTTTCATATCCAATCTTCTTTTGTGATTTCATAGACAAAATTGGTTCTTGTAGGCTCTGCAAAATAAGCCACTTCTTCTTCAGCTATTTTTTTACCACCCAGTCTTTCTAATGCTGTCTGGGAACGGAAATTTTCTTTTCCGATATGAAAGTGAACTTTATCTACAAACTGGAAAATATAATTCAGCATCAGTTTTTTAATCTGAGGGTTGATTCCCTTTCCCCATGACTTTGTTCCATAGAAAGTATAACCTATAAAAATATGATTATCCTCTTTATCAAAGTCATAATAGCGGCTGCTTCCCAATATATCTCCTGTAGCTTTCTCAATAATTTTAAAAGCACCGCCACTCCCTATCGCTCCTCTGAAAAAATTCTCAAAAACTTCTCTCTGATAACGATCTTTATTGGGATGCTGTTCCCATACTTTAGGATCGGAAGCTACTTCATATAAAGATTCAAAATCCCCTTGCTGTAAGGGGATTAATTGATATTCTTCATTCTCTAAAACAGGTTGAACAGAAAAATTCATTGTTAGCCTTTTTTGTTAGAGTCTGATTCTATTTTCTTGATTTCTTTCAACTTATCAGAAATCTTAATTACAGTATCTAATTTTGATGGCTTCAACGGAATTTCTGCCTGTGCCATATCCCATTTGATCACTAAGTTACCTGAGTTTTCATCTGTAGGATTAAGGGTAATCTCGAACCATTCCTGCTTATCCGTTAATGGGTTAACAGGTACAGTAACATCTACCACATCCTGTTTAGGATCATAAGTATAAGCTCCCCACTGCTGGAAATCTTTATTTAAAATTATTTTCCATTCTTTTTCAGTTGGAACAATGAACAAACCATAAGTTCCTGGTGCCACTGTTTTTCCACCAAAGCTAACCGCCTGTCCGAATGTAATTTTTGTAGATGAGTTCGCTCCGGCTCTCCAAACCTGACCGTAAGGAACAAGTTCTCCGAAAATCTTACGCCCTTTTACTCCTGGTCTACCATAGTCGATGGAAATCTTAGACATAGAAAACTGCTGTTCTACCTTCTGACGCGGACTTACTGCGGGTACAGAATAGTCCTGTGCAAAACTGAATGTTGAAACTGAAATGCAAACTGCTGCTATTAACTTTTTCACGTGTAAATTTTTGCTTAAAATTACAAAAATCAAAACAAAATAGCTTTCCCAAATTTTAATAATTTTTGCTTTCTCGATATTTTTCTATTAACATATTTTTCCGAGCAAATCCTTTTAAATACATTACTAACCATTGAATATGTCACTTCTTTTAATCGCTTTTCTCCGCTACCACACGAAAGGATTCATGCCATAGCACTGGAATTTTACTTAGCCATTTTACTTTATTATTTGTTTTTCCCGGGATAATGGGTAATTTTAAGCTTTTAAAACACTAATCACCGACAATGCTAAAAAAAACAGGTCTATTTTTATTCCTTTCTGCTGGACTTTTCAGCTTACAAGCGCAGCAAAAGATTCCGTTCAGAATCACTAAAAACAATAATATCATTGTAAAATCCCTGGTGAATAAAAAAGATTCTCTGGATCTTATGTTTCAGATTGCCATGAGGGACTGCTCCATTTCTCCTGAACGCCAGCGGAAAGCTGATCACATTATTTTCAATAAAGAAGAAATAAGTGATGATAATACTCTGAATATTGGAAAACTGTCCTGGAAAAACATTCGCTTTTTTAATCACCAGCTCACCGGCCATGAAGCTGACGGAAAAGTAGGTACCGGCATTTTTGAAGGAAAAACCTTTATGATAGATTATGACAACAACCAGTTTGTCATTTACGATCAGAAGCAAAAGCCCGACCTGAACGGGTTTCAGCCTGTAAAAATTATTTTAAATAATGAAGGTCTTTATATATCGGCAGATAATGTAGTGGATGGTAAACGTCAGCAGGAGGGTTATTTTGTTCTTCAATCCGGCTATTCCGGGGGGATCTTATACAGTAATGATTTTGCGGAGAAATATGAGCTTAGCAAAAAGCTGAAAGTCACCGGAGAGAAGACCTTAAAAAACTCAGAAGGGCAAAGCCTTATTACCAAACAGGCAGTTCTTCCTTTTTTTAAACTCGAAAAATTTGTATTTAAGGATGTTTCAGTTGGTTTTTTCTCTGGAGAACTGAAAACACAAAACGTAAGCTATTTTGGAGCAGATATGCTTCGTAGGTTTATATGGATTTTTGATGCAGACAGAGAAATAGCATACATTAAACCCAGTAAATATTATTCGGAACCCTATTATAAAATAAATTAAAGCATAAAAGCTGTTTACACTATTTTTACATCATAAATTTCAATGTACAAAGCAACCAAAAAGATGCAACATATTAAACACTTTAGTTCATGAAATAAACAGATTCTGTGCATGTAAGAACAATCAAATTTTTAAAAATCTTTGATTTCCATCTAAAGTGAACTTATTTACGCAGTAAGATATTAACCATTCTATAATGAACTAAAGTATTTTAAGACTTCTAATTATATGAATTTCAATGTGAGTAAAGAGCTGGAAATCGATAAAAGTTTAAACAGGTTCAATATAATTAACGATAGTATCTCTTCTTGAGCCATACACTGGCCTTTACCAATAAAATTAAAACAGGAACTTCAATCAAAGGACCAATCACCCCTACGAATGCCTGTGGAGAGTGCAGTCCGAAAACTGCAATAGAAACTGCAATAGCCAGCTCAAAATTATTTCCTGCAGCTGTGAATGCTATAGAAACATTTTTATCATAAGAGACTTTTAAAGCCTTATTGATCAGGAAACTTATAAAAAACATCAGCATAAAATAAATGGTCAGAGGAATGGCAACCTTCAGCACATCCATAGGCAGTTCCAGAATCTTATCTCCTTTCAGGCTGAACATCAAAACGATGGTAAACAGCAATGCATACAATGTTATGGGTGAAACCGCCGGAATAAATATCCTGTTGTACCAGTCTTTTCCTTTGAATTTGATTAAGAAACATCTACTTAAGAAACCAGCCAAAAAAGGCACTCCCAGATAAATCAGTACGCTCTCTGTAACCTCTTTCATAGATATTTTTATATTGAAACTTGCGAATCCCAACTTTTCAGGCAGTACATTGATAAAGAGCCACACAAAAAAGCTGTAGCTTATTATCTGGAAAATAGAGTTCAGTGCAATCAGCAGAGCTGCATATTCTCTGTTTCCTTTAGCCAAATCATTCCAGACAATTACCATGGCAATACATCTTGCCAGGCCTATTAAAATCAAACCTATCATATAATCCGGTTCATTTCTCAGAAATAATACTGCGAGAGCAAACATTAAACATGGGCCTACGATCCAGTTTAGGAACAGGGAAATACTGATTACTTTTTTATCTTTAAAAGCCATAGGCAGCAATGAATAGTCCACTTTTGCCAACGGAGGATACATCATTAAAATCAATCCTGCTGCCAACGGAATATTGGTGGTTCCGGTGCTCAAAGTATTGGCAGCATCAGAGATACCCGGAAATATTGCTCCCAGACCAATTCCGGTGAGCATAGCAAGAAAAATCCAGAGGGTTAAATAGCGGTCGAGAAGTTTTAATTTGGGATTCATTTTTTATTTTTTAATCATTGAAAAAACGTACAGCATTTCTGAAGCGATCTCCAGGCTGCGCTGATGATATACTTCTTCCTGTACCGGTAAATTATCTGAATATTTAGGATCTTCATAAGTAATCGGGATTCTGACTTCGGCCCCTGCTATATACGGGCAGCCATCATCAGCCTGTGAGCAGGTGATTACCGCAGCAAAACCTGAATCAGGATTAAACAGGCTGTCATACTTTTTAGAAAAACCAATTACGGGGAAAGCATTCTCATCATATTTTATAGCATAGACAGGATTATCATTCTCAGATATTTTGAAAATAATAAATCCCTGATGGATTAATGTTTCTGCAACTTTAGGAAACAATGCGGTTTCTTCAGTTCCTCCTGAATAACAAAAAACATTAGCTATTCCGAAATGAGCAGCCGCCACTTGCGCCCAAATCTGCGAAAAATGACTCCGGCGGGAATTGTGAGTGCAAATAAAACTGATATTGACCGCTTCATTATGAGTTACTTTCTTTTGGATAAATTCAATCAAAGGCTGTACAATTTTCTTTCGGTCTTCATTTATCGGTTTCAAAAATAAAGCCTTCTGGATTGTTTTGGATAAGTTTACGTTCATTTTTATTAATTATCATATTGCGATATAACGATATTAAAAAATGTAAAAAAATGCTTTAGCAGCATTGATCTATATTGGCTTGCTGATTAAAGAAAAGATTAAACTGAGATTGAACCTCTTTCCAGACCTTTTCATTAATACAATAGCATACCGATTTCCCTTCAATTGATCCTTTGATAATTCCTGTATTTTTAAGTTCTTTCAAATGTTGTGAAATAGTAGCCTGAGCTAATCCTAATTCTTCAACCAAATCATTACAGATACAAGCTTTCTGATTGATGATATGCTGAAGAATGGAAATTCTGGCCGGATGCCCAAGTACCTTAAACAATGCTGCTAACCGGTTCTGTTCCTCTGTAAATATTTCGGTTTTTGTAAGTCCCATATCATATTATTTTACATCGCAATATTACGATACTTTTTTTTAATTGACAAAATTTTAGGATAAATTTCTTTATTATTTTTCTAAAAAACAGGGTAGATCTTATGTCTTCAATCTACCCTGCCTTCTCAATATTTAATAAAAATCTCCTATTTTACTTTAGGATAAAGCTTATTTTTAAGATTCATAAAGTAGGTTTCCGTCTCTTTAAAGTCATTACTTTTCATAAACTTAAGAACAACGTTCAGATAAGCTTCTGATGGAAGAAACTCTGTTCCCGTTTTATCAGAAAGCTTTTTATAATCCACTTCAAGCTGTTCAGGATTTTTGGCAAGCCTTTTAATATCTGTCCTGAAACCTTTGAAAATAAACTTCAACGCTTCATAGTTTGCAGGGTAAGAAACCGTTCCATGTACTTCTCCCGGGAAAAAGCTATGCTTATAATTCAATGAACCGTTTTGCTCAATAATTCCTTTGAACTCTTCTATGGCCTGTGTCATATCAGAATTCCAGTTTTTCTGCTGTTCTTCGTTATCTGCCTGAGAAACGTATAATGATTTTTTGGCCGGAAATTTTTTATTCTTCTCCAGATAATCTTTTGTTCTCGAAACGGTTATTTTATTATCCCACCATAAGCTGGGATCATTCGCCACATAAGCGTTAAAATAATCCGGATGAATAAGGAAAGTATTGATTGCAAACAATCCTCCGAAAGAATGCCCCACCAATATAGATAAATCCTGAGTTCTATAGTTTCTATTGATCCATGGTTTTAATTCTTCCTGCAAAAAGTTTGTAAAATTCTCACTTCCGCCGCTATCTGCAAAAAGAATAAGATCAGGGTTTACCGGACTTTTCCTGTGAGATTTCGTAGGCGTAAGATCTCTGGTTCTTTCTGTATTTTTAATTCCCACCACAATACATTCCGGAATGTCTGCATAAGGAGTTCTTGCAAGGAAATCACTCATTCCTGTATAATATTCAAAATTGATTTCTCCATCCAAAAGATAGATTACCGGATATTTTGCAGGATTGATTGTCTTGTCATTATATGTTTTAGGAAGATGAATCCAGACTTCCCTGTTTTCATTTAAAATTTTTGAAAATAGATTCTGCTTTTCTCCTATTGTCACTTTTTCCTGAGCTTTTCCCGAAATGGAAAAAGCAAATACTGTGAGGTATAAAAATTTAAACCAATTGTTCATGATGTCCTTCTTTTCTATGTTGATGAATATTTTTAATTTCTTTATTTTTCCCTGATGATTTATTCCTCCTTCCCCACCAGATCAGAAATCCGGTTACGGGAAGACTTGTACAGATAATCCCGATAATGAAAGTGAAGATTTTTCCAAACATCCCGCCCCAGTAGCCGACATGAAGGTCAAAATTCATATGTTCAATGACCTCGTGCATCTGGACTTCTTTAGGGTAATGAATTTCGTTTCCTGTATACTTGTTGATTTCTCTGCTTTTGCCTTTTGAAATACTTTTTAACCCAATAAAATGAGCGGCAACAACATTATAAACTGTAGATGAATCATTTCTTGGAACACTCATTCTGATCTGTTTTGCCTCAGGAATTTCTTTGAAGTTTCTGTCTATAAAATCAGTAAAAGGCAATGCTTTTTTCTCAGGATCAAACTTTGGTTCATACTTCTCTGCAATTTTGTGGGGATCTGCTACTCCTCCGAAGGCTTCCTGAGTAAGATCTGTTAAAACCTTATAGGCCATAATCAATCCGGTAATGGTAATAAATACTGCCGGCAATAAAGTATAAAAGCCGAAAACATTATGGAAATCGTAGTTTTTCCTGCGCCATTTTGTTCCTGCCTTGATTTTAAAAGCGGCTGTTCTTGTCGTTTTATTCCATTTTTTAGGCCACCAGAGAATCAACCCGCTGATTAACTGGATGAAAAATATAATTGAGGCAATTCCCACCACTGTCTTTCCAAGCTTTCCTGCCAGCAACTGTGCATGAATATGGGCTACTACATAAAAGAATTCATAGCTTTTGGTAGATCCCATTATTTTACCGGTATAAGGATCGAGATAGTGATAGGCAAATACGCCTCTCGGACCACGGCTTTTCTTCTGTGGCTGTGCTGCTTTAGCTTCATTTTTATCTTTTGGTGGCTGGGTAGCTGAGGCCACTCTGAAGGTTCTGTCTGCATCTTTATAAGTGTCGAAATAAAATGCTCTTCTGCCCGGCACCTGTTTCTGAAATTGGACAAGCAGTTCTTCAGGAGCCATTTTCTTTTTATTATCCGGAGCCTGCACATATTTTGCACTGCCTCCGCACCAATCTATAATTTCGTCACAAAAGACAAATACGGTTCCTGAAAGCGTTACCGTCAGCACAATAATTCCGGAAACCAACCCTAGCCATAGATGCAGCCACCCGGTGACTCTCTTGGTAAGAGATTTTCCCTGTTTTTTCTTTGTATTAGTTTTTTTGTTTTCCATATCCTGTTCATTAGATGATTTCAATAGCAACCCATCACTAAAGGGTTAATAGATGCCGGATACGCAAAGACGAAAAGGTATTTTACAGCTTTAATCAAGATGCGAGAATCTGAAATTGATCAAATTTATGAATGCGTGTTAAAATCTAATTATTAAAATTGGTACTTTGTAAAAAGTATTTGATATTCTTACACCTTTTTAAAAACTATATAATCCTCTCAATGTCCTTGCGTTGTCCAGCAAATAGTCGGTTATTAAAATCTTTATGCTTTTTTAAAATTTAAATGCGAAATTGGCAAGAATTTCCCTTGGCTTCTGTGGCTGACCATAAAAGTTCCAGTAATTTTGGTTCAGTGCATTGTTCATCTTCAGACCTATTCTGTATTTTTTTCTGTCATAGAAAACTGTTGCCCCTACTGTGGTATAAGCCGGTGCAAGAAAATGATTTACTATATTAATATAGGTTTTATCTACAAAATTGAATCCCGCACCAAAGCCAAATCCTTCATAGGTTCCATCCATAATCTTGTAACTTGTCCAAAGATTTGCTACATGTTTAGGGCTCCAGGCACTTCTTTTTCCTGCATCTTTACTTCTGTCGTCAAATTTGTTATCGTTATAGCCGTAACCTGCAACAATATTCCATCCTTTAGCCGGATTGGCTACAAGATCTAATTCAAACCCCTGGTTTTTGATATTTCCATCCTGAATATATAATCCTGCAATACCTGACGGATCTGCTATCAGACGATTTTTGATCTTCATATTGTAATAACTTACCGTTGTCAAAAGTTTTTTGCCAAATAAATCAAGTTTAAACCCTGCTTCAAACTGATTTCCCTGTTCAGGTTTATATTCTATGAATGTGTTTCCTTTCTGATCTCTCGGGTCTCTCGTAGGGGCCACGTTCTTGAATCCGTTTACATAATTGGCAAAGAATGAAATTTCGTTTTTGATAATTTCATATACCAACCCGAATTTTGGGGCAAACTGAGTTTGTGTATACTTGCCTTTTCCTTCTACTCCATTTGAAATGATATTATCACTTTTATAATTGTCCATTCGTAGACTTGCCATCACCAGTAAATTGTCTGTAATATTAAGAACATCGGAAGCATATACGCTGAAAGTGCTGATTTTATTAATATCATACATCGTTCCGCTTCTTGGGAGTGCCTTGATGACATCTCTGGAAAGCGGAGTCCATTTTGTGGAAGAATCCAGATAAACCACATCAGTTGGCTGATCTTTGTCCTTTTCTTTAGTAATGATTCCATCCAAAGGGTAAGGAACGAATACTGAAGCATCGTTTTTACCTACTTTATAGACAGGATATTGGTTTTTACCGGTCTGCTGAAAGTAATCTACTCCTACAACCAGACGGTTTCTGAGGTTCCCTATTTTAAAATCTCCAATGAAATTCTGCTGGATATTATCTGTGGTAATTTTATAGCTGTCGAAAGGGCGGATACTTCTGCTTACAGAGTTGTTATTCAGATAATTTAATACTAAAAATACAGATTCATTTTCATTAGCTTCTCCTCGTTGATAGGATGTTCTGGAAGTCCATTGGTTGTTGAACTTATGGGTTACTTCAGCCATTGTCACGAAATTGGTTCTTTTTGATCCTACATCATTACTGGTAAATGATCTGTCGTAGGCACCAGCCAAGTCTTTCATGGAGTGCAGAGTCAATTTATCAGACTGCCTTACATAGGCATTCAGGGTCTTTTCCGGAGCATGGAATTCGGTATCTAAAGTTACCGTTGTTCTGTCACTTACTTTATATAAAATGCTTCCTGAAAAAAATGCTCCTTTATTGTAACCGGCATCCTGAAAAGAGTCCTGTGAATAAGCGGCTATATTAAATCTTGCCAACGCTGTTTTCTCCTTATTTAAAGGGGTATTGACGTCTGCTGTAATTCTGTTCATCCCCCAGCTTCCCGTGGTATAATTGATAATTCCCCCGAAATTTTCCTGAGGTTTTTTGGTGACTACATTTACTACCCCTCCATAATTAGCTAAGGTTCCGCCAAATAAGGTTCCGGAAGGACCTTTGATTACTTCTACTCTTTCAATATTGGCAATTTCAGACTGTACTCTCGGATTCTGGATCAATCCATTTCTGAAACTTGCATTAGAACTGAATCCTCTCAGGAAAATATCATTACCGCTGTCATTCACACTATTACTTACCACTACTCCCGGCGCAGATGCCATTGCTGTGTTGAAATCTGTAGCTCCCATTTCACTGATAATTTCTTTGGGAACAAGATTATAAACGGTTGGATTTTCCAGATTTTCTAAAGGAAGCCTTGCTATGGATTCAGACTTTTTGGTTCTGTAATTGTGAGTTCCCTGAAGGGATACGGATTGAATCTCGGAAACTTTAATTGTGTCTTTTTCCTGTGCACTCAGCATGGCTGCTGCCAATAAAGATGCAGAAATAATAATTTTTTTCATGTTTATAATTAAGCTTAGTGGCGCTAAATTACTTTATTTTTATTAATTCTAAATAAAAATATGATGAAAATCATAAAATACGCTCTCTGAAAAAGCCCATAAATAAAGGGTTTTTGACAAATCAAAAACCCTTTATTTCATTCTATAATGATATTTTACATTGATTATTTTATTTTCTAATCATTTTTTTTGCATTATAATAAAAGCAATGGAATTTACATTCAGATATCTACACAGCCATTATCATTGACATATAATAATTGGCACAATGTAATGAGTTGATCAATATTATTTCTTTGTGAGAAATTGTTTCGAATTTTTCTGAAGTGATGATCTGATATTCACAAGTCAGAGCGCTCCATTTAAGGTGTGGCTTCATTACAAAAAGTTCCGTTCCCTGCTGATCTGCAAGTACGAATGATTCTTTAAATACCCCTCTGTGTTTAAAAAGAAACCCTTCTTTTATTCCATCAAAATAAGTTTGTACGACAATCTCCCCATTCCAGTTCATTCTGAATTTTAAGATCACTCTTTCATGATCTTTTAATTCAATGGTTGTTCCCCAAAAACCCTTTGGCTCCACTTGATAAAAACGGCCTTCAATCTCTATTTCAGCATTAAATGTAAACCAGTTTTTATAAAGTAGTTTTCCTATTAACTGTTCTTCTTTGGTAATTTCAAAAGATAAAGAATCTACTGATTTTGCGTAATATTCTGACATGGCTGTTATTTCGTTTGGTAAGATTTTTATAAATTTATAAATATGATTAACAGTTTGAATTTTAACGCTCTAATTTATAAATAATTCCGCAAATAATATCTACTTTTAAATTGATCTGCCAATAAACCTGTCAGTATTATTTCTTCTCTATTTTCTCTGCGGATATTTTATTTTTAAATACAGGTGTGGCCCCACAGTTTTGATATATAATTCTGTTTAGAAATCCTATTTTTTTTGCATCTGGTGACTAAAAGTACCTTCCAAAGGAATGAAATTTCACTTACTTTAACCCAGGCTCAGGAGATTTAATAAGATTTGATTTTATAGATATAATCGTTATGAATTTTCTCAGCATTTTTCTCCACTTCCTTAATGCTGTATTCTTTTCCATCTATATCTACAGAATTTATGGTCATATACCAATTAGCATTAAAGGTCTGATCTATTCTTGTTGTTGAATGCGGATGAAGCTCCATGATAACTGATGAATCTCTGACTTCAATTTTCTCAAGAGTCTTTAGATTTTTAATTTTCTTAAAAACTTTAGGTGATACTATCTCATCTTCATAGTTGAAACTTAAATCTCTATGAAAGGGTCTCTTCAGATCATTGAAAACCCTGCTTTTATAATTAATTGTTATCATCTTTTTTACATCTGTTAAATTCTGAATATAAAAATCTGTTCCTACAGCACATCCTGAGAGTATAAAAAGAAAGATGATTGTGAACAGAGGCCGAATTCGTTTATGTATTTTCATATAGAGTTGGAAGATTTTTATTTCACTACTATTATATCAGTTGAAATAGAAGTAAATTTTGTTTGATATCATAAAATTCAGATCAGAAAGATATCTAATTTCAGTAAAAAGGACAAAAAAACCTCGTAAGAAAACTTACGAGGTTTAGGATATTCTATTTTTCCGAAAATTACATAGTCTCCATTTTGAAACTCATGCTTTCGATTACTTTCAGGATGGCTTCTACCGTATCCATTGATGTAAGGCAAGGAACACCGTTTTCCACACTCATTCTTCTGATCTGGAAACCGTCTCTTTCAGCCTGTTTACCTTTTGTAGTGGTATTCACAACATACTGAACTTTTCCTTTCTGGATCAGGTCGATAAGGTTCACACTTTCTTCTCCTATTTTGTATCCGATCTTACAAGGAATACCTTTTTCACCGAAGTATTTTGCAGTACCTTCCGTAGCCCAGATTCTGAATCCTACTTCATGGAATCTTGCTGCAAGAGCTGCTGCTTCATCTTTGTGCTTGTCTGCTACCGTGAACAGGATAGAACCGTGCATAGGAACTTTTCTTCCCGCTGCTACCAATCCTTTGTAAAGAGCTTTTTCAAGGGTGGTATCTTTCCCCATAACTTCTCCTGTAGACTTCATTTCAGGTCCCAGGGAGATATCTACTTTCGTGAGTTTTGAGAAAGAGAATACCGGAACTTTTACAAAGACTCCTTCTTTGTTTGGAACCAGACCGTCTTTATATCCAAGATCTGCCAGTTTCTGTCCTAAAATTGCTTTTGTCGCAAGGTTAGCCATGGGCACCTCTGTAATTTTGGATAAGAAAGGAACTGTTCTTGAAGAACGCGGGTTTACTTCGATTACATATACATTTCCTTCAAAAAGAACGTACTGGATATTCATTAATCCGATCACCTTAAGTCCTTTTGCCAGTCTCTTTGTATAATCTACCAAAGTATCTATTTCGCTCTGTGAAATATTCTGCGGTGGGTACACAGCGATAGAGTCTCCGGAGTGAACTCCTGCTCTTTCGATATGTTCCATGATTCCTGGAATCACTACTGTTTCACCGTCACAGATTGCATCTACTTCGATTTCTTTTCCTACCATGTACTTGTCAACCAAGACAGGGTGTTCCGGGCTCGCTTCTACAGCGTGCTCCATATAGTGAGCCAATTCTGCCTCTGCATATACGATTTCCATCGCTCTACCTCCAAGAACGTAGCTTGGACGTACCAATACGGGGTAACCGATTTCGTTAGCGATTTTTATAGCTTCTTCTTTTGAAGTGGAAGTTCTTCCATTTGGCTGAGGAATTCCCATTTCCTGAAGTGCTTTTTCAAATTTGTCTCTGTTTTCAGCTCTGTCAAGATCTTCCAATGAAGTTCCTAAGATCTGTACCCCGTGCGAAGCCAGTTTATCAGCAAGATTAATCGCAGTCTGCCCTCCGAACTGTACTACTACTCCTTTTGGCTTTTCAAGATCGATGATATTCATTACATCTTCTTCTGTAAGCGGCTCAAAGTATAGTTTGTCAGAGATAGAGAAGTCTGTAGAAACGGTTTCAGGGTTATTGTTGATGATAATCGCTTCATATCCCATTTCTTTGATTGCCCAAACTGAATGTACCGTTGCGTAGTCAAACTCAACTCCCTGACCGATTCTGATAGGTCCTGAACCTAGTACAATAATCTTTTCTTTGTCAGAAACAACACTTTCATTTTCTTCTTCATATGTTCCGTAGAAATAGGGAGTCTCGCTTTCAAACTCAGCAGCACAAGTGTCTACCATTTTGTAAACCGGCATTACTCCGTTTTCTTTTCTGAAATTGAAAACTTCACGCTCTGTTACCTCCCAAAGAACAGCTATATTAACATCTGCGAAGCCTAATTTTTTAGCCTGAACTAAGGTTTCTTTATCAAACTTATTATCTGCAATTACCTTTTCGAAATCAACCAGCTTTTTAAGTTTCCAGATGAAGAACTTGTCTATTTTACTCCATTCTACAATCTTCTCCCAGTCGTATCCTCTTCTTAAAGCATCTCCGATGATGAATAATCTCTCATCATCACACACTCTGATTCTTCTTTCGATTTCTTCTTCTGTAAGCGCCTGAGCCTGCTTTGTTTTTAGTCCCAAGTGCTTGATTCCTGTTTCTAATGAACGGATCGCTTTCTGTAAAGACTCTTCAAAGTTTCTACCGATCGCCATCACTTCTCCAGTAGCTTTCATCTGAGTAGAAAGTCTTCTGTCTGCTGTTTCAAATTTATCGAATGGGAATCTTGGGAACTTCGTTACCACGTAGTCCAGTGCAGGTTCAAAACATGCGTATGTTTTTCCTGTTACCGGGTTCATGATTTCATCCAGTGTTAGTCCTACAGCAATTTTAGCAGCAATTTTAGCAATCGGATATCCTGTTGCCTTACTTGCCAGAGCTGATGAGCGGGAAACTCTAGGGTTTACCTCGATGATATAGTATTCGAATGAGTGAGGGTCTAAAGCCAGCTGTACATTACAACCTCCTTCAATTCCCAATGCTCTGATAATTTTCAGTGAAGCATTTCTCAGTAATTGATATTCTCTGTCTGAAAGGGTTTGAGAAGGTGCTACTACAATTGAATCTCCTGTGTGAACTCCTACAGGATCAATGTTTTCCATGTTACAAACCACAATGGCATTGTCATTTGCATCACGCATTACTTCGTATTCTATTTCTTTGAAACCGGCAATAGATCTTTCAATAAGACACTGCGTAACCGGGCTGTATTTCAATCCTAATTCGGCAATTTCTTTTAATTCTACTTCATTAGAAGCGATACCTCCTCCGGTACCTCCCATGGTAAATGCAGGACGCACAATTACCGGGTAGCCAATTGCATCTGCAAAAGCAAGTGCTCCTTCTACTGTGTTTACAATATCAGACTCAGGAACCGGTTCGTTCAGTTCTCTCATCAATTCACGGAAAAGGTCTCTGTCCTCCGCTCTGTTGATTGCAGAAAGCGTAGTTCCCAATACTTCTACTTTGCATTCTTCAAGAATTCCTGATTTTTCCAATTCTACCGCCATATTCAGTCCTGTCTGACCTCCCAATGTTGGTAATAGAGCATCCGGCCGTTCTTTTCTGATGATGTGGCTTACAAACTGTAATGAAATCGGCTCAATATATACTTTATCAGCGATTTCTACATCGGTCATAATTGTCGCAGGGTTTGAGTTGATCAAAATTACCTTGTAGCCTTCTTCTCTTAAAGACAGACAAGCCTGCGTTCCTGCGTAATCAAATTCAGCTGCCTGACCAATGATGATAGGTCCTGAACCGATTACTAAAATTGTTTTTATATCTGTACGTTTTGCCATTTTTCTTTTTTTATTAGAGTCAAGAATCTAGAGCCAAGAGCCAAGATTTCCAGACTTTATTTTAAACTATTTTTGAATGAGTAAATCATTCTTTGAATTTCAGAAACTTCATTTAATAAAGCATTTACTTTGTCTTCAGTTAAAAGATTCAACTCTTTTACCAAAATCAGTTGAGTCTGCAATTCAAATGCAGAGCCTAAAGCGATAGCGAGAAAGTGATTAAACTCTTTACTGCTATTTCTGCCGGAACCTTCAGCGATATTAGACGGAATAGAAACAGAACATCTTTTTATCTGAGAAATTAAACCATACTTTTCGTCACTACTGATCTCCTGACAAATAATGTATATATTTTTTGCCAACACAATAGATTTTTGCCAGAAAAGTAGCTTTTCAAAGTTGTGCATCTGTTCTTTCTCTCTTAAGTCTTGATTCTTGGTTCTTGGCTCTGAATTTTTACTTTTTAAAGTCTTCCATCATTTGAATAAACTCATCAAACAGGTAGTTTGCATCTTCCGGACCAGGGCTCGCTTCAGGGTGGTACTGAACTGAGAAACAAGGGTGAATTTTATGTTTCAAACCTTCATTTGTTCTGTCATTCAGTGCGATGTGGGTTTCAATAAGATCTGTTCCTTTCAAACTTTCCTGATCTACTGCATATCCGTGGTTTTGAGAAGTGATAGCAACTTTATTTTTCGCTAAATCCAATACCGGATGATTTCCACCTCTGTGTCCGAATTTTAGTTTGAACGTTTTTGCGCCGCAAGCCAAACCGATTAACTGGTGTCCTAAACAAATTCCGAAGATTGGAACTTTCCCAAGTAATCCGCGGATCATATCCAGAGCGTGTGGAACATCTTCCGGGTCACCAGGACCGTTAGAAAGCATTATTCCGTCCGGATTCATTAGCAGGATATCTTCAGCAGTGGTATCCTGAGACACTACGATGATGTCGCAGTTTCTTTGAGATAATTCTCTGATGATCCCTAATTTCGCTCCAAAATCAACCAATACAACCTTAAAACCTCTGTTTGGGTTAGCATAAGGTGTCTTTGTAGAAACTTCTTCCACCTGATTGGTTGGGAAATTGGTCACTTTAAGCTCAGAAGCTACTGCAGTTTCGTCAGCATCAGCATTTACGATTTTCCCTTTTACTACTCCAGAGTTACGAAGAATTCTTGTAAGTCTTCTTGTATCAATTCCTGAAATTCCTGAAAGGTTTTTCTTTTTAAATAATTCATCTAAAGTAATCTGAGTACGGAAGTTGGAAGGGAGATCGCAAAGTTCTTTTACGATAAGCCCTTTGATTGCCGGCTCAATACTTTCATAATCATCACGGTTAATACCATAATTTCCGATAAGCGGATAGGTCATACAAACTATCTGACCGCAGTACGATGGGTCAGAGATCAATTCCTGATACCCTGTCATTCCGGTATTGAAAACTACCTCTCCTGCAGTTTCCAAATCTGCTCCGAAACCTTCTCCATGAAACACTTCACCGGACTCCAGTATTAATTTTTTCTTCATTTTTAAAAATTAGATTTTCTATTATTTTCTTTTTTTCTTGTACAATGTCGGTTGTACAAGGTATAATGTATTTATATTCTTTTTTCCTGTACAATGTTGGCTGTACTTTTTACATTATACTATATACTTTTTACAATTTACTTAAAGGTAAACCCTTTCTCTTCCAAAGCTTCTTTCAGAATGGCCATTCTGGCAAAAACTCCGTTTTCCATTTGTTTGAAAACTCTTGAGCGTTCACACTCTACCAGTTCTGAGTCTATTTCTACATCCCTGTTGATAGGCGCAGGGTGCATGATGATGGCTCCTTTTTTCATGGCCTGCTCTCTTTCTTTAGTCAGCCCGTATCTTCTATGATATTCTGAAGCGGTAAAGCTCATAGCAGCATCATGCCTTTCATGCTGGATTCTCAATAGCATCAGGACATCTACTTCTCCTATCAATTCATCTACTGAAAGATAAGTCCCGTTGATTAAAGCGCCTTCGTCAAACCAGTGTTCAGGTCCTGAGAAGTATACTTTGGCTCCTAATCTCCTTAATGCTTCTGCATTTGAATTGGCAACACGGCTGTGCTTTACATCTCCCACAATTCCCACTTTTAATCCTTCAAACTTTCCAAATTCCTGATAAATAGTCATCAGATCCAGCATACATTGTGAAGGATGGTTTCCTGTTCCGTCTCCTCCGTTGATCACCGGTATTTTAATATTTTTCAGTTCATCAAAATATCGGTCTTTCTTATCACGGATCACTACTAAATTTATCCCTATGCTTTCAACAGTTCTTACTGTATCATAAAGGCTCTCTCCTTTATTTACAGAACTGTGCGAAGCATCAAAGGGTACTACCTGAAGTCCTAATTTTCGTTCTGCAAGATCAAAGCTTGTTTTCGTTCTTGTACTGTCTTCGAAGAAAAGGTTTGAGCAAAAAACTTCTCCTTCAATTTTAGCAGTTTTACCATTCGCAAAAGCCAGCGCTTCTGTTAGTATACTGTTGATTCTCTCGGTGCTTAGTTCTGTAATCGTAAACATAATTCTTAATTTTTGAGCATAAAAAAAGCGAAGACAACAATCTTCGCTAATAACAATAAATATCGTAAAGGGCGCTTTCGCCCGGTAAATCTAATGATATAAATGCTTTTTTATTCATTAGGTGCAAAGATACAGAATTTTTACGAACCTACAAAAACAAAGTTTGAAATAAATTAAAAACCTTAGTATTTCCTTATTCTCATTTAAAATTAATATTTTTGTTAAAACTCAAATTTATTTTATGGATTTAAAAGACAAAATGATTCTCAGCATTATTCAGGAAGATTCCACTCTATCTGTTAAAGAAATTTCAGAAAAGATTGGTCTTACCTTTACTCCTACGTATGAGCGAATCAAACAATTGGAGAAACAGGGGATCATTGAAAAATATGTCGGTCTTTTAAACCGTGAAAAACTGGGTCTGAATATTATTGTCTATTGCAATGTACGTCTTAAAGAGCAATCCAAGAAAGTATTGGAAACTTTTGAGGGTAATATCGGCAAGTATGATGAAGTACAGGAAATCACCAGCCTTTCCGGAGAATATGACTATATGCTGAAGATTATTGCAAAGGACATCAATTCCTATAATGAATTTGCTGTCAATGTAATCTCAAACCTTCCTAATATTGGACAATATCACAGTTCTATCGTACTTCATGAGGTGAAAAAATCTACCAAATTCAAAATCGATTTGCAATAATTTTTCCATTTTAAGTTCAAAATCAATTTCGATAAGAACAAAATAGAATCAAACCATTAAGATAACTTAAGCAGTTAAGATTTATTAAGATTAAGGATTTACAAACGAATGTAAGGCAGTATGCTAAAAAATAATTTTAGTAATTACTGATTCTACTCAGGTTTTTCTATGATCTTAATGGTTTGGATTCTAACCCAATAATTTATTTTTCAGTTTATTAAACTGGTATTCTATCTTATCCAGACAAAGATTGCCTATACTTCCCTGATGGGTATGGTTCAGGTTTCCAGTTTCAAAATCAAACTCATCATTTTCAATTTCCTGTCCTACTTTTACATAAGCATCACGGAAAGAGCTACCATTTTTCACTTCTTCATTAATCTTTTCTACACTGAACAGGTATTTATACTTCTCATCCTCCAAAATCCCGTCTTTTACCTGAATATTCGGCAACGTATAGGCTAAAATCTCCAGACATTCTTTCAGAGAATCTATGGCAGGGAAAAGAATTTCTTTTGTCAGCTGTACATCTCTGTGATATCCTGAGGGAAGATTATTCGTCAATAGGATCAGTTCATTCGGAAGCGACTGGATTCTGTTGCATCTTGCACGAACCAATTCAAAAATATCAGGATTCTTCTTATGCGGCATAATGCTGCTTCCTGTTGTAAACTCTTTTGGAAAGCTGATGAAGTCAAAGTTCTGATTCAGATACAGACAGACATCGTAAGCAAACTTCCCAAGTGTTCCTGCCAGAGTAGCCATTGACATAGCCAGCATTTTCTCTGATTTTCCACGCGTCATCTGAGCATATATCGAATTGTAATTCATCGACTGGAACCCTAAGTTGTACGTTGTACTTTCACGGTTGATCGGAAATGAAGAACCATATCCCGCCGCTGAACCCAGTGGATTCTTGTTGATAATATTCTTTACAGAAAACAACATTTCCACGTCATCCAAAAGCGCTTCAGCATAAGCTCCAAACCACAATCCAAATGATGAAGGCATTGCAATCTGTAAATGGGTATATCCCGGCAGCAAAACATTTTTGTGCTGATCTGCCAACTGAATTAAAATCTGGAAAAACTCATCAGTAAGTGCAGTGATCTCCCGGATCTCATCCACTAAATAGAGTTTGATATCCAGCAATACCTGGTCATTTCTTGATCTTGCAGTATGGATTTTCTTTCCTGTATCTCCTAATTTTTCAATCAAGATTGCTTCTACCTGAGAATGGATATCCTCAGCTTCTTTATCAATTTCAAAAGTTCCTTCTTCAATTTCTTTTAAAATAGTATTTAAAACAGACAGCATCTGTTCTGATTCTTCCTGAGAAATAATCCCGGTCTCTGCCAGCATTATACAATGTGCCATAGATCCTTTGACATCATATTTTGCCAAACGCTCGTCAAAGTCCAGATCTTTCCCGACTGTAAATTTATTTACTAATATATTGGTGGCAAGGTCATCCTTCTGCCATATCTTTTTCATATGTGACTATTTATTTAGTTCATATATAATCTCCGTTTTCTTCTGTTTACCAGAAGATTTCTTTAGCGGAGATTTAATAATGATCTGATTCAAAATAATTGATTGGTTTTGACATGCTCAGCAAAGCATTCCTTATTATTAACTATAAAAAAACATTTCCCTATTAAAGTCTTCGTTTTTAATTTTCTTTTTTGCATAAATCCTTATTAAAAACTAAACTTTTGTGCCTGCTGAGCGAAGTCAAAACATATTTTTTTCAGATATTCAGACTTCAGATGTCTGATATCTTTATAATACTTTTTCTAAAACCCGGATATAGATATCAATCCCTTCTTCTATTTCATTGATATAGATGAATTCATCCGCAGTGTGAGAGCGCCTACTGTCTCCAGGGCCCATTTTCACTGATGTACATGGAATAATGGCCTGATCTGATGAGGTAGGTGAACCATAGGTTGTCCTTCCTATTTCTAATCCTGCTTTTACAAATGGGTGATCCATTTCAATTTTTGAGGAATTCAGCCTGAAAGATCTCGCTGTAAGTGCAGATTCCATCTGAGACTGGATAATTTCAAAAGCCTCCTTATTAGAATATTCATCTGTAACTCTGACGTCCAAGGTGAAATTGCATGACTCAGGAACTACGTTATGCTGTACTCCGGCATGAATTCCTGACAACGTTATTTTAACTTCACCCAAATACTCTGAGATTTTCGGGAATTTAAAGGTTAAAATATTCTGCAGGTCCTGCATACATTTTACAATTGAGTTATCATCGTTAGGATGAGCGGCATGAGAAGGAGTTCCTCTCATTTCCCCGTCTATCACAAGCAGTCCTTTTTCTGCAATCGCCAGATTCATCTGCGTGGGTTCTCCTACAATGGCGAATTCAATGTTGGGAAGCTGTGGAAACAGGGCTTCAATTCCGTCAAAACCCGAAATCTCCTCCTCTGCCGTCAAAGCAATCACTAAATTATATTTTAAATCTTCTTTTTCATAAAAGTGTAAAAAAACCTGTGCCATAGAAACCAGAGAAGCTCCGGCATCATTACTCCCCAATCCATATAGTTTCCCATCCTTTTCAACGGGCACAAAAGGATCCAGTGTATAAGCTTTATTAGGCTTTACAGTATCATGATGGGTATTCAATAAAACAGACGGTTTAAATACATCAAAGTTTTTATTAACTGCCCAGATATTGTTTTTAAAACGTTTCGTTGGAATCTGATGTTTTTTGAAAAAATTCTCAATCTCCACCGAAGTATTGAATTCATCTTTGCTGAATGAAGGAATTTCAATCAGATTTTTAAGCAATCCAACCGCATTATTCAATAGTTCTTCTTTATTATAAACAGATTTCAGTTCCTGCATGATGATTCTCTATATGATTTTTAAGTTCAGTTTCTTTGATAAGAAACACTTTATTTACATTATTTTTTATTGCTCCAAGAGCATTTTCAAGTTTGGGCAGAATCCCTTTATGAAGCTTTCCTTCTTCTTTTAACACTGCAAATTCTCCTTCAGACACAGTTTTGATCACAGATTCCGGATTATTTACATCTTCCAAAACGCCTTCTTTATCAAAGCAGTACAATAATTCAACATCATATTTATCTGATAAAGCCTGTGCCATCACAGATGCAATAGTATCGGCATTGGTATTGAAGAGGTTTCCTTTTTTGTCGTGGGTAATGGCAGAAAATACAGGAATAAGATCAAGTTTAATCAATTTTGAAAGCAGTTTCTTGTTGACGCTTTTCTTATTAATATCTCCTACAAATCCAAAATCAATTTCGGGATGTTCTCTTTTTTTAGCCTTAATTAAATTTCCGTCTGCACCGGAAAAACCAATCGCATTACATTTTTTCTGCTGTAGTTTTTCAACAATATTCTTATTGATTCCGCCGGCGTATACCATCGTTACAATATCCAATGTATCTTTATCTGTAATCCTCCTTCCATTGATCATTTTCTGTTCTACACCAAGCTTGTCAGCCAATGTTGTAGCCAACTTGCCTCCGCCATGAACCAGAATTTTTTTCTCTTTGATTCCTGAAAACTGATCTAAAAACTGATCCAGTAATCGTTCATCATCAATGAGTGCTCCGCCTATTTTTATGATGTATATTTTATTTTTCATGAAAAGATTAAAGGATTTGGGAGTTAAAAAATTACATATGGTTTATTTTCTTTATAATCTAAAAACGTAGATGACAGTATTGATTTTGATGATTATATCAGATTTATTTTGAATTAATTTCGTCTAAAATTTCAGAAAAAACAGCTTGCGCAGAGAAAATACGATTCTTCGCCTGTTGGTAGATAATTGAGTTTTCGCCATCCATCACCTCATCACTTAATTCTACATTACGACGAACCGGCAGACAGTGCATCACTTTTCCTTCGTTAGTATTGGCCAGTTTTTCATTGGTTAACATCCAATCTCCTTTCACTTCCGGCATTGCGGCATAATCATCAAAAGACGACCAGTTTTTCACATAAATAAAATCTGCATCTTTTAAAGCCTCATCCTGATCATGGATTACTTTTATATCTTTTGTGAATTTCTGATCCAAATCGTAGCCTTCAGGATTGGCAATCACAAACTCAACATCCATTTCCTGCATCCATTCTGTAAAAGAATTCCCAACTGCCTGAGCAATAGGCTTGATGTGCGGAGCCCAGGTTAAAACAACTTTTGGCTTATGGTCTTTTTTCCAATTTTCGGTAATGGTAATACAGTCTGCCAAACTTTGCAACGGGTGGCGCGTTGCAGATTCTAACGAAATAACAGGAACTTTAGCGTGCTGCTCAAATTGGCTCAGAATGCTCTCATTAACGTCATCCTCCTTATTTTTCATTCCTGCAAAGCAACGTACTGCAATAATATCACAATATTGATTTAAAACTTCAATAGCATCTTTAATATGCTCTACTGTATCTCCGTTCATTACGGCTCCATCTGCAAATTCAAGATTCCAGGCTTCCTGTGCGGCATTCAGCGTCAGAACATTCAGTCCCAGGTTTTGTGCTGCAATCTGACTGCTCAGACGAGTTCTTAAACTTGAGTTTAAAAATACAAGTCCTATTGTTTTCCCTTTTCCTTTTTCTGTTTCTGAAAGCGGGTTTGCTTTTATCTGTAAAGCTTTTTTTATGATTTCCTGTAAGTTTTCTACATCACTTACAGAGGTGAATTTTTTCATTTCGAATTGATTTTAAAGATTTCCTTTACCTATTAATTGTTAATCCGGACACAAAAGTTTGTATTTAAGCTTTTTAAAAACACTTTAGCTTTAAAAGAATTCTTTTGTGACTTTTGTGGTTTAAATCTGTTCCAATACTGTTTTCAGAGCATTAATAAAAAGATCTGTTTCCTCTTTTTTGATATTCAGTGCCGGAAGAATCCTTAAAACACTTTTATCATTCGAGTTTCCTGTAAAAATATGATGATCAAACAGTAAGGTTTTCCTTACTTCCGAACAGTCTCTATCGAGCTCTATTCCAATCATCAAGCCTTTCCTTCGGATCGATTTAATATGTGGTAAATCTTTAATTCCATTTTCAATATACTGACCCATCTGCTGGGCATTTTCGATAAGATTTTCATCTTTCATTACGTCCAGTACAGCAATCGATGCTACGCAGGCAAGATGATTACCTCCGAAAGTTGTTCCCAGCAGTCCGTTGGCTGCCTGGAATTTCGGATGAATAAGAACTCCTCCAACCGGAAATCCATTCCCCATTCCTTTTGCAGTAGTAATAATATCCGGTTCAATTCCGAATTCCTGATGAGCAAAGAAATATCCACTTCTTCCATATCCGGATTGTACTTCATCTAAAATAAGAACAGCATCATATTTCTCACACAGTTCTTTGATTTTAGCTAAAAATTCCGGCGTTGGAATCATAATTCCTCCTACCCCTTGAATTCCTTCGATAATTACAGAGGAAATTTCGTTTCCGTGTATGGCAAAGGTTTCTTCAAGCTGCTCAATATTATTCCAGTCTGATTTGATAAATCTTTCTGAGAAGTTGACAGGAGCAACAATTTTTGGATTATCCGTTACAGAAACTGCAGCAGACGTTCTTCCATGGAAGGAACCTGAGAAATAAAGCACTTTACTCTTCCCGTTATGAAAAGAAGCCAGCTTCAATGCATTTTCATTAGCTTCCGCACCAGAGTTACACAAGAAAAGATTGTAATCTTCATATCCTGAAAGCTGTCCAAGTTTTTCAGCCAATTCAGTCTGTAATTCATTCTGAACAGAGTTGGAATAAAAAGAAATTTTTTCCAGCTGCTCTTTTAATTTATTTTGATAGTGAGGATGATTATGTCCAATAGAAATTACAGCATGTCCTCCGTAGAAATCAAGATATTGTTCCCCTTTGTCATCCCAAAGAAAAGACCCCTGAGCTTTAACCGGATTGATATTAAATAATGGATATACGTTGAATAAATTCATTTTTTATTTTTTTATATTTTTCTTTTGTCCTGAAACAAAAGAAACAAAAGTTCAAGACGTGGAAACTTTCGCTAAAAAATATTTTTGTTCTTTAAAAATTCTAAAACTTGTCCGAAATCGGCATTCGTTCTTCGGTTCGACATTTTTGCCGCACTTCGGACAGTAGAATTTTCTTAACGTTCAAAAAATTATTTTTCTTAACGCTCCATTTTCCTAGGTCGGTTTTGATTAAGTTTTAAAAATTCACGATTAGCTTATTGACAATTGATTTTTAAGTTTTCTTTTAAAATGCAATAGGTTTTAAGTTTAATCCTGAGTTTTCTTCCCAGCCCATCGCAATATTCATATTCTGTACGGCCTGCCCGGAAGCTCCTTTTAACAAATTGTCAATCGCTGAGTGAATAACTGCAACATTTCCACTTTTTTCAATCTGAATCACACAGCGATTCGTATTGACAACCTGCTTTAAATCAATTGCTTTTTTGCTTACCTTTACAAAAGGCTCTTCTGCATAAAAATCATGATACAACTGATAGATGTCAGAAAGCTCTAAATCTGTTTTCACTGTAGAACTTGTAAAAATCCCTCTTGCAAAATCTCCTCTCCATGGAACAAAATTCAGACTGACATCTTTATGATTAAACAAAACTATTTGCTTTAAAATTTCTCCCACATGTTGATGTTCCAGCGTTTTATAAGCCGACACATTATCATTCCTCCAGGTAAAATGAGTAGTTGCCTGTAATGACTGTCCAGCTCCTGTAGACCCTGTGATTCCTGTTGTAAAAACCTCATCGAGCAAACCTTTTTCAGCCAACGGTAAAAGCGCTAACTGAATGGCGGTTGCAAAACATCCCGGATTGGCAATACTTTTTGAATCGACCAGTTGTTTTTTATTGATTTCAGGCAATCCGTAGATAAAATTTCTGCTTCCAAAATTTCCATCTAAACGGAAATCATTTCCAAGATCAATTACCAAAGTTTCCTCCTGAGCAGGGTTTTGAGTTAACCAGTTCTGACTTTCCTTATGAGGAAGGCATAGAAAAAGTACATCTGCTTGCTCTGGCTGATCTGTCAAAACCTGATCACAAACCGTCGCTAAATCCGGGTACAAATCCGATATTCTTGTACCCGAATTCGAACGACTATATAAAAAACTCAATGTCACATGGGGGTGGAAAGCCAGTAAGCGTATCAACTCACTTCCTGTATAACCGTTTGCTCCTACAATTCCTACCTTTTTTTTCATATTTTAATCTGATAAGACAATGCCTTATCTTTTGTTAAACCGTTCCTTAGGAACTCTAGTTGATATTTTGGTTGATCTGGTGATATATATTTAAAGAATTGCTTACAATTTTTGTATATCCTTTTACATCATCTCCTGTCCATGCTCTGTTTGCCTCTCCATAACTTCCGAATTTATCGGACATCAGATCATGATCAGACTCAATTCCATTTAAAATAAATCTGTACGGATGAAGCGTTACAAATACTTTTCCGCTTACCGTTTTTTGAGAATCTACTAAGAAAGACTCAATATTTCTCATTACAGGATCTAAGAAAAGTGCCTCATGAAGCCAGTTTCCGTACCAGTCAGATAATTGAGATTTCATCATCTGCTGATATTTTGAAAGGGTATGTTTTTCCAGTAAATGATGAGCCTTGATAATCACTGAGGCTGCTGCTGCTTCAAATCCTACTCTTCCTTTGATTCCTACAATGGTATCTCCTACATGAATATCACGTCCAATACCATAAGCAGAAGCTAGTTCTTCTATTTTTTGAATAGCATATACTGAATGTTCGAAGTTTTCTCCATTAACAGAAATTACTTCTCCATTTTTAAATTCAATTTCCAGTTCTGAAGACTGTGTTTCTTTTATTTGCGAAGGGAAAGCTTCTTCCGGTAAATAATTCCTGGAAGTTAACGTTTCTTTTCCTCCTACAGAGGTACCCCAAAGACCTTTATTCACAGAATATTGTGCTTTATGGAATTCCATTTCATAGCCATGGTTTTTCAAAAACTCAATCTCCTCCTCACGGGATAAAGCCATATCTCTGATTGGCGTAATAATGCCGATATTTGGACACATTACGTGAAAGATCAAATCAAAACGAACCTGATCATTTCCAGCTCCTGTACTTCCGTGAGCAATAGCATCCGCTTGTACTTCTATCGCATATTTTGCAATTTCCTGCGCCTGAATGGTACGCTCTGCACTTACAGAAAGAGGATAAGTATTGTTTTTCAACACATTACCAAAAATTAAATACTTCACACAAGAATTATAATAATCCTCCTGAGCATCTACGCACCTGTATTCTTTTACTCCAAGGTTTAAAGCTTTTCTCTCTAATTCTTTTTCTTCCTCCTTAGAAAAACCTCCTGTATTTACAGTAACTGCGTACACATCATATCCTAATGTTTCACTAAGATATTTTGCACAGTAGGAAGTATCTAAACCTCCGCTAAACGCTAAGACTACTTTCTTGCTCATTGTTATATTTAATTTCCGGCTGCATATTGGCAACCCCGTTTACTTTATTATTTTCAGGAACGAAAAGCATTGCTGTACAAAGACAGTTTTTACGCTCCTTTTTCATTAAGATCTCATAATTCACACAGTTCTTGCAACCGCTCCAAAACTCCTCATCCTGAGTCAGCTCGGAATAGATCACCGGTTTATATCCTAAATCACTATTGATTTTCATGACCGCAAGACCTGTTGTAAGCCCAAATACTTTCGCATCCGGATATTTTTCTCTAGATAACTGGAAAACTTTATGTTTAATCTGAGTTGCAACTCCCCCGTTCCTGAATTTCGGCGATACTATCAGTCCCGAATTAGCCACAAATTTCCCATGTGACCAGGTTTCTATATAACAGAAGCCTACCCACTCTCCGTTTTCAGTGGCCACCACAGCATTGCCCTCTGAAATCTTTTTACTCAAATATTCGATGGAACGTTTTGCGATCCCCGTTCCTCTACGCTGTGCAGAATCATACATTTCCTGCTGTATTTCACTCACATACATTAGATGTTCGCATGAGGAAATTTCTATTTCCATTTATTTATCTAATTTTTTTGGCAAATTTAAAATATAATTACTTTAAAAACCAAATAAAAAAGATATTTTTTTTGTTTTAAAAATTTACACAGGTAAAATTATCTTTATACAGAAAAGTATATTTGCTAATTTATTATATATTTGCTAAAAAACTATAGTTATGGAAAACACCTGCCCAAAATGCCAGAGCAGCAAAGTTGTAAAAAGCGGTATCGTAAATGAGAAACAACGTTTTCACTGCAAGAACTGCAACTATTATTTTACGGTCAAGAAATTAGGCAAACAGATCGATGATTACTATGTAACCAAGGCGCTTCAACTTTATCTTGAAGGGCTTAGCTATCGTGAAATAGAAAGAATTATAGGAGTTTCTCATGTTACCATCAGCTCATGGATCAAAAAATACAATATCACAAGACCTCCCCATTCTGAATTTCATCCGGTATATAAAATTCTCAAACAAAGTGAACTCATTGAATATATTGCTCAGGAAGAAAACATCCAAAATGCAGGTATAATTATCACCCAGTTTGCAGATAAATATATGCTTATCAAATGGGAAAGATTTAAGAAATAACTGATAATTCTGAATTTGTAATTAAAAATAGAGAATAAAACTGCATATAAAGTACTTTAAAATCTATAAATTTTTAATTTTTAACTTTCAATTTCCATTTTCAGCTATACTATTAGCAGTAATATATATTAAATTTTCGTAAACAAATTATTAATTACAATTTGGCATTCTCAAAAAACAACGCCAAAAATTGATAATTTATGAAGAAATTACTTGCATTCATTGGAGCAGTCTTAATAAGTAGTTCTCTCTACTCCCAGGGTTCCCCAGACTATGGCAGTGGATTAAAAGTAAACCTCAATCCTGAAGGAGACAAATTCATCAGATTTATTCTCTGGGACCAGCTTTGGCTGAGAAATACCTCAATGAATCCCGGAAGTATGGTAGGTGGAGAACCTACAGACAACTCCTGGAACATAGGAAACAGGAGGTTACGTGCTTTAACCTATGCACAAATCTCTAAAAGATACATGATTCTCCTCCATTTTGGAATCAATAATCAGACCTTCATCAACGGGGGTGCTACAGGTACTTCAGGAACAGGCGGTTATGGAAACGGAAAGAAAACACAGCTTTTTTTTCATGATGCATGGAATGAGTACGCAGTTATTTTACCTGGAGAAGCGGGTAAATTCAGTTTATCTTTAGGGGCAGGGCTTCATTATTATATGGGCCTTTCCCGTATGACTATGGCTTCAACATTGAATTTTCTTACGGTAGATTCCCCTATTTTTTCATGGCCTCTGATAGACAATTCAGATCAGTTTGGAAGACAGCTGGGAATGTTCGCTAAAGGAAAATATGGAAAATTAGAATATCGTTTTAGCTTAAATAAGCCTTTTGCTACAGACATAGTCCCTGTAAATGTAACAGATCCGTCAAGAGCTGTAGCAGTAGATAATAATGGAAATCCGAGTTTTTCAAAAGCGGGATATGTAGAATACCAATTCCTTGATGAGGAATCCAACACCCTTCCTTACAAAGTGGGCTCTTATCTGGGAACTAAAAAAGTGTTCAATGTTGGTGCAGGGTTTTATCATCAGGCGGACGGAACAAGAACTTCTGTCAATTCAAATATTGAAAAGCATGACATCAGCCTTTTTGCAGTGGATGCTTTCGCAGATATTCCATTGGGAGAAGCAAAAAACAAAATGGCCGTCTCTGCGTATGCCGGATATTATAACTATAATTTTGGTCCTAACTATGTAAGAAATCTGGGAACCATGAATATTGCCGCTTCTGACCCTAATTTTATCGGTAATAAAGCAATTGCAGGCCCGGGAAATCTACAGCCAACCATAGGAACAGGTAATATTATCTATGCACAGGCTGGTTTACTATTACCAAGTCAGGCACAAAAGCCAAAAATAAGAATACAGCCTTTCGCAGCGTATACTCGCAAAAATTTTGAAGCTTTTGATAAATCTTCATCTCAATTCGACTTAGGAGCCAACTGGTTTATAGATGGTCATCATGCGAAAATCACCACACAGTATTCAACGAGGCCTGTTTATACCAGCCCCACTGAAAGTCCTTCTTCAAAAGGAGAATTCATTGTACAGTTTCAGATCTATTTATAAAACTTACACCATTAAGACTAATAAAAACGGTAAGATAAGATCACTTAAAATTCTTTAACATTCAATTCCAATAACATCAAAACTAAACAATATGAGCGAAAATCACCACGAAACCTACGAAAATATGACTGATAAGCAGAAAAACCGCACCATCTGGAGCGTTATCACTGCCTCATCACTCGGAACACTGATAGAATGGTATGACTTTTATATTTTCGGAAGTTTGGCCATTGTTTTAGCTACAAAATTTTTTCCTGCAGATAATCCTACCGCAGCATTTTTATCTACGCTGGCTACTTTTGCTGCAGGATTTGTTGTAAGACCTTTCGGAGCTTTATTTTTCGGAAGACTGGGAGATATCATCGGAAGAAAATACACCTTCCTTGTTACGTTATTAATCATGGGATTCTCCACTTTTCTGATTGGATGTATCCCGAGTTATAAAACCATTGGATTTATGGCTCCTGTTTTGGTTTTAATTCTGAGACTATTACAAGGGCTGGCTCTGGGAGGAGAATATGGTGGCGCTGCCACTTATGTTGCAGAATATGCACAACCTCACCGAAGAGGCTACTGGACCTCATGGATACAGACCACAGCAACAGCAGGACTTTTTATTTCATTGATCGTTATCCTGATCACAAAATCAACACTTTCTGCCGAAGAGTTTGATAACTGGGGATGGAGGGTTCCTTTCTGGATTTCTATTTTAATGGTAGGAGTTTCTTATATCATCAGAAAAAACATGAAAGAATCTCCTCTTTTTGCGAAAGCTAAAAGCGAGGGAAAAACTTCTAAAAACCCTTTAAAAGAAAGTTTTGGCAATAAATACAACTTCAAGTTTGTTTTACTTGCTTTATTCGGAGCTGCCATGGGACAGGGGGTAATCTGGTACACGGGACAATTCTATGCGATGAGTTTCCTGCAGAAGGTAATGAATGTAGAATCTATGCAGGTAGACTACTTAATGGCAACCGCTCTATTCCTGGGAACGCCTTTCTTTGTATTTTTCGGCTGGTTATCGGACAAAATTGGGCGAAAGGCAGTAATGATGACCGGAATGCTGGTAGCCATCCTGGCTTACCGCCCTATTTACGACAGTATGTATAAAAGTGTGAATCTTGAAAATAAAACAGTAGCAACGAACGGAATTACAGAAAAAAGAACAGCTAAAATTCACAATGACATTGCCACAGACAGTCTTGTGACGTTCCATAAAGAGACGCTTTATACAGATGGAACTTTAACCAAAAAAGACAGCATCACTCATTGGTCACCTGCCGGTCCTATCATGAAGGACGGAAAAGCTGAGGAACCAAAAGTGTCACAAACGGTAAAATTAGGTGATAACACGAAATGGTATCTCGTTTTCCTTGTATTTATACAGGTGATATTTGTAACCATGGTATATGGACCTATAGCTGCTTTCCTTGTTGAAATGTTCCCGGTAAGGATCCGTTACACCTCAATGTCTTTACCTTATCATATTGGAAATGGGGTATTTGGAGGACTTCTTCCCGCAGTGGCAACTTACCTGGTTACAACAGGAAAAGAAGCCGGACACGCCACATGGTATCTCGAAGGACTTTGGTATCCTATTGGAGTTGCGGCTGTCTGCCTGATTATCGGATTGTTTTATCTTAAAAATAAGAACAATAATCTTCATGATTAATCACCGAATCACTTAAATTTTTATTAATTTTAAAACTACTAAAATGAACGGACTAAAAAAAATATTAGGTATTCTATGGATCGCAATCGCTGTGATTGTGGGCTACTTTGGAATTACAGTTTTAGGAATTCCAAAGATTACTTCCGGAAAACAGGAAGATTTGGTTTTCGGTATTATCATTTTATTTGTATTGATGCCGATTATCTCAGGCGGAATGGCAATTTTCGGCTATTATGCTTTAACAGGAGAATATTCTGACGATAAAAGATAATTATAACAAACACTGATAATTGATGAGCGATCCACAAGGCCATCTGCTCATCAATTATCTTTATCAATCATCATTTATGAAAAAGAGACACGAACAAAAGTTGATTATTCTAAGTATCGGATTAATGATTGCCTTCAGTATTCCCATCTCGCTTCTTTTCAACAGCGAAAAAGAAGTTATGGGTTATCCTATGATTTTGATTTATTTGTTTGCCGTCTGGATGATTTCCATCGTAATTTCTTTTGTAATTGTAAAAAGGTACGATGAGTAGTTTTGCATTATTTTTTGTAGTCTTGTTCTATCTGGCTCTTCTCTTCTTAGTGGCCCATCTGGCAGAAAAGAAAAAAAGCAAGATATGGATTAACAATCCCTATATTTATGCACTGTCTCTGGCTGTATACTGCACGGCATGGACTTATTATGGAAGTATAGGTGTAGCCGCCACAAGTGGATTAAACTATCTGACGATCTATATTGGCCCTATTATGATTATTCCTGCATGGATCTTCATCAATACACGGATCGTAAGAATTTCCAGGGTCAATAAGATAAGCAGCCTTGCAGATTTTATCTCTTTACGATACGGAAACAGCAGAAGCTTTAGTGCCATTATTACTATAGTTTGTCTTTTAGCCATTGTTCCTTACATCGGATTACAAATCAAAGCGATTTCCGAAACTTTTCACTTAGTGACAGAAACTTCCATGTCAAAGGATATTCTGACTGACAATGCAACATTTGTTGTTATTCTGATTGCTTTATTTTCCTCTTACTACGGAACGAGATATGTAGATGCATCAGAAAAACGTCTGGGAATTATTTCTGCGATCGCCCTGGAAAGTTTTCTAAAGCTATTCTTTATCATTATTCTCGGACTTTTTGTCATCTACTATGCATTTGATGGATTTTCGGATATTTATCAGAAAGCGAGTCATTTTAAGGATTTTAAAGAAAAAAATACCTTCAATGGAATTGAAGGTGCTATGAACTGGATGATCCTGTGTATGATTTCCGCAACAGCAATCTGCATTCTTCCAAGACAGTTTCACACGGCAATCATTGAAAACAGACAGGAAAAGCACATCAAAACAGCAATCTGGTTTTTCCCGCTTTATCTTTTAATATTTACCCTATTTATTTTTCCGATCGCCTGGGGCGGGAGGTTAATTTTTGATGGTCAAAACGTCAATCCGGAGTTCTACTCCATTTTGATTCCACAGCATTTTGACAATACATTAATTACCGTTTTAGTGTTTCTTGGCGGGTTAAGTTCATGTATTTCCATGATTATCATTTCCGCTATTACATTATCTATTATGCTTTCCAATAACCTTATTATTCCGTATGGCTTGCTTGGAAAGTTCAAATCTGAGAATGAGGAACAAAACACCAGAAGCATTACCAATATCAGAAAATTCAGCATTTTTGCGCTGATCATCATGGCTTTTGTTTTCTACAAGTATTTCATCCTGAAAATTTCGCTGGATTCTGTAGGTTTAATCTCCTTTGTGATTATCGCGCAGCTGGCGCCTACATTCTTCGGAGCTATATTCTGGAGAAGAGGAAGCTATAAAGGAGCTATTACAGGGCTTGCTGCAGGCCTGGTGATCTGCTATTTCGGATTGATTATTCCGCAGTATTACTTTTCATACAACCAGGAATTCAAAGGAGTTTTGAGAGATCTCTACAACACCTTCGAATTTTTCTCTATTCCTTATCTTGAAAGAATTCCCCAGATTTTCTTTTGGTCGCTTCTTATCAATACAGGTTTGTTTACCATCGTTTCTGTCATGACCAAAGGAAATTATCGGGAAAGAAATTTTGCCGAGCTATATGTAGATATTGACAAATACATTCAAAATCATGAAAACGCCTTTATCTGGAGGGGAACTGCCTATATATCAGATATTAAAAATATTCTGGAGAGATTCTTAGGCAAAAACAAAACAGAGCAGGCTCTAAGAATTTTCAATTTGAAATATAATATTGATTCTAAAACAGAAACTGCAGATTCAAGATTTATTAAATTTTCAGAAAACCTTTTAGCAGGGAGAATAGGAACAGCTTCTGCCAAAATATTAATCGAAGGAGTAACGAAGGAAGATAAAATATCTTTAAAAGAAGTTTTAAACATCCTGGAAGAATCTAAGGAAAACATAACCTTGAATAAAAAACTAACAGAGCAGTCTGAAGAACTTCAAAAATTATCTGATGACCTTAGAACGGCCAACGAAAGCCTGATCATCAAAGACCGTCAGAAAGATGATTTCCTGGATTCTGTGGCCCATGAATTAAGAACACCCATCACTGCTATCCGATCCGCTGGAGAAATTTTAGCAGACGATGATGATATTCCTTATGACATCAAACAGGAATTTCTTAATAATATTATTACAGAATCCGACAGGTTAAGCGAAATTATCAATGACATCCTTTATCTTGACAAGCTTCAACATGGAGAGATTTTATTAAACATTCAGCCCAACAATATAATTGAGACCTATGAAAGAGCAGTAACCCCGCTTCTTCATCTTATCCAGCAGAAAAACATCCATCTAAGTGAAGTCAATCTGCTGAATCAGCTTACTTTTGAATATGATGAAGCAAGAATGATTCAGTTATTTCAGAATATCTGGGGTAATGCCTTGAAATTCACGAATGAACAGGGAACTATACAAACAAAGCTATTTGAAAAAGAGGGATATCTCGTCATTAGCATTTTCAATACCGGGAAAACGATTCCTGAAGAAGATCTGGAAATGATTTTTGACAAATTTTATCAGTCTAAAAATCAGAACATTTTAAAACCAACAGGAAGCGGACTGGGACTTGCGATTTCTAAAAAAATTGTGCAGGCTCACGGAGGAAAAATAAAAGCAGAAAATAGCGGATTAGGCGTAACTTTCACCATCAGCATTCCTAAAAAAATAAAAGAAACCAAAAATGAAGTTGAACATCATTAAAAACGAACTATGAAAAAGATAATCATTGCGGATGACGAACATAAAATATTAATGTCTCTGGAATACAGTTTTAAGAAAAACGGTTATGATGTCTATATTGCCAGAGATGGAACAGAAGTTCTTGAATTTTTAAAAACCATGGTCCCCGACGTTATTCTACTCGATATCATGATGCCCAATCTTGACGGATACAGCACATTGGATCTCATCAAACAGAATGAAAAAATGAAAGACACCAAAGTCATTTTTCTAAGCGCCAAGAACAATCCAAGAGATATTGAAAAAGGAATGGGCATGGGAGCTGACGCTTATGTAACCAAACCTTACTCAATCAAAAAACTGATGCAGCAGATTGAAGAAATGTTTGAGTAGATAATCAGAAATTGAATGACAAAGAGAACGTACAACACAAAATAAACGCCAAAGGTCATCGTAAATGAAGTATACAATTTTATCTTAAAATGTTATTAAAATCAACATCTTTAAAATCTTCATTACAATTAAAGGTTTAAAGTTCAAGACTAAACCATTAAGATGAAGAAAAAAGGACTAAGGCACTGTTTACCTTCAGCCCACGATGACAGAACTTTCCCACAACGCCCAATTATTAATATGAATGCAGATCAATTATTTAAACAAAGTATAGATAATAAAGAAGACTTCTGGAAAGAAAAAGCCAGAGAAATACAGTGGTATAAATTTCCACAGCAGATCCTTTCAAAAGACCTTAACGATTATCCGCAGTGGTTTTATGACGGGGAGCTTAATATGTGCTATTTATGCATTGACAAGCATATTGAGGATGGTTTTGGAGATCACACCGCTATCGTATACGACTCTCCTGTCACCCATCAAAAGAAAACATACACCTTCCGTCAGGCTCAGGAAGAGATATCGAAATTTGCCGGGGGACTGGCTTCGTTAGGATTAAAAAAAGGAGATACTGCGGTTATTTATATGCCTATGATTCCACAGACGCTGTTTGCTATGCTGGCGTGTGCAAGGATCGGGGTGATTCATAATGTAGTTTTCGGAGGTTTTGCCCCTCATGAACTGGTAGTAAGGATTGACGACTGCAAACCTAAAGTTCTGATCACTGCTACAGCAGGCATAGAAATTGCCAAAAGAATTCCATATCTGCCTTTGGTGGAAAAAGCAATTGAACTGGCACAGAATAAAGTAGACAATATTATTGTTTATAACAGAAAACTGGTCGACAACCAACACGAAATGTTTGAAGGGTTGATTGACTACGAAGAACTGGTTCGAAAATCAGAACCTGCAGATTGCGTTTCAGTAGCTTCTACCCATCCGCTTTATTTACTTTACACCTCAGGAACTACTGGAAAACCTAAAGGAATTGTTCGGGATACCGGAGGATATGCCACCGCCCTGAAGTTTTCTATGAAATACATATATGGAGTTGAACCGGGAGAAACTTATTGGGCGGCCTCAGATTTTGGATGGGCAGTAGGACATAGCTTTTCAGTGTATGGCCCTCTGATCAATAGAAATGCCACTATAATTTTTGAAGGAAAACCTATTATGACGCCTGATGCGGGAACTTTCTGGAGAATTATCTCAGAATATCAGGTTTCAGTAATGTTTACTGCTCCTACAGCTATCAGAGCAATAAAAAAAGAAGATCCAAACGGAGAACTGGTTAAGAAATACAATCTGTCTCAGTTCAGAAAACAGTTTCTGGCGGGTGAACGCTGTGATGTTGCAACATTAGACTGGTTTGCGGAGCACATTGGGGTTCCTGCCATTGACCACTGGTGGCAGACAGAATCAGGATGGCCTATGCTGGGCTTAATGACCTGTGATGATGACTACAAAATAAAAAGAGCTTCGGCAGGAAAACCTATTCCGGGATACGACATCAAAATATTTGATGAAAACGGTCTGGAGCTGGATCCACATCATGAAGGATATCTGGTTATCAAACTACCGCTTCCTCCGGGAAGTATGCTGGGAATATGGAAAGACCACAAGCGTTTTCAAAGCAGCTACCTCACTCAATATGATGGTTATTATTTCTCAGGAGATGGTGCTATACAGGATGAAGACGGTTATATTTTCATTACCGGACGGGTGGATGACGTTATCAACGTAGCCGGGCACAGGCTTTCTACATCAGAAATGGAAGAGATCGTTTCCTCTCATCCCGATATTGCTGAATGTGCTGTAGTAGGCATTGATGATGATCTGAAAGGGCAAATTCCTTTTGCAGTTGCTGTTCTGAAAAATGGAACTGTAACTTCAGAGGAAGACCTTGAAAAGGAAATCATCCGCATGGTTCGTGAAAAAATAGGAGCCGTAGCCTTTTTAAAAAACGCGATGGTTGTCAAACGTTTACCAAAAACAAGATCCGGAAAAACTTTGAGAAAGCTCATCAGAACCCTACTCGATGGAAAAAATTTTCAGATTCCGCCAACGATTGATGATGAAAAAATCATTGAAGAAATACAGGAAAAGATCAGGAAATATAGGGGGTAAGCGAAAAATTAAACATATATTTAAAATACAATTCAAATTTCAAAAAACGAAAGGGATATGAGAAATTACTTAATAGAAGATTTACCACAATACTTTGAAGATTACAAAAAATCTATCAAAAATCCGAAGAAATTCTGGGATAAGGTAGCCGATCAGAATTTTGTGTGGTACCAGAGATGGAGCAAGGTTGTTAAGTACGATATGAACGAAGCTAAAATCACGTGGTTTAAAAATGCCAAGCTCAATATCACCAAAAACTGTATAGACAGGCATCTTGCGGTAAGAGGTGATAAAACAGCCATTATCTGGGAACCGAATGATCCAAAAGAAGAAGCACAGCATATTTCCTACAATGAGTTATATACGCAGGTTAATAAGACTGCAAATGTTCTTCGTGACATGGGAATTGAAAAAGGAGACAGAGTCTGCATCTATCTTCCCATGATTCCTGAACTGGCTGTTACCATGCTTGCCTGCGCAAAATTAGGAGCTGTTCATTCTGTCATTTTTGCAGGATTCTCAGCCGCTGCAGTAGCTTCAAGAGTCAATGACTGCGAAGCGAAAATGGTGATCACATCCGATGGAAGTTATAGAGGAAATAAAGTTCTGGATTTAAAAAGTATTGTAGATGAGGCATTGGAAAAAACGCCAACCATTGAAAATGTACTCGTTGTAAAGAGAACGCATAATGAGATTAAAATGAAGGAAGGAAGAGATTACTGGCTGGCTGATTTATTTGAAAAAGCTTCTCCTGATTTTGTAACCGTCATTATGGATTCTGAAGATCCTCTTTTCATCCTTTATACTTCGGGTTCTACAGGAAAACCAAAAGGAATGCTTCATACTTGTGCCGGCTATATGGTTTACACTGCCTATACTTTTAAAAATGTATTCAATTATAAGGAAAATGATATTTACTGGTGTACTGCTGATATCGGATGGATTACCGGACACTCTTATATTCTTTACGGACCATTACTGAATGGAGCCACCACAGTTATTTTTGAAGGAGTGCCAACCTATCCTGAACCTGACCGTTTCTGGGAAGTTATTGAAAAACACAAAATTACTCAGTTTTACACAGCACCTACGGCTATCCGATCTTTAGCAAAAGAGAGCGCTGAATGGGTAGACAAACATGATCTCAGCTCTCTGAAGGTTATAGGCTCTGTAGGGGAACCTATCAATGATGAAGCATGGCATTGGTTCAATGATCACGTAGGAAAGAAAAAATGTCCGATTGTAGATACATGGTGGCAGACTGAAACCGGAGGTATCATGATTTCTCCCCTTCCATTTGTAACTCCTACCAAGCCTACCTATGCTACTTTGCCGTTACCGGGTATACAGCCTGTTCTGATGGATGACAAGCGCAATGAAATCACAGGAAATCAGGTGACGGGAAATCTCTGCATCCGTTTTCCATGGCCGGGAATTGCAAGAACGATATGGGGAGATCATAAGAGATATAAAGAAACCTATTTCACAGCATTCCCCGGGAAATATTTCACTGGTGACGGTGCTTTAAGAGATGAGGTAGGCTACTATAGAATTACAGGCCGTGTAGATGATGTAATCATTGTTTCCGGGCATAATTTAGGCACAGCTCCTATTGAAGACAGTATCAATCAGCATCCTGCTGTAGCTGAATCGGCAATTGTAGGCTATCCCCACGACATCAAAGGTAACGCACTTTATGGCTTTGTAATGCTGAAAGAAGTTGGCGAAGGCCGTGATAAGGAGAATCTAAAGAAAGAAATCAACCAATTGATTGCCGATCAGATAGGACCTATTGCTAAACTGGACAAAATTCAGTTTGTTTCCGGGCTTCCAAAAACACGTTCAGGAAAAATCATGCGTAGAATTTTGAGAAAAATTGCGGAAGGTGACTTCAGTAATTTTGGAGATATCAGTACGTTATTGAATCCTGAAATTGTTGAAGAGATCAAGAACGAAAGAATTTAAATACCTTTTAAATTAACCCTAAAAGAGGCTGTTCAGAGATGTTCAGCCTCTTTTTAATAATGTATTAACTAAAACCTTATTCTATTTTTGTATTTCTGTTCAATACTGAATGAACTGTTTCATCAGGAAATAAGTAGCTAAAAAAATTAGAGTTAAATTATTTTAAAAACGGTAAGTTATTGTAAATATGACAGATTCAATAAAGTGATCTGTACCATCACTAATTATTTAACATTTTATTAAATCATCAAAATTAAACACACGTTCAATGAATATTTCCACCCAATCAATAATTACTATGTAAATAAAATGTTAATTAATGAATTTTATTAATTAAAGAACAATAAAATAAGAAAAATAATGACTAACTTTAATCATAACTTTAAACCAATTAACTATGTCAAATATACTAGCGGGGCTGTTCGAGCTCCACAGCGATTACAAAAAGCTTGAGAGTGATCTGGAAAATTCTGGGTTTGCCAATTCCGATTACGTTATATATCTTAATAATGATGCTTCAAATAATTCCCAGTATTTGGCCAGTGTTACTGTAAAAGATAACAGTCAGATTGAAAATGCACGGAATATATTCTCCCAAAATGCAGCGTTAAAAGCGTATTTATTTGAGGGTATGAGCGTCAAAGAAACTAACTATGACACTATTAAAAAGTACATCGATGCCAGAAATAAGGCGGAAATTCACAACAGCCCTGATGTAAAGATCAAAACATCCAGTGACGGTATGAATTCTGAAGTAAAATTCTAATCGGCATATAACCTGATAAACAAAATCTGTAGAATCTTCTGCAGATTTTTTTATGGATCACTTTTTGAAAGAAACACTTAAACTATAAATTCGGATTAAATATTTTTTTCATGTTCAAGACTGAGTCCAATCACCTTGTGGTTCGTTCTTCAACTTTTAGATCCGCTTTTTTATCTTTGAAAAAACTAAAAATTTTCGTATTTTCGTTTAAATATAGGCATTAGCACAAATGAGTTACGACTTAGAACAAGAGAATAAAGAGATCCTTGCCAGATATAAGGATCTGATTTCGAATACATACAGAACTTTGGATGAGGAAAATAACAAACTTATCCGAAAGGCATTTGATATTGCTTTAGATGCCCATAAAGATCAAAGGAGAAAATCTGGTGAACCTTACATCTACCACCCTATTGCTGTTGCCAAAATTGTAGCAACGGAGATCGGTCTGGGAGCGACTTCTATTGCCTGTGCTCTTTTGCATGATGTAATTGAAGATTCTGACTATACCTATGAAGATCTTAAAAAGATCTTCGGGGAGAAGATTGCCAATATCGTGAAAGGATTGACCAAGATCTCCATCATGAATCATCAGAATATTTCTGTTCAGTCTGAAAACTACAGAAAATTATTACTGACACTTTCTGAAGATTTCAGGGTGATTCTGATCAAAATTGCAGACCGTCTTCACAATATGCGGACGCTGGAAAGCATGGCTCCGGACAAGCAGAAAAAGATTGCTTCGGAAACAGTCTATATCTATGCTCCAATGGCTCACCGTCTTGGGCTCTACAATATCAAATCTGAACTGGAGGACCTTTCATTAAAGTATAACAATCCTGAAGTATATAATGAAATCACGGAAAAATTGGAACTGGCCAAGGAAAACCGTGAAAGATATATTGAAGAATTCAAAAAAGAAGTATCAGAAAGACTTCATGAAGAGGGACTTAACTTTAAAATTAAAGGCCGTGCAAAAGCTATTTCTTCTATTTACAGAAAGATGCTGAAGCAGGGAGTTTCTTTTGAAGAGGTTTTTGATAACTATGCGATCAGAATTATTTATAAATCTGATGCGAAGAATGAAAAGTTCCTGGCATGGAAAATTTATTCCATTGTTACAGATGTGTACCACAGTAACCCTTCAAGAATGCGTGACTGGATCACCCAGCCCCGTTCTACAGGGTATGAAAGTCTCCACTTAACTGTTCTTGGACCTGATAAAAAATGGATCGAAGTACAGATTCGTTCAGAAAGAATGGATGAGATTGCCGAAAAAGGGGTGGCAGCCCATTACAAATATAAGGAAGGCTATAAGCAAAGTTCTGATGACCGGAATTTTGAAAAATGGGTCACTGAGATCCGTGATGTTCTTGAGCAGCAGCAGAACCTTTCCACTTCTGAGCTTCTGGACAATATTAAGCTTAATCTCTATTCAAAAGAAGTATTTGTTTTTACTCCAAAAGGGGAAATCAAGATCTTGCCAACCAATGCCACCGCTCTGGACTTCGCCTTTTCCGTTCACTCCGATCTTGGAATGAAGTGTCTGGGTGCTAAAATTAACGGTAAACTGGTTCCTATTTCCTATATTCTCCAAAATGGAGATCAGGTAGACATCCTGTCTTCTCAAAATCAAAAACCAAAATCTGACTGGCTGGAGTTTGTAGTAACTTCAAAAGCAAAATCCAAGATCAAAAGTTATCTGAATTCTCAGAAAAACCAGTTGGTGGACGAAGGTAAGGAAACTCTGCAGAGAAAGCTTCGTCACGCAAAAATAAACTTCAACGACGAAGAGATCAATAAACTTCAGAAGTTCTTTAATTTAAAATCATCACAGGAATTGTTTCTTAAATTCCAGAGCAATGAACTGGATGCAAGCAGCCTGAGAAAATACATTGAAAGTAAAAACGTATTCAACAATTTACTTTCCAGATTCAGAAAATCACCCACAAAGAATAATCACTATGAGGAACTGAAAGAACAGAACCTTGATATGATTGTCTTCGGAAAAGATGAAGAAAAGCTGAACTATAGCTATGCAAAATGCTGTACAGTAATTCCCGGTGACAAAATCTTTGGATTCATCACCATTTCAGACGGAATCAAGGTACACAGTGACAACTGCCCGAATGCTATTAATCTCCGTGCGCAGTATGACTACCGTGTGATTCCGGCCAAATGGGTAAATGCAGAAAGCTTCAAAAACAGAGTAAAAATTGAGATTGAAGGGCTGGACAGAATGGGAATGATCAATGATATTACCACTGTTATCAGCGGAAGCATGGGAATGGATATGAAAAGTATGTCCATAGAATCCAATAACGGCATTTTCACAGGAAACATCAACTTAGAAGTAAAAAACAAAGGTCAGCTGGAAGAGACCTTTAAAAAGCTTAAAAGTATTAATGGCGTTTCCATAGTGAGACGATTACAATCTTAAATATGAATTTATCTCTTTATTTTAAAAAATTTTTCAATAACAGCCAGTCCTCAGGAATTATTCTTATTTTCTGTGTGCTGATCTCATTATTAATTGCCAATTCTTCTTTAGCTGAAACCTTTCAACAGTTTTTAGACAAGGAAGTGGGCACTCACTTATTCGGACTGGAATATACTGTCAGCATCTGGATCAACGACGGATTGATGGCTGTATTCTTTCTTTTGGTAGGTCTTGAAATAAAAAGGGAACTTGTAGAAGGCGAACTATCATCTTTTAAAAATGCCTCACTTCCTATTTTTGCAGCAGTAGGTGGAATGCTTGTTCCTGCAGTCATTTATACTATTTTCAATGCCGGCACAAAGTATGGCAACGGTTGGGGAATTCCTATGGCAACTGATATTGCTTTTTCGCTGGCAATTATTTCCATGCTGGGTAAGAAAATCCCGAATTCAATTAAGATATTTTTAGCCGCTTTAGCAATTGTAGATGATTTGGGAGCTATTCTGGTGATCGCTGTTTTCTATACTGAGCAAATTCACTGGACTTATCTTCTGCTGTCTTTTGGAGTGGCTGCCTTACTGTTTATTTTAAACTTTTTAAAAGTCACGAAAATCATATTTTATCTTATTCCCGGGTTATTTTTATGGTATTTTCTTCATCATTCCGGAATTCATGCTACGATAGCGGGTGTTTTGCTCGCCTTCTCTATTCCGACCAATGCATCCAATGTAGAAATTTCTCCTTTAGAAAAGCTGGAGCATAAACTGCATATTCCTGTAAGCTTTCTGATCATGCCTGTATTTGCCTTAACGAATACCAATATTACTTTCTCAAGTAATATGGTTGCAGGAATAACAAGCACTTTAGGATTAGGAATTGTCTGCGGACTGATCTTAGGAAAATTAATAGGAATCAATTTATTCTCCTTACTTGCTATTAAATTAAAGCTTAGTTCTTTACCTCAAAACAGCAACTGGACTCAAATGATTGGAGTAGGTTTACTTGCCGGAATTGGTTTTACCATGTCCATCTTTATTGCACTGCTGTCTTTTAAAGATGATATTCATATTCAGGATGAGGCTAAATTTGCTATTTTGATCGCTTCTTTTCTGGCTGCTATTTTAGGATTTGCAATTTTAAGTATGAGCTCCAAGGGTAATATGGAACCTGAAGAGGATTAATCTTTCTTCAGGCCGCCCAATTTCCGGAGAGATTATCCACCTCTTTAAAAGTTGGGTTTACAGCCTGATACTAAACCGTTTCTTTCTCTATTTCATCTGACAGAATTTTTTCTATTCTGAGTTTTCTGATGGCCATATTGAGCTCGTTTCCAAACAACAGAAGATAGACGTTTACGTTTACCCATACCATTAAAAGAATCATACTTCCGATCGATCCGTAAAGAACATTGTACCGGGCAATATCTTTTACATAAATCGCAAAAATATAAGTAGTAATCACAAACAGTACTGTCGTTAAGATAGCCCCGGGAACGGCCTGTCTGAATCTTGTAATCTTTACTGTCCCCAACCAGTAAAATAAAGTCAGAAGTATAAAATAAAAAAGCGGGAAAGAAACGAATCCGATAATTTTGGAAAGGTTATCTACAAGCCATGTAACATCATAAGCCGGCGTAAAAAGTTTCATTACAACTTCCGCATAATATACTCCGAAAAGTGTTAAAAATACAATGGTAATAAAACCTATTGTAATAAAAAATGAAAGGATAAATTCTTTGACATCACTTAGCTTTTCATCAGAGTTTTCGTTAAAACCGTTGATCAGTGAAAAGGTACCATTGGTAGCAAAAAGGAGGGCCAGGACAATGGTCAGGTTACTGATCCCTTTCATATTCGGGATGATATTGTTTACGATATAACCTTTAACATCTCCTTCCATATTGGAAGGAAAAACATTATGCATCAGCACATCGAAAATATAGAACTGCAGTTCATTATAAAGAGGCATATAGGGCAGTACAGAAAGCAGGAAGAGAATAAACGGGAACAAACTGATGGTAAAGCTCCAGGAAATCGCAGCTGCTTTTCGACCAATGTTTCCTTTGAAAATTCCGGAGATATAGATCTGAAACATCTGCCAAAGCGATATTCCCAAGACAGGAATATGAATGTTATCAAAAAATTCTTGAATCTTCAAAATAAAATTAGGAACTTTCAAACCCATCTATTTGTTTGTTTTATACAAATGTAGGGGAATTAAATGAAATAGGGAAAAGCGAGAAGATGATAAGCGGCAGATAAATGGATTAGCTGAGAGAGTGGAGAATTTAGAATTTAGAATGGAAAGTGTAAAACAATATTGCCTGGCTTGTAACTGCTCAATTTCAATTCGCAATTTTTACACTTCCAGTATAAACCCTTATCTTTGCAGCTGAAACTTCTTATACATGCGCATCAGTTTACTTTGTATCGGCAAAACAGACGACAAGGAAATCACTTCTTTAATCAATTACTATCTCAACCGTTTACCCAGGCACTGGAATTTTGAAATGATAGAAATTCCGGATGTTAAAAATGCAAAAAACCTATCTCCGGATCTTCTTAAAAAGGAAGAAGCTAAGTTGTTTATAAATCATATTGATAAAAATGACCTTGTTGTCATTCTTGACGAAAAAGGAAAGCAGTTTACCAGCCGGGAATTTTCTCAAAAAATTGATGTCTGGATGAATTCTTCTGTTAAAAAGGTACACATCCTTATTGGTGGAGCTTATGGCTTTTCAGAGGATATCTACAGCAGAGCCAACGAAAAAATGTCATTATCCAAAATGACATTTACGCACCAGATGATCCGTTTGTTTATTGTTGAGCAGCTTTATCGTGCTGATCAGATTCTGCAGGGGAAACCTTATCATAACGACTAATATTTAGAAACAACCCATTGAGCAGTTTCTAAATATTGACGTCTTTAGATATTATAAAAAGTTTTAGCGGTTTAATCTGAATATTTTACCGCAGAAAAGCAGTCAGTATAATCTGTTCTATAATCCTATCTGTCTTTTTGCTTCGCCTACTACAAAAGCAACAGAATTTGCAATATTAAAACTTCTGATTAATTTTGACATAGGAATGGTTAAATGATTTTCAAAAATATTCAAAACATCTTCACTCAGCCCCACACTTTCTTTTCCAAAAACCAGCCAGTCTCCATCCTGAAATTGGTTCTCTAAATAAGATTTCTCCGCATGGGAACTCATTAAAAAAACACGTGAAGGATCCGGAATATTTTTAACCCATTCTTCAACGTTGGCATATTCTGAAACATCAAGATGCTGCCAATAATCCAACCCTGATCGTTTCAGATTTTTATCATTAATGATAAATCCAAATGGGTGAACCAGGTGTAATCTGCTTTCGGTACCTACACATAATCTTCCGATATTCCCTGTATTATTAGGTATTTCGGGTTCTACGAGAACAATATTCAACATCTATATTTCTTTATTCTTTTTTTAATTGAAATTAAGTTTAGTTTGTATGGACATCTCTTCTCCATACTACAACGTGTTTATTATTTAAGAGAAGAAAAGAACTGTGCCCTACTTCTTTACACATTTTGTGTAATACTCTGCCAGTACAGCTTTCTCATAGCCTAATGCCACCGCTTTGTCAAGATTTTCACAGGCCTCTTTAGATTTGGCTGTTTCAAATAAAACCAATGCCTTGCTGACATACGACTGCGCGAATTTGGGATCGATAGAAATAGCTTTATTGACATCAGTGAGCGCTTCTTTATACTTTTTCATTTTGAAATATACATCTGCCCTGCCATTGTACAGTAATGATTCCGGTTTCTCGGTAATAAGCTTGTTGTAGTCTTTTAAAGCACCTTCAAGATCCCCGTTATTTTTTTTGAGATTGGCCAGACCTGTTTTTGCAAAAATATTATCTGGTGCAAAGGTCAGAATCTGATTGAGATCTTTAATTGCGAGATCTTTTTTACCCTGGCTATCGTAAATTTTTGAACGTATAAGGTATAGGTCAGGATTTTCAGCATCCACCTTCAATCCTTTTTCAATATACTCCAGTGCTTTGGGCTTATTGCTTTTCTGGCTGTACAATGATGAAAGGTTAACGTACACGGAAACTGATAATGGATTTGCCTTTAAAGCAGATTCGTAGGATTTAAAAGCCAGATTAGTCTTTCCCAGCCTTCTCTGAGATGTTCCCAGATAATCATAATATTCAGATTGAAATTTCTGGATCTGTTCTTTCTCCGCCAGCTTTAAATACTGTTCTTCGGCACATTTATAATCGGCCCTTTTAAAACAGTCCTCAGCTAGTTTTTTATCCTGCGAAAAGGCGTTGAATGTAAGACAAATGGTTACGGCAAGTAATAATTTTTTTTTCATGAAGTTATAGTTTGTTTGTTGATCACTTTTCTGGCGAGTGCACCAAATATCACTCCCAATAAAGATCCAACAAACGCCCCCACCAAAATATCAATTGGAAAATGCACTCCTAAATATATTCGGCTGTAGGAAACCACTATAGCCCATACAAATATAGCGTATGGAAACCATTTAATTTTACTTTTCAGTATAATACTTAAAAAGGCTGCTAAAAAGAAGGTATTGGATGCATGAGCGGAATAAAATCCAAATTGCCCGCCACATTTCACAATCCTCATATGATGTTCCAGAGTAGGGTCATGACATGGTCTCAACCTTGCCACTCCATATTTGAAAACACTTGCCAACTGATCAGAAACCGTTGCTCCAAGTGCTAAAAATATAAGAATAAAAACTAAAGCTCTTAGTTTGTAATTTTTGTATAAAAAATAAAGGAATATAATATAAAGGGGAACCCAGATCCAGGTACTGGAAATCAACATCCAGAACTGATCAAAAGAAGAGTTTCCCAAATTATTAAGGTAAAGAAATACCTTTTTGTCTTCCTGAATAAGCTCCTCCATATTCTATTTATCTGCTTACAGGTCCTTCATAAGTTTCATCTTCTGAAGGTTTTGGTTTTGGAGGTTCAGTAGATTCAGCAGGCTCTGTTAAGATATCTTTCTTGATATCATTCATAGGATTGAAATCTTTGGCAGCATCTTTTACCTTTTCAATCTCACGTTTAATTTCAGATACAGGATTATCTGTTTCTTTCATAATCTCCGTCTTGATATCTTCTACAGCTCCACGCATTTTTCTAACACCTGATCCAAGGTCACGCGCGATCTGAGGAAGTTTATCCGGTCCGAATAATACAACGATTGCAATGGCAATGAGTGCCATTTCTCCAATGCTTAATTCCATGGAGTAAAATTACGAAAGATTATACATTAAAATTACAGTAAAGTAAAAATTTAAACAAATTTTAAGATTTTGAGGAAAATAGAGCACAAAAAAAGCCAAAATAAACGGCAGAAACCTTGTTGCTGTCTATAAGCAGCTTGTTATTTTATATGTGAATAGAGAAATTTTTTATTATTAATTTGACAGAGAACATTATTGATATGTCCTTTTTAAAACGTTTTCCCATTTATTTTTAGTGCTTCAACGGCATTCTCTTTTAAGCCAAAAGTATTGGTAAGAATTTCAAACAGTTGTTCGTCATTTTTTATAGGTACAGATTCTTTTATCCCGTCATTAGACCGGATATTCAGCATATGATCTGTGTAAGTATATCTGGCATTCGCATCCACTTTGGACAGAATCAGATTTTTCTTAAAGTTAGATTCCGGATGGGTAGATAAGTACCAATTGGCAATTTCCAGATCAGCAGGTTCTACGTGTTCTATTATAAAACGGTAAACAGGAAGCCATTTTTCCTTCCAGGTCCAGAGTACATACGTTTTTTCTTTATGCGAAACCTTAAACAATCCGTTGGGAGTTTGCTGAGGCCCTTCTTCATTTAATAATAAAGGGGCTGTAAGCGTAGCCGTTCCAAAACCACAGTCTACAAGATACTCCTGCCCTTCAAAATCTACAATAAGCAATAAGTGGGTCTGCGCAGCAGTGCTGTCTTCTTCCCTTTTCCAAACTACCCTTCCCAATTGCAGTTTCACTCTGAATCCTATCAATTTCAAAACTTCATCCAAAAGCAGATTTTGTTCATAACAGTATCCACCTCTGGATTCAACGACCAGTTTTTGAAAAACATCTTCTACGTTCAAAGAGGGAACAGTTCCGGTGTAAGGATCTATATTTTCAAAAGGGATATATTGGGGATGGAGCTGATGTATTCTCCTCAATGTTTCAAGATTCAATTTCAATTCTCCGGAATAATGAATCCTCTCCAGATATTTTTCTAATTTTAATTTGTCCATAATTTCATCTTTAATAATCAGACTTGGAAACTCCAAAATGCAATAGAATAAACGGTCACATAACTCTATTACAATTTACGCAAATATTTAAAATACAGCAGTAAAAAAAATAAGGTTAAGATGAATTCGCACCTTAACCTTATCCGTTTTATTTCGTTTGTTATTGTTAAATTTTCCTCTTTTTCTGAAAGGCAGAATAGGTAACTCCTACACTGATGGCCATTAAAATAAATGCTAAAAAGAACGGCGCTCCTGAAAACTTGAACGGTGCTTCGTCATGCGTAAAGTAGTAAAACAGATTGGTCATCATCGGAGGTCCGATAATGGAAGTAGCACTCATTAAACTCGTAAGTGCGCCCTGAAGTTCTCCCTGTTCATTAGAAGGAACACTTTTGGTAATGACAGACTGTAAGGCAGGTCCGCAAATTCCTCCCAAACAATACGGGATTAAAAATACAAACATCATCCACCCTTCTGAAGCAAATGCAAACAGCAACATTCCTACCGCATAAAATGCCAGTCCATAATAAATACTTTTCTGCTCTCCAAGCATTGGTGTTGTCCATCTGATCAGACCGCCCTGTACAAGACCTACCAACAGACCTACAACTCCCAATGAGATCCCGACCATTCTTTCTGTCCAGTTGAATTTATACATCGTAAAAAAGCTCCAGTTACTCTGTACGGCGTGACCAGCGATATAGATCAGTATTAATGAAACTATAAGTCCTGAAATCTCAGGATGCTTCCCTAAAAACTTAAACGATCCAACGGGGTTAGCACGTTTCCAGTTAAATTCTCTTCTTTTATCTTTATCTAAACTTTCTGGAAGGATGAAGTAGCCATAAAGGAAATTAAGCAGGCAAAGCCCCGCTGCCGCATAAAAGGGAACTCTTGCGCCATAATGTCCAAGAACCCCGCCAAGTACGGGTCCTATGATAAATCCAAGGCCAAACGCAGCTCCTATAAGCCCAAAGTTTTTAGCTCTGTCTTCATCTGTAGAAATATCTGCAATATAAGCACTTGCCGTAGTTACACTGGCTCCGGTAATCCCGGCAATCACTCTCCCCAGGAAAAGCCACCAAATCGTGGGGGCCAAAGCGAGGAAAATATAATCTACAGCAAAACCGAAAAGTGAAATCAGAATAATAGGTCTTCGTCCATACTTATCACTCAGATTTCCAACAAGGGGTGAAAATATGAACTGTGTAAATGCATAGGCAAATCCTAGCCAGCCTCCGTATTTTGCAGCCTCACTGATATCTGCATGAATCAGCTCTTCAATCAGTTTTGGAACCACAGGAATAATGATCCCCCACCCTGTAATATCAATAAGTAAGGTAATAAATATAAAGCCTATAGCTGCTTTTTTCTTTGAATTTTCCATGATGGTGCAAAATTAATCAAATCTTAAAAATAATGGTTCTAAATTTCATTGTATTAAAAAAGTATAATATTCCCGGAACCATTTCTCATCAGGATCATTATTGACTGCTTTTTCTAAAAATAAAAAAGCCTTTCTTTCGAAAGGCTTTTACTAATTTATTGTAGTTTGTATTACTTTGAAGCTAGTACTTCTTTTTCGGAAGTGGTCTTCCCATGCACTTCATCTTCTTTTCCTGTCTTAAGGAAATCATAAGCAATTGCTGATGCAATAAAGATGGATGAGTAAGTACCGAATCCAATACCGATTAACATCGCAAACATAAATCCTCTTAAGTTATCACCACCGAAAATGAAAATCGCTAAGATTACCAGGATCGTAGTAAATGAGGTGTTAAACGTTCTACCTAATGTACTTGAAATAGAGTCATCAAATAATCCCGCCAATGTTAATGATTTCTTCTCTCTTAGATATTCTCTAATTCTGTCGAAGATAATTACCGTATCATTAATTGAGTATCCTAATACAGTAAGGATTGCAGCAATGAAATCCTGATTGATCTCCATGTTGAACGGCATATATTTGTGAAGTAATGAATACGTTCCTAAAATAATAACCGCATCGTGGAATAAAGCCGCTACAGCACCTAGAGAGAACTGCCATTTTCTAAATCTGAATAAGATGTATAAGAAAATACCTCCTAAAGCAGCAACTACAGCAAGAATACCATGAGTCTGAATATCGTCAGCCACAGTAGGACCTACTTTTTCAGAAGAAATGATACCTGCGTGGTCTTTATCTGCAGATTTGAAATCATTCAAGGTAATGTTAGCCGGAAGATCTCCTTTTAACCCTTCGTATAATTTTTGTTCAATAGTCTGGTCAGCTTTTAAAGACTCATCTTCAATAAGGTAATCAGTAGAGATTTTCAGCTGATTAGCATTTCCGAAAGTCTTAGCTTCTACAGAAGAGTTTTTACCGTCTTCAGTTCTAAATAGTTTTACTAATTTTTCTTCAACATCGTTAGCATTAACTTCTTTATCGAATCTAACTACATAGTTTCTACCACCAGTAAAATCAATACCATATTTAAATCCGTGAGTAACCATAGATCCGATACAGATAACTGTTAATACCGCAGAAACAATATAAGCATATTTTCTCTTTCCGATAAAGTCGATCCACGTATTTCTGAATAGGTTCTTCGTAGGTGGAGTCCATACAGAAAGGTGCTTTCCTTTGTTCAGTCTGCTGAAGATCATTACTCTTGATAACAATACAGAAGTGAACAATGTCATGATAATACCGATCATCAATGTCAAAGCAAATCCTTTAATAGGCCCTGTTCCGAAGAAGAATAGTACAACTGCCGTCAATAATGTAGTGGAGTGACCATCAATAATCGCACTTAATGCGTGTTTGAAACCATCCTTATAAGCCTCTAAGATATTCTTACCGGCAAATAATTCTTCTTTCGTTCTTTCATAGATAATTACGTTTGTATCTACCGCCATCGCCATCGTCAATACGATACCGGCGATACCAGGAAGAGTAAGCGTAAAGTCTCCGGAATCCATAATTCCGAAAATATAGAATAAGTTAATTACCATCGCAATTACTGCATATACACCAGCTCCACCGTAGTAGAAAATGATATAAACAATGATAATTAAGAATGCAATAGCAAATGAAATCATACCTGCGTTGATAGACTCCTGTCCTAGAGACGGACCTACCTGAGTAGCCTGAACTACTTTTGCACCAGCAGGTAATTTACCAGCTCCTAAAACGTCTACCAATTCTTTAGCTTCTTCCTGAGAGAAGTTACCGGAGATTTGAGTTCTTCCGTTAGGAATAGCATTTACAACGTTTGGAGCAGTATAAACTCTACCATCAAGCGTTACCGCCACTGGTTTCCCTACGTTTTTCTCAGTCAGAGTTTTCCACTCTTTTGCTCCTTTAGAGTCCATCTGCATATCTACTACCACTCTACTCAATTCATCGTAGCTGATATTTGCAGATTCTACAGCACCATCTACTGGAGCCTTTTGATTGATGTTACCTCTGATCGCATACAATACCAAATCGTCCGGGCTTGTAGCTTCAGGTTTGTAACCCCACATGAATTGTGTATATTTAATGTTGGCAGGACGTGAAGCCAATCCAATTTTACTGTTTAAAATTTTGTTTACAGCAGCAGTATCAGATAGTTTTACGTTCGCAACACCATTTGTTCTTAATTTGTCAAGCTGTAAAAGATTCATGAAGTTTACGTTCTTTGCAACTCCCATAGAATCTACTTTTGCAGCAACAATACTTGTCAAGGATTGGAAATAAGGTGCGATTTCAGGAACCTGCTGTACTTCCCAGAATTGAAGTTTTGCAGAAGTCTGAAGCATTTTCTTCACTTTGTCGATATCCTTCATACCAGGCATTTCCACAGAAATTCTGGCTGTACCAGGTACTCTCTGAACGTTTGGCTGGATAGCTCCAAGCTTGTCAATTCTCGTTCTGATTACCTCGAAAGCTGTACCTACTGAAAGATCAATTCTTCTTTTAACAATACTTTTCACCTGATCATCAGTAGTGTTGTACTTGATTTCAGATAGATTGGTATTTCCGAAAAGTTCCGGATCAGCAAGCTTAAGGTTTGTTCCTTTCGCTTTGTTTACCGCATCGAACTGTTCAAAGAAGTTGTCGATGTAAGATTTTGTTGAGTTTTTCTGAGCCTCATCAGTCTTATTTAAAGCCTCAATAAGAACAGGATTTGTTGAATAATTGGTTAAATCATTTACCAAATCTCTCTGGTTGATTTCCAATAGAACGTTGATCCCACCTTTTAGGTCAAGACCAAGTTTCATTTCCTTGTCTTTAGCTTTTGAATAATAAAGCTTCGTATACCCAAGATTAAGAGTATCTTCCTTGATCCGTTTGATCTCTTTCTCGTTTCCTTTCGCAGCTTCAATCTGCGATTCAATTTTGCTGGCGTACCAGGTTGGTAATAGCTCGTTTAAGCAGATCAACCCCAGGACAATAGCAACAATTGTAATAAGTCCTTTTCCTTGCATTTTGTTATAACTACGTTAAATTAAGTCGGCAAATATAATGATTTTCTGGTATTTTATGAATTTTTAACAACAGAAATGGTTTATTTTCAGATATATTGGTATTCTGACCTCCATTTAAGATTTAACAATTTTTTCATGCTATCATAATGAAGTCTTCAAAATTTGATTGGTACAAAATTTTCATTACTATTTCAACACACTAATCATCAATATATTATGAAAAAACTACTTTTTAGCATCAGTATTGTTTCTTCCTTAATTGTTAATTCTCAAAGCATTAATTTGGAAGAATTTGTGACCGGGCTTACCAGTCCGGTAGAGATTACGAATGCCAATGACAACCGTTTGTTTGTCGTACAGCAGAACGGTATTATCAAAATTATCCAGCCCAATGGAACCGTTAATCCAGCAAATTTTCTGAATATCGATTCAAAAATTATTTTTGGTGGCGAAAGGGGGCTTTTGGGGCTTGCTTTTCATCCTCAATACTCTACCAATGGGTATTTTTTTGTGTATTATAACAACCCAAGCGGAAATGTTGTTGTCGCAAGATACAGTGTCAGCTCTACGGATCCCAACATTGCAGATCCCAATTCTGAAAAAATACTATTGAACATTCCGAAACCATTCGACAACCACAACGGTGGAAGCATTCATTTTGCTCCTGACGGAAAACTCTGGATTATCACCGGCGACGGAGGAAGCGGCGGAGACCCCAATAATAATGCACAAAATAAAAATGTTCTTCTGGGAAAAATGCTGAGAATAGATGTAGATGCCACCGGCCCTTATAATATTCCTGCAGATAATCCTTTTGTAGGGGCTGCAATAGATGGCGCAGACGAAATATGGGCCTACGGACTACGAAATGGATGGAAATTTTCTTTTGACCTCACAACAGGAAATGTGATGATTGCTGACGTGGGACAGGGAGCCATAGAAGAGATCAACAAAATGCCTATCACTCAGGCAGGTTTAAATTATGGCTGGCGCTGCTATGAGGGAAACAATTCTTACAACCCTGCAGGATGTCCTGCACAGTCTACCATGACATTCCCTACTGCTGTGTATGATCATTCAGGTGGAAAATGCTCTATTACCGGAGGATATGTTTACAGAGGCTCTCAATATCCATCTCTACAGGGAAAATACTTTTTTGCAGACTACTGTTCTACTCAGATCGGAATACTGGATAATAATAACACGATCACATGGACTTCAGCCTACACTGGAAACAACTTTTCTACTTTTGGTCAGGATTCACAAAACGAATTGTATGTAGCTGCTGTTAACAGCGGAAAGATTTTTAAAATAAGTACGGGAACTCTGGGCACACAGGATTATAATAATCTTGGATCAGTAAAAGTGTATCCAAATCCTGCTTCTAAAGAAATCTTCATCAACGGAATTAAAGATAAAAAAGTTACTGCAGAGATCATCAGTGCAGAGGGACGAAAAGTACTGGAAACTGATCAGATTGTCAATGGCAAAGCAATTGATATTTCAAAAATATCTGCTGGAGTTTATTTTATTAATCTGAAATCGGGAGACACTAAGTCTTACAGCCAAAAATTGATCATTAAATAGTTTTATTTTTAAAAACACTTCATTAAGGGCCAATCACTCTGTAGCCAAAAGGCAAGATATAAAGCGATGTATGATCCTTTGTGTTTTTGTTAAATACTATTTTTATAACTAAAATTTAAAGCAAATAAAAAGCGGTTCTAAGTGAACCGCTTTTATTTTATATCGTCATAGAGAAAATTCTCGTTTCGGGTTTATTTCTCATCATTCTGAGATCGAAAACCATGGCTACATTTCTGGTGAATGCCCTTCCTTCTTCTGTAATTTTAATTTCATTACCACTGATTTCAACCAATCCGTCATTTTCCATCTCTTTCAGCATTCCCAATGCATTTTCAAGCTCAGGGAACGAATTCTCTTCATGAAAAGTGGTCTCAAGCTGACACATCAGATTCAGAATATGTCTTCTTACGATCAGATCTTCTTCATTCAGAACATGCCCTTTCACTACCGGGATCTCTCCTTCTTCAACCATTTTCTGGTATTCTTCCACTGTTTTTACATTCTGCGCAAAAGCATACCATGAATCTGAAATCGCAGACATTCCCAATCCAACCATCAGCTGCGTATTGCTGGAAGTGTAGCCCATAAAGTTCCTGTGGAGCTTCTTATGTATCAAAGACTGATACAGATCATCATGCTCCAGAGAGAAATGATCCATTCCTACTTCAATATATCCTAAATCCTGAAGGAGCCTTTTACCATCTTCATACAAACGGCGTTTTTCTTCTCCACTTGGAAGATCATTCTCATCAAAACCTCTCTGCCCTACTCCTTTTACCCATGGCACATGCGCATAAGAATAAAATGCTAATCTGTCCGGCTTCAGCTCCATTGTTTTTCTGATGGTATGCTCCATTGCTTCCCAATTCTGGTGCGGCAGTCCGAAAACCAGATCATGGCTGATTCCTCTATAGCCAATTTCCTTAGCCCATTCCGTTACTGCTTTTACATTTTCAAAAGGCTGAATTCTGTTGATTGCTTTCTGAACTTTAGGATCATAATCCTGAACACCAAAACTTACTCTTCTGAAACCAAGATCATATAAAGTCTGAAGATGATCCTTTGTCGTATTGTTCGGATGTCCCTCAAAAGAAAACTCAGGATGTTCTGCAATGTCTACCGTTTCAAAAATTCCGCTTAATAGTGTTTTTAAATTCTCAGGAGAGAAAAAAGTAGGAGTTCCACCACCAAGGTGCAATTCTTTTAGTTTTGGTTTCTCGTTGAAAAGCTCAAGATATAATTTCCATTCTTTTAAAACGCTTTCCAGATAAGGAATTTCCACACTGTGTTGTTTTGTAATCCTTTTATGGCATGCACAGAATGTACACAACGCTTCGCAGAAAGGTAAATGGATATAAATAGAAATCCCCTCCTCTGCATTACTCTCGTGAAAAGACCTTATTACGCTCTGCTTCCATCTTTCCGGTGAGAATGTAGTATCATCCCAATAAGGAACAGTAGGATAAGAAGTGTAACGCGGCCCGGGAATATTATACTTATCTATTAAAGAGTTCATTTTGAAAATTAAAATTTTATAAGGATAAGAAATTTAACATAATTAAATCTCCGAGCTACAAAATTAACCAATAGTTATGAATTTTAACCTATGAATTATATTAGGTTCTATTTTATAATGAGTCTAAATACGTATGGTCAGGCTTTTGTATAATAGTGATAAATTCTATATCTGATATTTAAAATTTTAATTTCATAATCACAATTCTGTCTTTCCCTGCAAAAACCAGGCTGTTACTATTGATCCATTGGCAGACGAAAAAACCTTTTTCATCGGAAATTTTCTTCCAGGTCTTTCCATAATCTGAAGAATAGCTGACATGCTGATCTCCCACTGCAATGATCTCTTTCCCCTTTGAGCCGGGCTTTATTTTCACACACGTCATATATCCTGCATTCTTTCCGGAGGCTTGAATCTGCCACGTTTCACCACCGTCATTGGTAGTCGCAATATTATTGACATTAGCATCCTGTTTGGTGTAATCTCCTCCTACTGCAATTCCGAATTTATCATCTTTGAAATCTAATGAGTACATCCCCTGTGAAGACTCACCCTGTATAAATGGTGTTTTAAATACTGTCAGGTTCTCATCTATCAAATTCAGTCTAATAATTCTTGAAGCATTACCACCTGTTGCAATCCACATATAGCGGGAAGCGGATGAAATATTGGTATTGCTGGCAGCAAAAGCAGCTTCACCCTCATTCAATACTAAACTATTTTTAAGCATACTCCATTTTCCATCCTTATATTTTGCCAGTTTCAATACATGATCCTGGTCTGCATCACTAAAAGTGTAGGCAAGTTTGTCATTTACGAAATGTAGAGCATCGTAAAATGCTGTTTTCGCCGAATCTTTAAAAACAATCTGTGATTTAAGATCTTTTTTATCAATTGTAAAGAAATAGGCCGGGCTTTCGATATTGATGGTATAAAAACACGTTTTATCCTGAGCTAATGTTCTGAACTGAAGTTTTCTTTCTGAGAGCTTAATCTGCTTTTGTTCTTTATAATTCTTAAGATCTACAAATCCAAACTTGGAATCTGTACCTGTATACCAGACTTTATTATTATACAGCTCAAGTGCTCTGATGCTTATTTTATCACTGAAAATCGTTTCAACGCTTTCTACCTGTTGAGAAAATGCACTGATTCCTATAGATAAGAGTAAAATGGCGGATATTTTTTTCATAATGAATTTTAAAACAAAAAAACCGCCGAAGCGGTTTATATTATACAATTAATCTAAGTCCTTATATTTTTCAGGATTATTAAGTTTACTATTTGATTTTCCGTAAAGGAAGTATACTAAACCTCCCAAGAATAGCCATACTGCAGAAAGCTCTAATGCATGAGCACTCAGGTTAAAAATCAAATAAATATTAATAAATACACCCAGCGTTACAACTATTTTATAAGCAGGAACTTTAAAAGGTCTGATCAGGGCCGGTTCTTTCTTTCTCATCACCCAAACAGCGATGCACACTAACGTAAATGCAAACAAAGTTCCGAAACTTGTCATATCTGCCAATGTTGAAATTGGTGTAAATGCAGCAATAAATGCTACTACAACTCCTAACAGAATAATTCCTTTGTAAGGTGTTTTTGTTTTAGGATGAAGCTGACCGAAGAACTGAGGAATCAATCCATCTTTAGCCATTCCGATAAAGATTCTTGATTGTCCCATCATCATTACCATTACTACAGAAATCAATCCTACAGTAGCTGCAATAGTTACTACGTTACTAGCCCAGTGTTTTCCGGCAATTTCAAAAGCATAAGCTACAGGCGCTTTGATTGCGTCAGGATATTTACCTTCCGGGTTAAAGTCTGAATAATGCATCATCCCAGTCAATACAAGAGATACACAGATATAAAGAGCTGTACAAACCAATAATGAAACGATAATTGCAAAAGGCACATCTTTTTTAGGGTTAATCGCTTCTCCGGCCTGGGTAGAAACAGCATCAAAACCAATATAGGCAAAGAAGATGGCTGCAGCTCCGGAAATAATACCTTTGATGCCATAGGCAGAGACCATATCACCTTCAGAATTTTTAATTTTTATCTGATCGGGAATAAAAGGTTTCCAGTTTTTAACACCATCTACAGCGTTATAAAGATCTGTATTTGTAAAAATAATATAAACTCCTGCGATAATTACAAAGATAACGGCAGAAGTTTTCATTAAAACAATCAGGTTATTAGCTCCTGCTGCCTCTTTGGTTCCTTTAACCAGCAATGCTGTAATCAGTAAAACAAGAACAAATGCAGGCAGGTTCATGGAAAACCCCTCTCCTGTGTAACTTGCCGGGTCTGAGGTAAGATAGGTGGGTAAATGAATATTAAATATTTTCAAAAACTTGTTAAAATATCCGGACCAGCTCACGGAGACCGCCATACTTGCCATAGCATACTCCAGGATAAGACACCAGCCCATGGCCCAGGCAAAGATTTCCCCCACAGTACCATATGCATAGGCATAAGCAGAGCCTTCTACAGGAATAATAGAGGCAAATTCAGCATAGCATAATGCTGCAAAAACGCAGGCTATACCTGCTATGATAAAGGAAATGGCAAGTGCAGGACCTGCATGATAATAGGCTCCCGTTCCGGTAAGAACAAAGATTCCACCACCGATGATAGCACCCACTCCAATAGCTGTTAAACTCCATTTCCCGAGGACCTTTTTCAGCTCACTTTTCTTCATATCTGCCTCATAGGCACTTAGTGGTTTTTTAACCCAAATTTTCGACATGTTTTTTTATTTATTAAGGATTTACGAAAATATAAAAAATTTAGAGACTCTCACGTTTATCGTTAAAATTTCATCATTTATTTTACATTAAAAACTTTAAAAACCTGACCAGCACCTGATTTAAAGCATTTCGGAAAGTAGTAAATTTTGTTTATTTTTGAACACATGAATTTATATGATCTTTTTATAAAGCCTTATGAAAATTATGATGCTTTACAGATTATACTGGAAGCTTCAGGAGCAATATTCGGCACTCTGAGTGTGTATTTTTCCATTAAAAAAAATATTTGGGTATACCCCACAGGTATCATTTCTACCTTGATTTATGTTTATATCCTTTTCAATTTCGGTTTACTGGGAGACTGCCTGATCAATGTCTATTATTCCGTAATGAGTGTCTACGGATGGGTCCTGTGGGCAAAGAATTCAAAAGATCATATTCATGTGGATGTTACATGGGCCACCAGGAAGGAATGGCTCTACGCAAGCATTCTTTTTATATTGAGCCTGGCATTGGTCACTCTTATTTACTATTATAAACCTTATATTGACAACAAGTTTTCAATGGACGGAACCAGCCTTGGGTTATATCATTTGGACTGGGCCAATTGGCTGGATGTATTTACCACTTCAATATTTTTAGTCGGAATGTGGTTTATGGCCAAACAACGCATTGAGAACTGGATTTTCTGGATTGTCGGAGATTTCATCTGCATGCCTATGATGATTTTTAAGGGTCTTGGTATCACTTCGGTTCAATATTTGGTATTTACTATAATGGCTATCTTAGGATATCTAAATTGGAAAAAAAGTTTTAAAGAAAAAAGTACAATAAAGTCATGAAAAATTTATTTAAAATAGCAGTCACTATTTTTGCTATTACCAGTTTAACATCTTGTTTAGCATATTCTGACGGATATGGTTATAACAGCGGTTACGGTGACCCATATTATAATAATGGATATTATTATGCCCCTTCCGGCTATTACGGAAGTGGTGGATATTATGGGAATGATGGGTATTATTATAGAAACAACGTCAATTATTACTATGATAATGGTGTTCCTTATTATTACTATAATGATAATAACAACAGAAGAAAAGTATATGTAGAGAGACGTTCGTCAACAACGTCACAGAGACCTGCTAACGGATTCCAGAATACACGTACTACCAATAGTAATGGCTCATACAATAACGGAGGTGGTTTCAATAACAACGGAAACAGAAACAACAGTGGCGGGTTCAGAAACCAAAACAGCGGTTATCAGAACAGTCAGGGAACCCAGAACAACAGTGGCTTCAGAAACCAGAGTAGCGGTGGTTTCAGAAACCAAAGTACTGGCAATCAAAACACTCAGGGAACTCAGAATAATAGTGGTTTCAGAAATCAAAACAACGGAAGCTCCAACAATAGCGGCTTCAGAAATTCTGAAAGCACCAGCAGACCGGAGCCTTCATCAGGTGGGGGATTCAGAAACAGCTCAGGCAGCCAAAGCAGCAGTGGCTCTACAAGACAACAGAGCGGTGGCGGCTTTAGATAAAACGATTATAAATAACAAAACGAACAGTTAACACTGTTCGTTTTTCATTTTAAATATATTAATTTTGCTCCTTCATTTAAGACAAAAAAATATGGAATTTTATAAATATCAGGGAACAGGAAATGATTTTGTAATGGTAGACAACCGTGATCTGCAATTTCCTAAAGATAAAAAAAGTATTGAAAAACTATGTGACAGACGTTTTGGAATAGGTGCAGACGGACTTATTCTATTGGAAAACGATGCTGATTACGATTTTAAAATGGTCTACTACAATTCTGATGGCGGCGAAAGTACCATGTGTGGAAATGGAGGAAGATGTCTGGTAGCTTTTGCTTTTTTCCTGGATATTTTTGAGGATAAATGTAAATTCATTGCAACAGACGGAGCGCACGATGCTGAAATCCACAATGGAATCATCAAGTTAAAAATGATTGATGTGGATACTATTTCAAATGACGGAAACGATTTTGTGCTGAATACCGGATCTCCCCACTATGTAAAATATGTAAAAAATCTAGCTGAATATAATGTGTATACTGAGGGAAACAGCATTAGAAATTCAGAAAATTATAAGGAAAACGGCATCAATGTCAACTTTGTTGAAAAAATTTCTGAAAATGAAATTTTTGTAAGAACCTATGAACGAGGCGTTGAGGATGAAACTTACAGCTGCGGAACCGGAGTTACAGCTTCTGCTTTAACTTTTCTTCAAAAACACAATCTAACCTCTGTAAAAGTTAAAACTTTAGGTGGAAATCTTAAAGTATATGCTGAAAAAAACGGAAATTCTTTCTTCAAAATATGGCTAGAGGGTCCGGCAAAGCAAGTTTTTAGAGGTAAAACAGATCTTCTTTAAAAACAGGAAAACTTTTAATCAACATATTTAAGAATGAAAAAAGCTATTCTCATTATTATTCTGCTTGTTTTTGCAGTTGCAGGATTTTTTGGTTTGAGATTTTATAATAAATATTACGGAAATAACGTAGAGAAAGAAGGCTATGTTCTGATTCCTCATAAGGCAGGTTTCAAACAGATTCTGGACTCTATTGCTCCCTATATTAAAGACAGAGAATCTTTTGAAGCGGTAGCTAAAGATAAAGGTCTTGACGGTAATTTTAAAGCCGGACGTTATCATATTGAGAGCGGAACCGGAAATACAAATCTTGTCAATATGATTAAAGCAGGTAATCAGACTGCAAATTCTTTCAGAATCGGAGATTTTGGAGATATGTATCAGATGATTGGCAAAGTGAGCAAAAAAACGGAACTGGATTCTTTACATTTCGTAAATGATCTTGATGTTGTTGCAAAGGAGAAAGGATACAAAGATGTTGAAGATTTGAAAAAATATTTCTTCATTGATACGTATAATTTTTATTGGACAGTAAGCCCGAGAGAATTTTTTTCAAAATTTGAAGATCAGTATAATGATTTCTGGACAAGTGAAAGAAAAAATAAAGAACAGCAGTCCGGTCTTACAAGAGATCAGATTTATGCCCTGGCTTCTATTGTGTATAAAGAGTCCGGTGGAAAGAAAGATGAAATGAGAACGATCGCAGGATTATATTTGAACCGTTACAGAAAAGGAATGAAACTTCAGTCTGATCCTACGGTGATCTATGCAATCAATAAGCAGACTAATTTTAAAGAATCTATTAAAAGAGTATTATATAAGCATCTGTCTACTCCATCTCCTTATAACACTTATGCTAATGCGGGGATTCCTCCGGGTCCTATTTGTGTGGTGGATAAGAATTCAGTGGATGCTGTTCTGAATGCAGAAAACAACAATTATATATTTATGTGTGCTGATCCTGCAAGATTTGGATATCACAAGTTTACAGCAAGCGCTGAAGAGCATGCTGTGAATGCAAAAGCTTATCAGGACTGGCTCAATTCAAAGAATATAAAGTAAGTGTAGAAAGCACCTAAAAATTTATACAGCTAAAAAAAATAAATCATAATATTTTGAAAATCAAATTGATATGGATATTCAAAATATTAAGGGTTATCGTTTCACGATTTTATACAAAAAAATAACCTATGAAGAATAAGACAGAAATTGTCAATATTTTCACAAGAAAAACTTTAGGACTAACCTTAGTACTTTCGGCAGCAGCACTCGCTTTTGCACAAGAAAAAGCGGGGATTTCAGGGACTATTGTCAACAAGAAAAATCAACCGGTACCTTATGCCTCTGTAACCTTCAGTAATAAGGCCGACAAAGCATTAAGTGATGCAGTTCTTACAGATGAAAAAGGACAGTATAAGCTTCAGCTTATGCCCGGGAATTATGACATTACGGTAGAAGCAATTGATTACAAGAAAACTGTAGTCGCTAAAAACATTGCGACAGCAGGTAATATTGGTGCATTATCTATAGAGCCTGAAGCAGGCACTACTATTGACGGGAAAACAAAAGAGATCCAGGGTGTTGTTATTACTGCTTCCGCAGCCAAACCTTATAAGGTAGAATTAGACAAAAAAACATATGATCCTTCACAGGATATTGTAAGTAAAGGAGGAAGTCTTCAGGATGTTTTAACCAATGTACCTTCGGTTTCTGTGGATACGGATGGTACAGTTTCTATGAGAGGAAGTTCTAATGTGAAATTTCTTATTAACGGAAAACCATCTGCTCTTCTGGGAATAGACGATGGAGCTAATGCATTACAGAGTATTCCGGCAGATCAGATCGAAAGAATTGAGGTAATTACCAATCCTTCTTCAAAGTTTGAAGCAAGTGGGACTTCTGGTATTTTAAATATCATTCTTAAAAAAAGTAAGAAAGTTGGATTTAATGGTAGTGTGGTCGGAACGCTGGGCTATTTCCCAAGAACTTCTCTTAATACCAATTTGAGCTGGAGAAAAAACAACTGGACATGGTTTGTCAATGGAGGTGGCGGCTACACTGAAAATAAAACTAAAAATAATTCTGAGACTACTTATCACAATCTTCTTTTTCCAGATGTAGTTCCTAATAAACAACCTAATGATGTTTTGGTACATCAGCTGCAAAATTCAACCAATAATACATATAACAAAAATTATAACGCAAGTGCAGGTTTTGTTTATGATATTTCTGACAAAACATCAATCAACTTAACCGGATTGGTAAGGACATTTGAAGGAGATGGGACTGAAATTCTTGACACTTATGATAGTTTTTACAGGTTTTACAGAGATTCACCAGATCCAACTACCACTGCAGGAAAATGGAATTTATTAAACCCTTTTGGAAGAAGAGATTCTAGAAGTGTATTTAATAACCTTGCATTCCAGGGGGATATTGGATTGGACCACAAATTTGATGACAAAGGTCAAAATTTAGCTGTATCATTAAGTTTGCAGAGAAACAGAAGTAACAACAATGCCAACATTCTTGAGACGAATGATCTTCTTCCTGATGTTAATGATATCACAAGAAGACATTCTGTAAGTAAGACCGTTATTGGAAAAGCGGATTATGAATTGCCATTAGGAGAAAAATCTAAACTTGAAGCGGGATACAGATTGGATATCAATGACAATACCTATGACAATTTTGTAAGTAGTACTTCCAACAATCCTTATATTCCAAATTATAATAACAATACTAACTACAGAGAAATCTTCAATGCCCTGTATTTACAGTTTAAAAGTAAGATAGGAAACTTTGCTTATCAGCTAGGGCTAAGAGATGAACTTTCAAATGTTAAGATTAATTATATCAATCAAAATCCTAACGACCCCCCTATAGATAAAACTAAAAACTATAACAATTTATTCCCAAGTGTATTCCTGAGCTATGATGTTTCCAAGAATAACCAGATTTTGGTTAATTATTCCCGTAGGATAGACAGACCAAGATCATTCTTTATGGTTCCTTTCCCGAATTATAGCAATAGTCAGAATATTTTTGAAGGAAATATAGATTTGAACCCATCCTATGTAGATTCATTTGAAGTAGGATATAATATTACCAGAAAAAAGTTTACTGTTAATCCTACATTATACTACAGACATGCTACGGATGATACTAAAATGTTAGTATACAGACCGGATGAAAGTCTTGGAGTTTTCTATACTAAACCTATCAACTTAGGAAATGACGACCGTTATGGTCTGGACCTGAATTTCACCTATGACCCTTTTGCATGGTTCAAAATAATGGGTAGTCTGGATATGTTCGGATATAAAACTACCGGAATAGCTTATTATGCTGCTGTAGACAGGGATAAACAGGAACAAACCCGCTCTATGGATTTTACAGGAAGTGGTTTCTCTACGAGAGCACGTCTTAATACAACATTTAAGCTTGATAAAACGTTAAGCGTACAGTTACAGGGATTCTATAGAGGTGCACAAAAATCTGCAAATCAAAATACTCAGGATATGTATGCACTGAATCTTGGTGCTTCTAAAACGATATGGAAAGGAGATGGAACAATCTCTTTTAATATCCAGGATATCTTTAATACAAGAAGCAGAGAGGTTTATAGTTTCAACAGTGACTATACAAGAAGAAATTATATGCAGTGGCAGCCAAGGCAGTTTTCTATTTCTTTAACCTACAGATTCAAACAAGGGGAGAAAATAGATCAGCCTAAGAAGAAGAAAGACATTAATTCTAATGCTGCAGGCGACGACCAAGGTGGTGGCCCGATGTAATACAACAAAAATCCCGAAAAGTAATTTTTCGGGATTTTTTATTATTTTATTTTACAGTTTCTGCTTTAGTATCTTTTTCCTTTTCCGCTTCATAGATTCTTCTTCTTAAATCACTGGTGGAAAACCTATGGTCTCTTTTGTTATAAAAGATCTCAATTCCTTTTTCCTCACAGTACTGCTTACCGGTAAAATCTCTGTCCATATAATCATCTCCAATGATTCTTACGTCAATAACAAAAGACTTTAAGATATCCAAAAGATCTTCTTCTGTATAATAAGGGATGATCTCATCTACCGCATTTACAGCTTTCAACTGGATATATCGTTCCACGATCGTCTGACTTGGCTTATTTTTGTTTGGCCGGTCGTGAGACGGATCGATCTGAAGCCCTACAATTAAATAATCACATACGGTCTTAGCTTCTTCAAGCATTTTGATATGTCCCGCATGTAATAAATCAAATGAGGAAAATGTAATACCTATTCTTTGTGTCTTCATATTAATTTTAAATTAAAATTTCGCTGAAACCAATGCCCTTTTAAGGGATAAAAGACATAAGATTCAGTTAAAATGTTTTGTAATTTGTTTTATAATCGTTTTAAAATTGTTCTTTTTTGTGTCCGGAAATATTTTTATACCCTCCCAGCTATTAACTTCTGGTGTTCAGATATTTCTGCCATTCCCAAACAGTTCTCAGGGACTCTTCCAGAGACGTTTCCGACTTCCAGTTAAGTTCTTTCTGAGCTTTTTGAGGATCTGCATAAGCGATTGTAATATCTCCTTCTCTTCTTGCGCAGATCTGATAAGGTACTTCAACGTTATTCGCTTTTTCAAAGGCCTTTACAACCTCCAATACAGACGAGCCGTTTCCTGTTCCCAGATTGTAAATATCAATCAAAGAATCAGCTGAAGAATCGTCTATAAGTTTTTTCAATGCTGCAACATGGGCCTTCGCCAAATCCACAACATAAACATAATCCCGAACGGCTGTTCCGTCTTCTGTAGCATAGTCGTTGCCCCAGATATTCAGCTTCTCACGCACTCGGGATGCAGTCTGCATCACAAAAGGGACCAGATTACTAGGAACCCCTATTGGCAATTCTCCGATTTTTCCGGACGGGTGCGCTCCGATAGGATTAAAATATCTCAATAAAGATATTTTACGGTGGTAAGCTTTAGCAAAATCAATCAGGATCTCTTCTCCCATTTGTTTTGTTTTCCCATATACACTTTCAGGAAGCTTTAAAGGGGTCTTCTCGGTAATCGGCATCACTTCAGCCTGTCCGTATATAGTACAGGATGAACTAAAAATGAAATTGGAGATTTCCCTTGCTTTAAATTCCTGAAGAATATTGATTAATGAAAATAAATTATTCTCATAATAGTCTACAGGTCTTATCTGACTCTCTCCCACTGCTTTATAAGCAGCAAAATGAATACATCCATCAATCTGATGGGCATCAAAAACCTGTGTAAGAAGTTCTTTTCTTCTTAAATCGAAAGGATAAAAAACCGGCTTTTTACCTGTAATTTCCTCTATATTATTTAAAATAAACCTTTCTGTATTGGATAAATCATCTACAATAACCACCTCAAAGCCGTTATTGAGAAGTTCTACTACAGTGTGGGAACCTATATATCCAAGTCCTCCGGTAACAAGTATTGCCATTTTTTATTTTTAATCTTTGTGTTCCTTAATCTTTGTGTTTTCCTATATCATCTAACTCTAGAAATTGCACTTTTTTATTTTTAAAAATATTCGTCATCAAAAGAAAAGCTGATATAGTTGAAAAAGTAAGAAAGAATATCAAAATATCAACTTTCTCGAACGAGTCTTCAATCCTCAACTTTATGTATTCAAAAATAAAAAATAATAAAATTAAAATATAGTTTACATTTAAATATAGAACTGCTTTTTTGCTTTTAAATAAAATAGTAATTAAACTTAAAAACGAACTTATAAATAAGGCTAAGGTAAAGAGAAAGAGAAAATTCTCCATTGAAAATATTTCCCCTATACTGATTTCCAAAAATGATCTATAAATACCAAAGCAAAAAAGTAAAAATAAAAACAATTGGAATACAAATACTGCTATTCCAATTATTCTATATTTAAATATCTTATTTTTCATTATCCCATAAACTCAAGCACTGCATCTGTAATATACTTCAGCTGCTCTTCATCTAATTCCGTGTGCATGGGTAAAGAGATCACCTCTTCCAAAAGCTTATCTGTATTTACAAAATCTGCATCATTGCTTTCCTGGAAATAGGCTTTTTGCTTTCTTAGCGCTACAGGATAATAGATCATTGCAGGAATTTCTTTTTCCGTTAAAAACTTCTGAAGTTCGTTACGTTTTCCGTTCAGAATTCTTAAAGTATACTGGTGGAATACATGGGTAGAATTTTCAGCTCTTTTTGGGGTAAGAATATTTGGGTTTCCTTCGAATGCTTCATCATAAAAGTCAGCAGCTCTTCTTCTTGCTTCGTTATAAGTGTCAAGATGAGGAAGTTTTTTTCTTAAAACAGCTGCCTGAATACTATCCAAACGGGAGTTCACTCCTACTTCATCATGATAATATCTTTCGTACATTCCGTGGTTGACAATACCTCTTAAACGGTGCGCCAGTTCATCATTATTGGTAAAAATAGCTCCACCATCACCATAGCATCCCAGGTTTTTTGAAGGGAAGAATGAAGTGGTTCCTACGGTAGACATTGTTCCGGCAAACTTTACTGTACCGTCAGAGAATGTATACTCAGCACCAATTGCCTGAGCATTGTCTTCAATAACATATAAATTGTGCTCTTCAGCTATTTTCAGGATCTCTTCCATATTCGCACACTGTCCGAATAAATGTACAGGAATGATCGCTTTTGTTCTGGGTGTAATTGCTTTTCTCAAATCTTCTGTTGAAATCGTAAAGGTATCATAGTCAACATCTACCAATACAGATTTTAACTTAAGCAGGTGAATAACTTCCACTGTGGCAGCAAAAGTAAAATCAGCTGTAATAATCTCATCTCCTTCTTTCAGATCTAAAGCCATCAGGGCAATCTGTAATGCATCTGTACCATTGGCACATGGAATAACATGTTTTACGTCTAAATAAGACTCCAATTCATTCTGGAAAGACTTTACTTCAGGGCCGTTAATAAACGCTGCAGAATCCATTACATTCAAAACCGCATTGTCTACATCATTCTTTATTTTGTAATACTGACTTTGCAAGTCAACCATCTGAATTTTTTTCATATAGATAAATATTTCTGTAAAAATAAGGAATTTAAAATCCTATCAAAAATTTTATTGATTTTGTTTTTATCTTTATACAAATTAATCTCATGAAAAAACTTTTACTCTTTTGTTTCCTAACCGGTTATCTCCATATAGCTGCCCAGACAGAACTTGTTTTTGTTTACTTCACGGACAAGCCTAATAAAGCTGCATTTTATGCTAATCCGCTTACAGAATTGAGCCAAAAATCACTCAGCAGACGTACAACACTGGGAATTCCGCTTAATGACCAGGATGCTCCTATTGAGCAGTCTTATATTCAGAATCTTCAAAATCTGGGTTTTACTGTAGTTGATTATTCAAAATGGCTTAACGGAGCTGCTGTCAATGTTACTACTGCCCAAAAAACAATACTTCAGGGCCTGTCTTTCGTACTTTCAGTAGAAAGTTTTGCCAAAAACAGCTCGGTTTTAGTAAAATCAGCACCCGGAAAATGGAAAGACGATTCCAGTATCAATAAGGTACTTACCAGTTTCAATTATGGCTCTGGTGCCGCACAAATTGACCAGGTAAATTTACGTCCTCTGCATGTCGCAGGATATACGGGAACAGGTATTTCCATAGCGGTCATAGATGCCGGATTTCCGACAGTGAATACAGGCAGTGCTTTTTCAAGATTATGGAATGGAAACCACATAAAAGATGCTTATGATTTCGTTACGAAAACCGGAGATATCTACAACACTTCACTCAGCACTCATGGGTCAGCAATTCTGGGGGCTATTGGCGGATATCTGGAAGATACTTTCGTAGGTTCAGCACCTGATGCAGATTTTTATCTGTACCGTAGTGAGAATGCAGCGGTTGAAGTTCCTGAAGAGGAGTTATATTGGATTGAAGCTGCAGAGGAAGCCGATAGAAAAGGAGTTGAGATTATTACCTCATCTCTGGGATATAATATATTTGATGACTCACGCTATAATTACACCTATGCTGATATGAACGGAACTACTTCCTTCATTGCGAGAGGGGCACAAATTGCGGCTGAGAAGGGAATTTTTGTTCTTGCGGCTGCCGGAAATTCAGGGGAACAGCCCTGGCATTATCTTCTGACCCCTTCAGACAATGCCAAAGTATTCTCCATTGGTTCTGTGGATTCTGCAGGAAATCCTTCGGACTTCTCTTCTTTCGGGCCTAATGCTCTTGGAGTCGTAAAGCCTGACGGAAGTACCCAGGGTACAGGCACAACAACAGTTTATGATAACAACACTATTATTGTAAACGGGACTTCTATTTCTACCCCAATTGCAGCGGGAGGAGTAGCTTGTCTTATACAGGCATTTCCTGCAATGAACAGGGACCAGATAAGAACAAGGCTGAGACAAACTGCATCCCTTTATCCCAACCCCAGTGATCAGATAGGATATGGTATTCTAAATTTCGGAAGTTTATACAATTCTGTTCTGAATACTTCTGAAATTGTAAGAAAGGAAAAACTTACCCTATTCCCCAATCCCGTTAAAAACATTCTGAATATTGCCTCTGAAGAAGAAATACAGTCATTGGAAATCTATGACAATCTGGGAAGACTGGTCAGAAAGAACAGCAACCTAAAATCTATAAAGGTTGAAGATTTTGCAAAGGGAATTTATTATCTGAAAATTCAGACAAAGGATAAAGTCTATTATGAAAAGTTTATTAAGGAATAAATATATTTTCCCGCAGATTAAACAATTTCCTTTATCTGCGGGAAGTTTAATTCTTTTGAAATTATTATCATAGGTTTAGGCTAAAGCCGACGGATCGGGCTATAAAAAAACGGGCTAAAGCCCGTTTTTATGGATATAGATTATTCTATTATCAGTAAAATCAGTCTCGTTTTAAAGAAACTTAAGCCGAGTTTCTACTGGCATTGATATTCCCGAATAAAGAACGTGTTACCAGCTTTTCATAAGCTTCCTTATTTCCTTCTCCTTTCTGAATCTTCATTAATGCATACTGCTGAATACTCAGGAGCGGAAGTACAATTCTTTCACGGATCTTCACAGATTTTCTGGAAAGCGGATCTTCTTCCTGCAGCATTTTAAATCCGGTTAACTCCAACATGATATCTCTTGAAAGCTCATATTCATCAAAAAGGATATTCCAGAATGCTCCGAACTTTGGATTGTTTTTGATATAGTAAGTCAGAGGGAAATAAGATTTGTTCATACTCATCATTGAGTTCAAAACTAAAGTTTTAAAGAAATCCGAGCCTTTATACAGTTCTCTCACTTCGTCAAACCTTCCCTGCTCCTTCATCTTTTCCATAGCATATCCGAAACCAAAAAATCCCGGTACATTCTGCTTAAGCTGTGACCATGATCCTACAAATGGAATGGCTCTCAGGTCTTCAAACTTCAGTTCACTTCCGTTTCCTCTTTTGGAAGGACGGCTTCCGATATTGGTTTTCCCATAATATTCAAGGGTACTCATTTCCTGAAGATAAGGTACAAACATAGGATGAGCTTTTAAATCTGAATATTTCTGATAACTGATATCTGCTAATTCCATTATCAAAGCTCTTTCCTTTTCGGTAAGCTCTTTTTTTGCATTTTTAAACACATCATTTTCCACTCCTGCTGTAAGAAGCTGTTCAAAGTTGTATTTTGCCTGTTCTTTATTTCCGAAAATACTGGTGATCGTCTGTCCCTGAATGGTTAATTCAATCTTATTATTGGCAATCGTTTTTCCCTGTGAAGCGTAGAAATCGTGGGTTTTCCCGCCTCCTCTGGCTGGTGGCCCTCCTCTGCCATCGAAGAATACAACTCTGATATTACTCTGTTCGGAAAGCCTCGTTAATACTTCTTTCGCTTTATAAATTTCCCAGTTGGCTTTTAAATAGCCCCCATCTTTGGTTCCATCAGAGAATCCAAGCATGATCGTCTGCTGATTTCCTCTCTTTTCAAGGTGCTTTTTATAGACAGGATCCTGGTACAGTGCATTCATCACATGTTCCGCATTCGCCAAACCTTCCATGGTTTCAAAAAGGGGAACAATATCCATATTGATATCTTCGTCTTTGTAACCGCATATTTTAAAGAATGCATATACATTCATAACATCTTTTACATCATCTGAATTGGAGATAATATAGCGGTTCATCCCTCTTAGTCCATTTAAACTTTGGATTTCCGAAACTTGTGAAACGGTTAATAAAGTATCTTTTACAATATCCTCAAAATCATCAGCATTTACTTTTTCAGAAATCCGGATCAGCTTCCTAAACTTCTGTTCGGAATCAGCTTCTTCGTCTCCGTATACCTTTGCAAAGACCTCATCAATAACTTTCTGGTGAATTCGGCTGTCCTGGCGTACATCTAAGGTTGCAAAATGAGTTCCAAAGATCATTACACGATCCCTGAAATTCGCTAAAAGATCCAAAAACAAAGAATTATGTTCATTAATCAGAATTTTTTCTGCCTCATTTGCTTTCTTTAAAATATCTTCTGTTGTAATATTTTCACCATTGAAAATAGCAGCATATAGCTCTTCACTCAGTTGGGTCAGTATTTCAGAAACTCCTCTGAAGCTCAATCTTCTTCTGATGAATTTCAAATGGCTGTAATACGATTTTAAAATGGCTGAACGAAGCTCTTCGGCTACTCTTTTCGTAACATCTGCCGTTACAAAAGGATTCCCGTCCCTATCCCCTCCCGGCCAGAAGCCAAGCTGAATGATATCTTCATGCAGATGAAAATGTCCGTTTCCGAAAGTTTTTTTAATCTTTGTAAACAGTTCACCTATGGTATCATAATATACATATCTCAGATAAGAAATAATGCTCAGTGCCTCATCAATCGGGGTTGGTTTTTCTTTATTTACAAAAGGCGTTTTCCCCAACTGCTGAAGAAGCGTATCAATCTGTGTAACAGAATCGCTGGTAATAGCACCTCTTAAATCCTGAATGATTCTTTGTACCGAACTTGGGTAAAACTGCGTCGGATGTGCCGTAAACACAACCTTTATACTGAAATCTTTTAATTTTTCACGTACTTTTTCAATTTTATGGTCCTGAAAAGAACGTTCGAAGAGGTTGGTTACCGTTCCGCTGTCACTTTCTGAATGGAGATTCGGAAATGCGGCATCTTCAATGCTGTCGAATAAAACCACCTGTCTTTCTATGTACTGAATAATCTTGAAAAGCAGTTCGAGTTTCTGTTCTTCGGATTGAAGATCAGTATGGTTTTTAAAAAACTCTTCAACTATTTCTTCGGGAGTTTTTCCTGCTTCATAGCCGGTTCTGCTTTCCTCATAAAGAAATGGAAGGAGCATACCGATATTTGTCATTTTATCATAGGGCAGGCTCATAAATAATGAATTGTAGATCTGGAATTTGTTCTCCACGATCTGCCTGAATTTTTCTGCGCGTTGGTCGTGTATCATATTAACAAATGTAGGTGATTTTGAAATGAGTTGAATTGACAAATGACAAAAATTAAGGGCTCAAAACAAAAATAATATTAATTTTTGCTTAAAAACTGAATAATTGAGTAGCCATTACTATGAAGTGAAATATTAGTAATATCTTAACCTTTTAAGATTATTATGCACTCATTTACCATTGGAATGTAATAAATCCCGTTTCCAGAGTGTTTTACCTGTAAATAAATCACATGAAGATTCTATTAACCTCCGCTTTTTTCTTATTATTGCTAAATACCTCTCTGTTTTCGGGACAAACAACAGCGCAAAAAAACTCTGACAGTATTGATATTTTTATTAAAAGTAAAATGGAACAATTAGGAATTCCAGGACTTCAATTAGGTATCATTAGAAATGGAAAACTTGAAAAACTGAACAATTACGGATGGGCAAATATTGAACATCATTCAATGACACAAAATAATTCTGTCTTTTCTATCAATTCTATGACCAAAGCATTTGTAGGCGTTGCCATTTTGCAGCTGCAAGAGAAGGGTAAATTAAAAACAGACGATTCTATTTCTAAATATCTCACTGATATCCCCAATGAATGGAAACCCATCACTATCAAACAATTATTAAGCAATACTTCAGGACTTCCCAATAATATTGATAATAAAGAGCAGTTGCTGGGCGACGGAACAGAAGAAAAAAATTGGGAAATGGTGAAAAAACAGTCCATGGAATTTATTCCCGGAGAACAATTCAGCTATAATCAGACCGGTTATTATATTTTAGGGAGAATTATCACACAGCTTAGCGGACAACATTTTACAAAATTTATTGAAGATAATCAATTCAAACTATGCCAGATGTCCGTTACACAATTTGGAGACTCCAATGATATTATTGAAAATAATGCCGGAGCCTATTCTACGATCATTAATAAAGAGGGGAAATGGATCAATGCCGGATCCCTGCACAATATTTTTGCCAGCTTTCCGCTATTTTTCCGGACGGCTACAGGAATTCTTTCTTCCGCCGAAGATATCAGCCACTGGTTAATCGCCTTACAGGAAGGAAAACTGCTTCAAAATGAAAAAAGTATCAAAGAACTTTTCACGACTGTAAAGCTTAATAATGGCAGTATTGGCGGCTTTAACAAACTGACTAACGGATATGCTTTAGGATGGCCAACAGTGGTAAGACCTGAACATCCTGCTGCGGCTCCTGTTGGAGGGATGCGCTCGGCTCTTTTTGTGTATACTGAAGATGATTTGTCAATCATTGTTTTAACTAATTTACAGGGAGCAAATCCGGAATGGTTTATTGATGAAATTGCAAGTTATTATATCCCTGACATGAAAATTGAAAATAGTTTCGGACTGAGTCCCAATATGAAACTTCTCTATCATCAGATCACCCTGGATGGCTATGAAAATACTGAAAAGGCCTATCAAAAGATAAAGAAAAAACAAAAAAGCTTTACATTGCCCGAAGAAGAAATAAATACCTGGGCCTACCAGCTTATGGGCCGAAATCTAAAGGAGAAGGCTCTTTATATTTTCAAGTTAAATACGATATTGCATCCGAACAGCTTCAATGTCTACGACAGTTATGGTGAAATATTGGATGTATTGGGATATCAGAAAGAGGCTGTTGCCAATTATAAAAAGTCATTGCTACTCAACCCTGATAATACCAATGCTTCCAATTATTTAAAAAGTAAAAAATAATCTTAACAAACAGAGACTATATCTTTATTAATAAATTTCAATGAAATGAAAAGCCCTGTTTTATTGAAAACCCCTAAATTTATGGTATATTTAAACACGCATGGGCTATATCAGAGAATACTACGAACAAATTGTCAAATTACAGGAGTCAGAATGGGCATTTATCGCAGGGCATTTCCACAGAAAAATATATTCTAAAAATGAGGTCATTACCCAGCATGGAGATACTGAAAACTTCCTATCTTTTATAGAATCAGGCCTGGTGAGATTTTATATTCCTGATGATGACTACGGCTATACATTCAGTTTCAGTTTTGAGAAAGAATTTACCTGTGCCTATGATTCTTTTCTTACGCAAACTCCTTCAGAATATGAAATGCAGGCTTTAACGGAAACGGTAGTCTGGCAGATTTCTTATGATGACCTGCAGAAAATCTATAATCAGACGACTGTTGGAAACCATTTGGGACGTTTTGCTTCTGAGAAACTGTTTCTAGCCAAAAGTAAGAGAGAGCTTTCATTACTGAAGCTTACCGCTAAAGAACGCTATCTGAAATTATTTACAGAACAGCCGGAAATGCTGAAACGCGTTCCACTAAAATACATTGCATCTTATATCGGCATCACCCCACAGGCTTTAAGCAGAATCCGCAGACAGATTAATTAACATAGGTTCATTGTATATCTCTCCCCTTCTGCGGAACTTTGCGGGAAAATACAACAATGAATTTATCTATTCTAGCCTATGGAAACCGCATTTTGAAACAGAAATGCTCAAAGATCAGTGGAAATACCCCAGAGATACAGAAACTGGTAGCTGATATGTGGACTACGATGGAAAACGCCAATGGCTGCGGCCTCTCCTCTTCTCAGATTGGAAAACCACTTCAGCTATTCGTGGTTGACAGCGAGATCACCTATAAAAATATGGATTCAGAGGATAAGATTTTATATTTTAAAAAGAATGATAAAGGTATTAAGGAAACCTTTATTAATGCTAAAATTATCCACAGCTCAGAAGAAACCTGGGAAGATTACGAAGGATGCCTGAGTATTCCCGGACTTTCTCAAAAGGTAAAGAGACCCTGGGAAATTACTATTGAATATATGGATCAACATTTCACAAAGCATACCAAAGCCTTTACAGGTTTAACAGCCAGAATTATCCAGCATGAGTACGATCATACCCTTGGGATCTTATATACCGACCGTCTGACACCTTTATCAAAAAAGCTCATGGAATCTAAACTCAAAAAAATTATCAATGGGAATATTGAAGTGGGATATCCGATGAAGTTTTTATAAATTTGGCGCCAATCATGCATGTCAAATTCTTTCCAATGATAAAATTGAACTTCGGAATTATTTTTTATACGATTTTAGGGATCTTAACCTTCTTAATAGGCATTTATCTATTACAATATTTTATTCTTCTTTCTATTATTTTTTTCATTGGTTCATTCATCAATGGAGTTTTCATTCACAAAGAATATTCTCTTAATACAATTGATACAACTGAATATGATGAAAATTCAGTTCCTGATGAAGTTATCATCAAATATTCGCGTTCGGGTATAATTATCGCTATTGCTACTTACAGTATATTTCTGATTCTGGGCCTGTTTTTTCTTTTAGGCTTTAATTTCAAATTCACAGGAACAGCAATAGTGGTGTTATGTATACTTCTTGGATTTACCGGTTATTTTATTTTTAAAATAATTTCACAAGTCAAAAAAATATCACAAATTATCATCTCCATCAATGGAAAAGGAATTCAGATAAAAAATAATAAAAGGTATCTGTGGAATGAAATTCAACTTGAAAAGATTATTGTAAAACGCTTGGTAAGCCGTGAGTCTAAACACGATTACAAACCTGAAATAAATTATTTATACTTTTTTCACAACAACGACAAGATCGAAATAAAGATCGATGATTTTGATATGACAGATGACCAGCTTGCACAGGTTTTGAAAATATTTAGAGCTCGTTTTAATAATTCAGCTTTAACACAGCTATGATTACAAAACATTCATTACTTTTACTCTCCACACCATCCATAGACCATGAAAAAAATATTTACTTTTCTGCTAATAACAATTCTGTTCATCTCTTGTGAAAAAGACTGTTATAATGCACCACAACCCATCGTTTTTGAGTTCGTAAATGCCAATAATGAAAATCTTATTGCCAACGGAACATTGACAACTTATTCACTTAAAGACGAAAATAATGTCAGTGTACCATTAACCAAAACATCTGACAATATGGTTATTCTGGAAAATGTAGGAGCATATAACGGTATTAAAAAATATACATTTTCTTCTAATGTTAAATCTTTTGATTTATCAATACAATCATCTGAATTTAAAGGAGGTTGTGATGGCTATCAAATTAATAAATTAACGTTTACAGGCATAGATATTGATGCAACTGATGAAAAAGGACATTATAAAATTGTACTGTAAACCTATTCTCTATGAAAATAATCATCGCATTTTCCCTCATTCTCTCCAATCTGCTTTACAGCCAGATCAAGACTCCCGATGATTATAAAAAAATCCCTGATATCCTCGATACGGTAGATTATCTTTATCCGTTTATAGTTCCGGACAAAGACTATGCATACTGGAGAGTTCTCAATAATGATACAGATCCTGACAAGGCTATCATTTATGAAAGTCAGGCTCCTGATTATATGACGATCAATGATCCGGCTCCTGAAAAAGGTTTTTTCCAGCGGTGTACAGGTAATAATTGCTTTTCATATATTTTGGCATGCAGGCAGGAAAGATCTGTTTATTTTTCCAATGAACAGCAGCTTAGAGATTTTATCGGAACAGTGGATAATCTTCCTGAAGCTTTGTTGATAGCAAGAACTTATGGCTATTCTATTGATACCAAAAACAGGTTTACGGGATCTTATAAAATAGATGACCGTTATATTTCGATGTATGCTTTACAGTCTAAAGGGTGTCCGGTTATTAAAGAATCCTTTCTAATTAAAATCAATAGAAAAAACGGTAAGCTGGAAGCTAAAAGCAATGGGATTTACTCTAAAAATGAAGATTGCACTGTTCTTTAGTGATTTGCTGAAAACGTAAGAATTCCCTCCGATAAAATTAATACTTCGCTGTAATACATTAAGGTAAATGAAGATCAGAACAATAGATGTTGCCCGCTTTACTTAATTATTCCTGATTACTTAAATACCTTAATGTTTCAATTCTCTTAAGCAGGTGTATGATGAATTAGATATTAATTGCCCCTTGCCCTGAGGCAATGAGGTATGCTTCTTTTAAAGTTTCAGAGTACGTTGGATGGGCATAGGAAATACGAAACATATCTTCAGCCGTCACTTCATATTCCTGAGCAATTACCCCCTGTGCAATAAGGTCTGCAGCTCTGGCACCAATAATGTGAACTCCCAGAACTTCTCCATATTTAGGATCTACCAGAACTTTTGCAAATCCATCCATATCCATTGAAGCTCTTGCTCTCGCACTGGCGGAAAAAGGAAACTTTCCAATATTGTAAGCAATGTTATTTTTCTTTAAATATTCTTCGGAATATCCCACAGAAGCTACTTCGGGCCATGTATATACTACAGACGGAATACGGTTGTAATGAATATGTCTCTTTTGTCCATTGATGGTCTCCGCCACAAAAACACCTTCTTCTTCAGCTTTATGAGCCAGCATGACTCCTCCAATGACATCTCCTATTGCATAGATATTAGGTACGGAGGTCTGATTGTTTTCATCCACTTTAATAAATCCCCGTTCATCTGCCTGTACATCTGTATTTTCAAGGCCAAGACCTTTCACAAACGGAGATCTTCCCACTGCCACCAAAATATATTCAGCCTCCAGTGTATCTTCTTTACCACTTTTATCTTTAAAAAAGACTTTTGCTCCGGAGCCCGAGTTTTCAGTTTTATAAACAGCATGATTCAGACGAATATCTATTCCTTCTTTTTTCAGAATTTTCTGAAGGTTTTTCCCCAGATCATGATCCATAGAAGCAATCAGGTGATCAGCATATTCAAGGATAGTCACCTGAGTTCCGATACGGTTAAAAATAGAGGCCATTTCAACACCTATCACTCCTCCGCCGATAATAACTATCGATTTCGGTTTTTCATGTAAGGATAAAGCTTCAGTAGAAGTAATGATTCTTTTCTTATCAATCTCTACACCAGGAATGGTTGAAGGTTTTGATCCTGTTGCGATGATGTAGTGCCGGGCTGTAATCTCTTTAATTTCGGACTCATTTACAATCTTTACAGTAGAATTATTCACGAAACCCGCAGTTCCTTTCAGCCTGGTGATTTTATTTTTATTCATCAGAAAATCAAGTCCGGCGGTATTTTTTGAGACCACTTCTGATTTCCTTTTATACATCTGAGCAAAATCAAGCTCTACCTGATCCAGCTTTATACCATGCTCCTTAAATTTACTTTGAGCTTCTGCGTAATGATGTGTACTGTCTAGCAGAGCTTTTGTCGGAATACAGCCTACATTGGTACAGGTACCTCCCAAAGTGTCATATTTCTCTATAATCACAGTGCTATAACCGAGTTGTGCGCTTCTTATCGCTGCTACGTATCCGCCAGGTCCTGATCCTATCACGGCAATATCATAATGTTCCATTTTATTTATTAATTTTTTATGATTAAATTTACTTGCAAAATAAAAGCAAAATTAAATTAAACACTTTCAATTTGCAAGTATTATTTAAAAATTAACAAAATGAGTAAAAAAAGATCAGACTGCCCCATCAGTTGCTCCCTTGAAATGTGGGGAGACAGGTGGTCTCTGTTGATTATCCGCGATTTGATGATAAAAAAGGAATGTACCTATGGCGATTTTCTGAAAGCTGATGAAAAAATAGCTACCAATATTCTCGCTTCACGGCTTCAAAATCTAATGGATGACGGGATTATCGGCAAAAGGGATCATCCAGACAATAAACTGAAAATCCTGTATCACCTTACAGAAAAAGGAATTGATCTGATTCCCATAATTGTTGAAATTAACCTTTGGGGGGATAAGTACTTGACAATTCCGGATGACCGGAAAAAATTACTTGACGATATAAAGAAAGGAAAAGAGGATTTTATAAAACGGGCAAAAGTCTATCTTTTGAGTCCTCAGTAGTTTCCGGATGAAAACGATCAGATAATAGCTTTCATTAAAATGAATCATAGTAATTTTAAAATTTCGTTAACTCAGTTTTACTTTTTCATTCCGTAAATTTGACTTAAATAAATTTAGAACAATGCTTAATTTCGAATTTAAAAATCCAACTAAAATACTTTTCGGGAAGGGTGAAATTGCAAAAATTTCCAAAGAAATCCCTAAAGATGCTAAGATATTAATGATCTACGGTGGTGGAAGCATTAAAAACAATGGTGTTTACGATCAGGTGAAAGAAGCTTTAAAAGATCATGAGCTTTATGAGTTCGGAGGAGTTCCTGCCAACCCTGAATATGAAGTCCTGATCAATGCTTTGAGCTTCATTAAAGAAAAAAACATCACTTATCTTCTTGCTGTGGGTGGCGGATCGGTAATTGACGGAACAAAATTCCTTTCTGCAGCAGCCAATTATAATGGTGAGCCATGGGAAATTCTGAAAAAGCCGGTAAGAACTTTTGAAGGTGAAGGAATGCCTTTCGGCAGTATCTTGACCCTTCCTGCAACGGGTTCTGAAATGAATTCGGGATATGTAATCTCAAGAAGAGAAACGAATGAAAAACTGTCTTCAGGAGGGCCTGGTCTTTTCCCGGAGTTTTCTGTTTTAGATCCTGAAGTGATCAGATCTATTCCTAAAAACCAAATCGTAAACGGAATCACGGATGCCTATACCCACGTATTGGAGCAATATATGACTGCACCTTCTTCTGCTGATCTGCAGGAAAGAATTGCAGAAAGCATCCTGATCAGCCTGCAGGAAACTGCGCCTAAGGTTTTGGCTGACGATTTTAACTATGACGCTGCAGGAAATTTCATGTGGTGCTGTACAATGGCCTTAAACGGATTAATCCAGAAAGGAGTCATTACAGACTGGGCAGTACACGCTATGGGACACGAGCTGACGGCTTATTTCGGTATTGACCATGCCAGAACTCTTGCTATTATCGCTCCATCCCACTACCGTTATAATTTTGAAGACAAAAAAGGCAAACTGGCTCAATATGCGGAAAGAGTTTGGGGAATTAAAGAAGGCACTGTAGAGGAAAGAGCGGAACTGGGAATCAAAAAACTTGAAGAATTTTTCCACAGCCTTCATATTAAAACTAAACTTTCTGAATATACAGAAGACTATAAAGGCACTGCTGAAAAAGTAGAAAAAGCTTTTACAGAAAGAAACTGGCTTGGGCTTGGGGAGTACAAAAAACTGACTCCGCAAGACGCATTAAAGATTGTAGAAATGAGTTATTAAAAATTTAAGGCTGGAATGAAAACCTTGATATCTATAAGTTTCACAATATCATAATTTAAGTTTCGTCTATAGCCTGGTTGGCAGTAAATCTATATTAAAAGCGGGGTAAACTCCGCTTTTATTGATTAATACTGGTGTTAAATAGCAAAATTCTAGTTTTTAAACTAGAATTCTTTTTCAGCCGTTTTTAATTAAAATCTTAAACAGAGTTTTAAGAATTATCTTTTTTATAAACATTTGTTTAGAAAATCGTGATTTCATTACGGATATTTCAAATTTATTTATATTTTAGCATATTCTTAAATTTGTAAAATGAAAAAACAACTACTTTTATTGGCCTTTTCTGCCTTGGCACTTACCTCTTGTAAAGATGATAATATTGATGCATACGAAATGGACATAATGAAGGGAGATTGGAAGGAAGTTAAAAGGGAAATAATTTCCGGAAAAGACAATAAAACAGTACTTTATACTGAGATTTTAACAGGATGTGAGGCTAAGAACACGCTTTTCCTTAGAACAGATTACTATGTAAGCTATACTGCGTATACCGGAACAGGAGCAGACTGCCAGCAATCTGATAAAAATGAAGGAACCTATACTTATGATGGTGACTCTAAAGTTCTAGGGATTAAATTCAATGGAGAAGGAAACATGAACTATAAAATTGAAGTTTTAACCAACAAAGAATTCAGACTTGCACAGCAATTTGGAAACTTTGACATCAATGGAGATAAGATCCCCGACATCAACTACGTTAGTTACAAAAGATAAAACATAAAACTCCCGATGATCGGGAGTTTTTTATTATTTTTAACTCAAATTTAAATCTGAAAACAATGAAGAAGATTCTATCAGCATTTCTATTGCTGTATTTTACCTTTTCCTTTTCGCAGGAAACAAAACCAATGTATTGGCAAGACGTTCAGGAATTCAAGAAACTAGATCAACAAAACCCTCCTCCAAAAGATGCCATTTTATTCATAGGGAGTTCATCTTTTACAAAATGGACAGATGTTGCCGATTATTTTCCTGGTAAAACGATCATTAACAGAGGTTTTGGAGGTTCCAGGCTTGCAGATCTTAATTATTTTGCCAATGATCTCCTAGCCCCTTATCAGCCGAAGCAGATCATTATATACTGTGGTGAGAATGACTTTGCCGATAATCATCAGCTAAAAGCGGAGGAAGTTGTCAGCAGGTACAAAGATTTTTATGCAAAAATACGCCAGAGGTTTCCTGCAATTGAAGTTGATTATATTTCAATGAAGTATTCTCCCAGCAGAGAGCAGCTATGGCCGCAGATGAAGCAAGCCAATACCATGATTGCTGCTTTTATGAAAAAACAACGTAAGTCTAAATTTATTGACGTTACAAAAGCCATGGAAGATTCCAACGGAAATGTAAGAAAAGACATCTTTGTAGAAGATATGCTTCACTTTAAACCGGAAGGCTATAAAATCTGGGCAAAGGTGATGACTCCCTATATGAAGTAAACCAAAATCATGATAAAAAAAACAATAACCATTTTATTTTTTATTTCCCTGTATTCACTTTCGTTTTCTCAGAATAACCTGAATAAAAAAACAGCTCTTCAGGAGCTTTCAGAAAATGCCTGTCAATGCACTGATTCTATCTCCCTGGCTAACCGGAAGAAAGAAGATATCATCAAAGATATGCATGACTGCATTGACAAATATACAGGGGCTCTTCAGATTTCTAATCTTTTAAAAGGAGCAGAGAAACTGTCGGAAAAAGCGCCTGAAATGAATGGTAAAAAGCAGATTAACCTGACTTTTAATACCAACAAAGATTCACAGCAGTACAAGGACAGTTATAATGAAATTGAGCGGTATCTGATGCAAAACTGTGAAAGTCTGAAAAGAGCTACCCAAAGTTCAGAAACCAATTACGACAAGTTTTCAAAAAATGAAACTGCAATTGATTTCTACCAGAAAGCAGTTGATGCATCAAAAAAGGAAGACTGGAAAGAAGCCATCCAAAATTATGAACAGGCTTTAAAAATTGACCCAAAGTTTATTTATGCCTGGGATAATCTCGGAATATGTTACAGAAGGGTTGAAGAATATGATAAGGCTCTTCATGCTTATAAGCAGTCTTTATCTATTGATCCTAAAGGTAAAATGCCTTTACAGAATATAGCGATAACGTATGTTTATAAAAAGGAATATCAAAAAGCTATTGATGCATATAACGATTTTGACAAGGTATATCCAGGTGATCCGGAGGTTTACTATGGAATGGGGCAGGTCTACTTTACCCATTTGAAAAATAATGAAAAAGGGCTCGATAATATCTGCAGAGCATACAGGATTTACAGTGAGCAGAAATCTCCATATCGGTCTGATGCAGAAACCATGATAGGCTATATCTACAAGAGCATGAAAGAGGAAGGTAAATCAGATAGGTTTAAGGAAATATTAAAAAACAACAATATCAAATTTGACTAGGAAAATAAAAAACTCCCAATATAAAATGGGAGTTTTTTATTTTATTTCTTTCTTTTGGACTTAGAGATCGCTTTCTGCTGGGCTCTGTTTGCTCCAAACTTCTTAGGTGTTTTTCTTTTCGAAGGTCCACCCCAGTTTTCTTTTGTATTTTTAGACTTTTTCTCATGGAATGCTGCTCCCCCTTCATTCAGTTTTACCTGTGCCGGGTTTTTCATCACAATCTGATCTTCTTCAGAAACGATTTTTTTAGCATTGATCTTAACTTCTTCCGGGAAGTCATTAAATTTAAGATCCTTATCCATCAATAACTCAATATCAAGAATCAAAGGTTCTTCTTTTTTGGTAACAAAAGCGATTGCTTTACCTTCTTTATCAGCTCTACCGGTTCTACCGATTCTATGAATATACTGCTCCGGGATCTCAGGAATTTCAAAGTTGATAACATGGGTGACATTTGAAATATCAAGACCTCTTGCCATTACATCTGTAGTAATAAGTCCTCTTACTTCTTCGTCTTCAAAGCTTTTCATCGCCTTAAGTCTGTAATTCTGAGACTTATTGGAGTGAATTACATCAAACTGGCCAGGGAAAAGTTCATCTATTTTAGTAAAGAGCAGATCGGCATGTTTTTTATTATTGTTGAAAATCAAGACCTTAGACATATCGTCATTGTTCTTCAATAAATGCTCAAGAAGATTAATTTTTGTATTAAAGTTTTCAACTTTATACGCAGTCTGTTCGATTTTTTCAAGCGGTGTTCCCGATTTTGCCAACGAAATTTCAATTGGACTTGCAAAATACACATCCAGCATTTCATCTACGGCTTCTGTCATGGTTGCGGAGAAAAGAATGTTCTGTCTTTTCTCTTTCATCATTTCAAAAATATGAGTAAGCTGAGGTCTGAAACCTAAGTTCAGCATTTCATCAAATTCATCAATGATCAATTTCTGTACTTCTTTCAGAGAAATAGCATTATCTATGGAAAGATCCATCACTCTACCTGGAGTTCCAACCAAAATATCACAACCATCATTAAACAAAAGTTTTTGAGTGTTAATATTTTTCCCTCCATATATTCCAATTACTCTTGCAGTAATACCTTCTGTCAGTTTTTCAAGAATTTCAGTTACCTGAACCACCAATTCTCTTGTAGGAACAAGCACCAAAACAGTTGGGTTACCTGTTTTACTGTATTTCCAGCCTTTAAGAACCGGTAATAAATAAGCTAAAGTTTTTCCTGTTCCAGTCTGTGCAATTCCCATTACATCTCTTCCGGAAAGAATAGGCTTTAAGCTCTTCTCCTGGATCAGTGTAGGTTCAAATAATTCTAAATCTGCTAAAACATCAAGAATTTTAACCGGCAGGTCAAAATCTGCAAAAGTGAGTTTTTCCATTTTGCAAAGATAGGTATTAATATGTATAATTTAAAATATAGAGAAAAGAGGCAATTAAAAATGAAGAATAGAAAATAGGAATTTGAGAATAAAGACATAAAATGAAAAAAATTATAATAAGTCATCTTCAATTTTCCACTTTCAATTTTCAATTAACCTTAACGCTTTTACTGCTAATCCTGATATCATCATCTTCCCATTTGCTGGTAGTGATGATGACGTAGCCTTTTTTCTTCGGGTCTTTTTTGATTGGAAATTGATTTTCCTCCCACTGACTGCAATGAGTAGAAATGGAAGGCACTAATGGTTTCCAGCCTGTTTTCCCAAATGTATATACATAAAAAGGATGCCAGCAGCTTGTACACCAATTAGGATAGAAACCAATATCGTCTTTTCCGTCATTATTAAGATCGCCTAAATTATATAAAGTTCCCCCATTGGCGGGTGAAATAATAAATGGTTTTATATTTTCATCACTGAAATAGACGGTAGTATCACATTTACCATCACATTCATCACTGCAATCGCTGACTTTTGTATAGGCATATTCTTTTGTTCCGTTGCCATCAAAGTCTCCTGAAATCTTTTCATTATTGCCTTCCTGAGCTTTATAAAACAAACTGCAGAAAATGAATACTGATGTAATAATTGTTTTCATTGTTATTGTTTTTTATGTAAAGTGAAACTCTCAGCAATGTGTGATCCCTGGTTTTGAGTTATTGAAATTTTATTTCTTTCTTCCAGATCACTTTCTAGTTACTCTCAATAAAAGTATTACAACCAATACGACTGAAAAGGTAAAGCCTAGAACAGCTACCAAAGACAACTCTCCTATTCTGGGTCCGGATTCTGATGCGAAAACAATAGCCGTTGCAATGATATTAGCTCCTAAGATCATTGCCAAGATCAGATTGACCACGCTGGATTTGATGAGCTGATTGGTCTTTTCTATATTTTTGCTCTCGGTGGAGACCGTAAACTTATTTTCATCTAATTTCTGAAGAACAGAACGAAGCTCTTTGGGAATTTCATCTATATTGTCTGTGAAATTCATCATTCTGTCCATTCCCGTTTTTAAAATATTTTTCGGGTTAATTTTTCTGGTGAATATCTTTTTGGTATAGGGATGGAGACTTTTAACAATATCAAGCTCTGGGTTAATTGTTCTTCCTACACCTTCTATCAGGCTTATTCCTTTAAATAAAAGGTAAAAATAATCCGGCATATAAAGCCTGTTATCTTTTAAAATATCTTTCATTTTATTGATAATCACCTGAACATTGATTTCTTTCAACGACGAGCTGTGAACGAAGTTGAGAATATCTTCCACATCATTTTCAAATCTTCTTTCGTCCGGGATCTCATAGCTTACAGCCATTTTTTTGAGGTAGCGGACAATTTTATGCGGATTTTTAGCCACAAAACTGACAATCAGATTTTCAAGGATCTCTTTATCATTGGGCTGGATTTTTCCTACAGCACCGAAATCAATAAAAACAATTCTGCCGTCTTTTTTTACTAAAATATTTCCTGCATGAGGATCGGCATGAAAGAATCCATAATCTAAAATCTGAGAAACAAAAAGTCTCAATCCGGCTTCTGAAACTTTCACCGGGTCTATATCGTGAGCAATAAGACCAGGCTGATCTGTCACCTTTATTCCATCAATGAATTCCATACAAAGAATATTATTGTTGGAAAATTCATCATAGACTATCGGAACGTAAGTTTCTTTATTATTTTTAAAATTGAGACGAAACTGTTGAATATTATTCCTTTCATTGATCAGAGAAAGTTCTTCCAGCAATGATTTTTCAAAAGTAGAAATTGCCTGTTTCAGATTAAGCTGCTCTCCTATTTCTGAATATGCAGATATCAATTTCTCAATATCCTTGATCAATAGCAGGTCATCTTCAATGACAGATTGTACGTCCGGTTTTTTTAATTTTAAAATAACAGGGCTTCCATCCAGCAAAACAGCTTTATAAACCTGTGCAATGGAGGCTGTAGCCAGAGGTTCTTTCTGAATTTCCCGAAAATAGTCTTTAACGGAAATATTGAATTCACTTTCCAGTATATCTTCAACATCCATTTCTATTACTTCTACTTTATCCTGAAGTTTCTGCAGTTCCTGAATAAGTTCCGCAGGTAAAAGGTCTTCCCGATTACTGAAGGTCTGTCCAAGTTTGACAAAAGTAGGCCCCAGCTCTTCCAGAGCGAGCCTTATTCTTTCATAAACGGTACCTTTTGAAACAATCTCATCGGAATTTTCTGAAATTTCCTCTTGCTTATTTCCACCGTTCATTCTTGCCAGCATATCTTTAAAACCATATTTACTTAATACGGAAATCAATCTGGCGGATCTTTTCAGTTTTCTCTGCTGCTTGTCAAACATAATCTATCTATAGTTGGTGCAATTTACTCCAAAAACTGTTCCCAACTACAGTTTTATAAAGGGACCTCCTAAAAAAACTGCCGGAAAACCAGCAGTTTTTCACATGTTTGTCCTTAAAATTTATTGTGATAATGTTATATGAGCTGCTTCTAATTTTCCTGTTTTTGATGTAACAACTTCAAATGAAACTCTCTCCCCCTCAGATAAAGTTATTAATCCCGCCGCTTTTAAAGCGGAATTATGAACAAAAATATCTACTCCTCCACCCTCAGGAGAAATAAAGCCATATCCTTTTGATTGGTTATACCACTTAACTGTACCTGTCATTTTTATTAATTTCTAGTGATTTTTTGACTCTTTTTATTTTAGCTGTTATCCACAACTCTCACATTTTCTGCCTGTCTCCCCCTGGGGCCTCCTACAATATGAAATTCTACGGTTTGTCCTTCTGACAAAAGTTTTAAAGAGCCGGCAATAGCCGAATGGTGACAAAAAATAGCATCTTCTGTTCCTTCAGGGATGATAAATCCATAGCCTTTTTCTGCATTATACCATTTTACAATTCCTTTTTGCATAGTTTTTAGTTTTTTATTAATGAATAAATATAATAATTTTAAAGAATAGATTAAAAATTCAAACCAATAATTTGTATTTTACAAATAAAACAGTAGTCATAATAACAAAATAAACAATTAGTGATAAAGCTTAATTAAAATTATATATATTTACAGTGTACAAACAAAACAAAAGTATTAAAACATGAAAAATTTACGCAACAGCAAACTTTCAAGAGAACAATTAAAAGGAATTGCGGGAAGTGGTCTTATCATTGATATTCCTAACTGCTCTAACCAATGTTGTCCTACTGACGGAAGGCCAAGATGTCCAAGACTGATCTGTCCTGCGGTAGTATGTCCTCATTATGATTAATTTGTTTTTTTAAAATTTTAGGTAAAAATAAAAACAGAATGCTTTCGCATTCTGTTTTGTTATTTGAGGTAGGTATCATAGAGATCTTTTCTCCGGTCTTTCATCACCTGAACAGAACCGTTATGATGGAGATCTTTTAATAGATTCAGGTCTACATCTACAATTAAAGTCATTTCTGTATTCGGTGTAGCCTCTCCTTTTACGGCATTCGATGGGAAAGCAAAATCGGAAGGGGTAAACACGGCCGCCTGTCCAAACTGGATATCCATATTATTAACCCCCGGAAGGTTTCCTACACAGCCGGCAATGGCTACGTAACATTCATTTTCGATAGCTCTTGCAGCGGCACAATGACGTACTCTGATATAGGCGTTCTGCGTATCGGTAAGGTAAGGAACAAAAAGAATTTTCATCCCCTGATCTGCAAGAATCCTTGGCAATTCCGGAAATTCTACGTCGTAGCAGATGACAAGACCAATTTTTCCACAGTCGGTATCAAAAACTCTTATTTCGTTTCCTCCTTTCATTCCGTAGTATTTCCTTTCATTCGGTGTAATATGAATTTTTCGGTATTCATCTATACGCCCATCGCGGTGCAAAAGGTAGCTTACATTATACAAATCATTGTTATCATCGTCAAAGACAGGCATACTTCCTGAGATAATGTTTACATTGTAACTAATGGCAAGCTCAGAAATTTTATTTTTGATATCTTCACTCAGTTTAGCCAGTTCTATCATACTATCCCTTTCTGACAGCTTATTGAATGGTGCCAGCAGTGGTGTATTGAAAAGTTCCGGGAAGAGAACAAAGTCTGATTTGTAGTCGCCCATTACATTGACAAAAAATTCTACCTGTTCATAAAAAGCATCTATATTTTTAAAATGCCTCATCTGCCACTGTACAAGCCCCAGACGAATGATACTGTCCTGCATCGTATTGGGCTTTTTGCTGTAATAAATATTGTTCCATTGCAGCAAAACAGCGTTTTCCAGTGATGATTCATCTTCGGGAAGGTATTTTTTCAGGATCTTTATGGGAAGAAAGTTATTGGAAAGCTGGAAAGACAACACAGGATCATAAATTTCCTTATCTCTTACTCTGCGGATGTATTCTCTTGGGGAAAGTTCGTCACTGTATTTATGATAATTCGGAATTCTTCCGCCCAGGATGATTGATTTTAAATTAAGAAGCTCACATAATTCTTTTCTGGCATCATACAGCCTTCTTCCCAAACGCAGCTCACGGAATTCCGGATCAACAAAAACTTCTATTCCATACAATACATTTCCTGTTGACAAATGGGTGTTGAATGTATAGTTTCCTGTAATATCAACATAGGTATGATCGTCCCCAAATTCGTCATAATTCACGATAATGGACAGCGCTACGGCCGCTAACTTCCCATCTACGGTGATACAAATCTGACCTTTAGGAAATATTCTCGTAAGTTTTTCTATACTTTTTTTAGACCAGATAGATTCAGACATCTGGGGATAAGCACGCTTCATTGTCACAACCAACTCATCATAATCCTGAACAGTCAGGGGTCTCGTTTCTATTTGCATTTGATATAATTTTACTTAAATTTAAGGAAAAATAATTAAGAAAATATAATAGAAGTGGGTACTTACATAAAATACACTGATGAAAATAATATTGAAACACCAAAAGAACAACTTCATAAGCTTTCAGAATTTAACTGTTTAACTTATGATTCTACTACTAATGAGCTTAAAAAGATAGAAAGATTTTTAAAAAACTACAGGACTCAGCAAGTTGAACAATTGGGAGGTGAGGTTTATCTCTCTTCAGAAGATCATTTATCAGAAGTTATTCATCGTCATATAGATATCGGAACATTTGGTAAACCCTGGACCTTTTACTACAATAAAGAAAATAGCAGTAAGGGAGAGGCTCAATGGGAGTATGTATTTTATCGTAATGGCAGTCTGTTTGGCAAAGGTATTTTTGTATTTGACGATAGAAATAGAAAATTAGCCGGATGTGCAATAGATTTAATGACAGGCCATACAACCGATAAATTTAAAAATTTTTATGGTGATCCTTCTGTATTTGATGATGAATTCCAAAACGAAACCATTCCTAATATTCAATTTAAATATAAAGAAGATGATTCTATCGAGGAGATTTATTTTCAGGATGATGACTATTCGTTGAGAGATTTTCTAAATAATAACGAAATAAGTATGAAATTCAACTGGAAAGAAAACACCTATTATCATTCTTTTGAGCCCTTCTTTTTATCAAATTAAAAAACATCTTTTTAAAGCTTTTATTGATAAATGAAACCATATGCAATAACTATAAGTATTACAGTTATTTTTATTTTAAGCGTTTTTTATCCCAGCTCAATAATTAATCTTTCCCACTATTTAAACTTATTTTCAGTGTCTGAAATAAAGACTCAGGAAGTAAAAAATCTTGTTTATTTTTATATAGCGGGATCAATGTTATTGAATTATCTTATTTTTCATAGACATATATTATTCAAGTTAATATACTGTTTATTAATCACTCTCAATATTTTATTTATTATTTTTTCATTGAAACTGTTTTAATAAATTTGATGAAATTCTACCTAAATTCAGCGAGAATAACCTGAGCACTACAACTTTGTTTATCTACCTGTTTTAAGTAAAACTTCACATACTATAACTATGAAAATCAACCTATTCCTCATTATCATCTTATTTCTTACAGGATGTAATAAACAAAAAGTAAAAAAATCAGAAGACAGTATGACTTGGATTAAGGATTCTTTAGGCTGTAAGGGAAAGAGAACCTTTGATTTGGCTGAGAAACTCATTCTCGAGAATACATTAAAAAATAGTTCGGCTGAGAAATTCAAAACAATATTTGGAGAACCTAATGAAACTTTCCGGGATGGAAGTTTTACTACCTTCACTTACTATGTAACATCAGTATGTAATAATGATTCTCTTCAAAAAAACTCTGACAAATGCTTTTCAGTATTTACTTTTAAGCATAATAAATTTATTGACCACAACAATGCTTGTGAATGATGATAAGGCAAGCTATTCCAATAAAAAAATCCTGCCCGTTTGGGCAGGATTTATATTATAAATTCAAGTCAAAAATTATTCCCACTCAATAGTTGCAGGTGGTTTGCTTGAAATATCGTAAGCTACTCTGTTGATTCCTCTTACTTCGTTGATAATTCTGCTGGAAACAGTATCAAGGAACTCATAAGGAAGTCTGCTCCACGTTGCTGTCATAAAGTCGATGGTGTTGGCAGAACGAACTACAGCGGTGTATTCGTAAGTTCTTTCATCTCCCATTACTCCTACAGATTTTACTGGAAGAAGTACTACAAATGCCTGAGATACTTTTTCGTAAAGGTCATTTTTATATAGTTCTTCAATGAAAATATCGTCAGCTTCCTGAAGGATTCTCACTTTTTCAGCATCTACAGCTCCCAGTACTCTGATTCCTAATCCAGGACCTGGGAAAGGGTGTCTGTATACCATGTGGTGAGGAATACCTAATTCTTCTCCAACTCTTCTTACTTCATCTTTGAAAAGCTCTCTTAATGGCTCTAACAATTCGAATTCCATATCTTCAGGAAGTCCTCCTACATTGTGGTGAGACTTAATCACTGCAGAGGGTCCGTTGACAGACTGGCTTTCGATAACGTCAGGGTAAATAGTCCCTTGAGCAAGGAATTTAGCCCCTTCAATTTTGTGAGATTCTTCATCAAAAACATGGATAAATTCGTTTCCAATGATTTTTCTCTTCGCTTCAGGATCGTCTACTCCAGCTAATTTTGTAAGGAACCTTTCCTGAGCGTCCACCATTTTAATGTTCATATGGAAATGTTCTCCATATTGGCCCATCACTTTCTCACCTTCATTCTTTCTCAATAATCCCGTATCTACGAAGATACAAGTCAGCTGATCACCAATTGCTTTATGAATCAAAACTGCTGCTACAGAAGAGTCTACTCCTCCTGAAAGTCCAAGAATCACTTTGTTATCTCCTACTTTCGCGCGGATTTCTTCTACTGTTTTATCAATATAATTGGTCAGTTTCCAGTTTTTCTCTGCATTACAGATTCCGAAAACGAAATTTTCAAGCATTTTCCCTCCTTCTTCTGTATGAGAAACTTCCGGGTGAAACTGAACACAGTAGATTTTACTTTCTTCATTAGCAATAGAAGCAATAACTCCTGATTTTGCATTGAGCTCAAAACCTGCAGGCAATTCTCCTACTTCATCAAAGTGACTCATCCAAACAACAGAGTTCTGAGTAACTCCTTTCAATAAAGAGCTTTCTTTAATGATTTCAAGGTTTGCTTTTCCGTACTCGCCTTTTTCTCCTTTGTTTACTTTTCCTCCTAAAAGGTGAGCCGTCATCTGCATTCCATAGCAAATACCCAAAACAGGAACACCCTGCTCATATAAAGCTTTTTCTACCAGATGGGCATTGTCTGCATTTACAGAACTCGGACCTCCGGAAAGAATGATTCCTTTAGGCTGTTTTGCTAAGATATCTTGTAATGGTGTATTGTAAGGTAAGATTTCAGAGTATACTCCCATCTCACGGATTCTTCTTCCGATAAGCTGATTGTACTGGGATCCGAAATCTAAAATAATAATACCGTTGTTCATTTTATAACTGATTGATTTATTTTAAATGATGTCAGACATCAGATTTCAGATTTCAGACCTGGTTAAACGTCTGGTATCTGAAAACTTTTATATCTGGCATCTAATATTGACTGTTTTACAAAAAAAGACTTGGAATTGCTCCAAATCTTTTTTCATGATTTTTATTAAAACTTTCCGATGTCTTCTCTGTAGAAGCCGTAATCGAAATGTACGTGACCTGCGTCTTCGTAAACTTTCTTGCGGGCGTCTTCAAAAGTAGCTCCCGTAGCTACAATATTCAGAACTCTACCACCGTTAGAAACCACTTTGTCTCCTTTAGTAATAGCTCCTGCGTATAATAATTTACTGTGTTGTATTTTATCTCCTCCTGTAATTTCGAAACCTGTTTCGATGTTTCTTGGATATCCTCCTGAACACATTACAAGACACACTGCTTTTTCTTCTTTGAATTTAAGTTCAATGTCTTTTCCTTCCATACAATCCTGGATCACATCTAAAAGATTGTTCTCCATAAGTGCCATCAATACCTGAGTTTCAGGGTCTCCAAATCTCATATTGTATTCAAGAAGGTAAGCTCCGTTTTTTGTAACCATCAATCCGAAGAAGATGATTCCTTTAAATCCGAACCCTTCAGCTTTAAGACCTTTAATAGTAGGCTCTAAAATATTTTTCTCAAAATCTGCATAGTGCTCCTGAGTGAACTCCGGGCTTGGTGCTACAGATCCCATACCTCCTGTATTAGGTCCTGTATCTCCATTTCCGGCTTTTTTATAATCTTTTGCAGCTACACATGGGAATAATTTTTCACCATTAGAGAAAGCAATGATAGAAGCTTCAAAACCTTGCAAATATTCTTCAATAACTAAACGGATACCAGCATCTCCATAGATTCTTCTGATCATGAAATCATGGATAGTAGCTTCAGCTTCTTCAAGAGTGTCACAGATAACAACACCTTTTCCTCCAGCTAAACCACTCGCTTTGATTACTAAAGGATACTGCTGTGTCTGCACATATTCTTTAGCATCATTATATGAATCAAATACAACAGCCTTAGCCGTTTTGATATCATAGGTCTGCATAAATTTCTTAGAGAAAGCTTTACTTCCTTCAAGGCTTGCTACTTTCTGAGTAGGACCAAAAACCTTAAGATCGTGTTTTTTGAATTCGTCCTTCAAACCAGCCACCAATGGAGCTTCAGGACCTACGATCGTAAGATCTACCTTTTCTTTAATAGCGAAATCTCTAAGTTCTTTGATTTCTGATAAATGAACATTTTTCCCTATTACATCGGTAGTAGCATTTCCGTTGGCAAAAAACATTTTAGAAATTCTTGAGTCATTCTGAAGTTTTGCCGCTAAAGCAGATTCTCTACCACCTTCACCTATGATTAATATTCTCATACTTTATTTATTATCTAGTCTTATTTTACAAATATATAATTTTGAATGCTATAAATACAATCCCTAATTATTTTTTATCTCTATTTTAATTAGTGGAAAAAGTGTCTAACACCTGTAAACATCATTGGTATACCGTGCTCATTGGCAGCTTCTACACTATCCTGATCTTTTACACTTCCACCTGGCTGAATAATAGCCTTGATACCCTCCTGAGCGCAGAAATCTACCACATCACGGAAAGGGAAAAATGCATCTGAAGCCAATACCAGGTCTCCGGAGAATTTTTCTTTTGCTCTTTCAATAGCCTGTTGTGTTGCCCAGATTCTGTTTACCTGTCCTCCACCGATACCGAATGCCTGAATTCCGTTAGAAACTACAATTGCATTTGATTTCACATATTTTACCACTCTCTGAGAGAACAGTAATGCTTTCTTCTGCTCTTCTGTAGGCTGTACTTCTGTAACCACCTTAATATCATCAGAGAAGTGAGTATCGTTATCCTGAACCAAGATACCGCCATCCACTTTCACCCATGTTTGTTTATCAGAAACAGGATTTACGATTTTGATGATTCTTAGATTTTTCTTTTTTCTTAAAACTTCAAGAGCTTCTTCATCAAATTCAGGAGCCATTACAATTTCAAGGAATGTTTTGTTTAATTCTTCAGCTGTTGCAGCATCTATTTTATAGTTCATAGCAACAATTCCGCCAAAGATAGAAACAGGATCACATTCGAATGTTTTCTGATAAGTTTCCAATGCTGAAGTTCCTATTGCTACGCCACAAGGGGTAGAATGTTTCACTGCACAGCAAGCCATTTCTTCTTTGAACTCCGTAACTACTTTCCAGCAAAGGTCCATATCACGAAGGTTGTTGAAAGAAAGTTCTTTACCTCCAAGCTGTTCGAAATCTTTCATTGCACCGTTTTCGAAGGTGGACACATAATAAGCAGCTGTCTGATGTGGATTTTCACCGTATCTCAGGTCAGAAACTTTTTTGTATGAAGCGTTTAGGTAAGCAGGGTACTCCTCATCTAAAAGCATTCTTGAAATAGCAGCATCATAAGCAGAGGTAAGGTTGAATACTTTTCCTGCAAGCTTTTTACGGGTTTCTATATAGCTGTCACCGTTTTGCTCCATTTCCAGTCTTACTGTTGTATAATCTTCTACATCGGTAATTACGGTAACAGAGTCAAAGTTTTTGGCTGCAGAACGAAGCATTGACGGACCACCGATATCAATAAACTCCACCTTTTCATGTAAGGAAATGTTTTTATTTACATTTTCAAAGAAAGGATAAAGGTTTACGATAACCATGTCAATCAGGCCAATTCCGTGTTCCTGAACAATTCTCATGTGCTCTTCGTTGGTACGAACAGCTAAAAGTCCTCCGTGAACTTTAGGGTGCAAAGTTTTCACTCTTCCGTCCAGCATTTCAGGGAAATTGGTTACCTCATCAATCTGAATAGGATTTAAACCAGCGTCTTTCAAATGTTTGAACGTTCCTCCTGTAGAGATCAACTCATAATTCTGAGCTTCCAAAAACTGCGCGAATTCTATTAATCCACTTTTGTCAGAAACACTGATTAAAACTCTCTTTTTACTCATTTTACTTTCAATTTTTTACTTTTTACAGCTATTTCAAACTGTATCCGGGTCTTTCACCTCCGAATTTACTTTTATTTTACTTAGATTTCTTTTTAATTAATGTAACAATGTATCAATTTAATGATGTAAAAAAACATCTTAAATATTGGTCATTTGTTATATTGATCTATTAGTTTCCCAGCACCTTATTGATTGCTGTCGGAAATATTTCATATTCAATCTGGTGAACTTTCTGTGCTAATGTTTCAGCAGTATCTTCTGGGGTTACTTCAAAAGATTTTTGAAGAATAGCTTCTCCTTCATCGATTCCCGGAGTTACAAAATGTACTGTTGCTCCGCTTTCTTTTTCTCCTGCTTCAATAACTGCATGGTGAACGTTCATTCCCCACATTCCTTTTCCTCCGAATTTTGGAAGTAGTGCAGGATGAATATTAATGATCTTACCAGTCCAGTTTTCACAAAACTCAGGTTTCAAAATGGATAGAAAACCTGCCAATACGATAAGGTCGGTATCTGCAGGAATTACTTTTGCCAATTCACTGCTGAAGCTTTTTCCTCTTGGAATCAGAATATTTTCTATGGTATGTTTTTTCGCTCTCTCAAGTCCGTAACACTCTCTGTCAGCCACTACCAAAGATACTTTTGCATTCTGAATTTCTCCAGCTTCAATAGTATCTATGATTCTCTGAAGATTGGTTCCTGAACCGGATACGAGTACAACGATGTTCTTCATATTCTTGTAAAATGTAAAAAGTATTAATTTATTTATGACTTAAAATCAGGAATACTTTTTACGTTCATACATTTATTATAGTGATAAATTGATTTTCTCTGCACTTTCTGTGATTTCTCCGATTTCGTAAGCATCATCTAAAAGGTGTAATACTTTTTCAGCGTGCTCAGCATCTACTACGATGATCATTCCTACTCCCATATTGAAAGTTCCGAACATTTCTTCGCGGGTTACCCCGCCTCTTTTCTCCAGTTCCAGCATTACAGTAGGAATTCTGATTTTTGAACCATCGATGGAAGCACAAAGTCCTTCAGGGATGATTCTTGGGACGTTTTCGTAAAGACCGCCTCCTGTAATGTGAGCAATCCCTCCTACTTTTACTTCTTCCAATACTTTATGAATATCTTTGAAATATAATCTTGTAGGAACTAAAAGTGTTTCATATAAAGGTTTCCCTTCAAACTCTTCTTCGAAGTTCGGGAATACTTTTCTTACTAAAGAAAATCCGTTTGAATGGAATCCTGAGCTTGGCAATGCAATAATCTTGTTTCCCGGTTTGATGTTGGACCCATCAATGATCTGGTCTTTTTCCACGATTCCTACACAGAATCCTGCTACATCATAGTCTCCCGGCTGGTACATCCCAGGCATTTCTGCAGTTTCACCACCTATCAATGCACAGTTGTTATCCTTACAAGCTTTTACCATTCCAAGAACGATTTCAGCAGCAATCTCAGAATCAAGCTTCCCACAAGCCAGATAATCTAAGAAGAACAGAGGCTTAGCTCCGTGGCATAGGATATCGTTGGCACACATTGCAAAACAATCTACCCCGATAGAGTCATACTTTTTAGTATCTAAAGCCACTTTCAGCTTGGTTCCTACTCCATCTGTTCCTGAAACAAGAACTGGATTTTTATATCCTCCGATCTCATAGAAAGCACCAAAACTTCCCAAATGATTCAATACATTGGAATTGTGGGTTTCACCGACCGCTTTTTTGATCTTGTCAACCGTTTTGTATCCTTCTTCTTTGTCTACTCCTGCTGATTTGTAAGTGTTGCTCATGTCTGCTTAGATTTTTAGATATTGGATTTCAGATGATGGATTGTCTTACATCTTTCCTCTTCTTATCTTTTAATATTTCAATTACTTTTTATATTCGATTTTAGAAAACAAAAAAGCCGACAATCTTTTCAGATTATCGGCCGTTATTTTATCTCAGAATTTCAGAGCCCACAACTTTCCCTTTATGAGAAAAACATTGTTTATAGGAGGTCTGAATTTTCATCTCTTTTCTTTTTGCAAAAATAGTAATTTTAAATGAATATTCAAATTCTATTTTTCAAGGATGGTTTCGATAGCTGCAATCTTCTTGATTTTTTCTTTTAATTCGCTGTTTTTCTCTTCATTAGAAATTTTTTGCCCAGCTTTATCAAAGTTATCGTTAAAGAAAGGCAGCGAGAACGTTTCTACCACATTTCCTCCGTGGAAAGGAAAGCGCTTTGATGCAGCTTCCAAAACTCCTGCTCCACCTCTACCTCCCGGGGATGTAGACATCAATAGCATTGGTACTTCATTCCAAACCGTTCTGTCTTTGATTCTGGATACCCAGTCGAACACATTTTTGAAAGCTGTAGAGTAAGTTCCGTTGTGCTCTCCTAAAGAAACCAATAATACGTTTGCGCCATCAATCTTTGCTGCAAAATCATGAGCTTCCTGAGGTACACCACCTGCTAATTCTCTTTCATGTTTATAAATTGGCATTTCGAAAGGATTCAGGTCCACTACTTCCACTTCTGCATTTTCAAATAACGTGGCTGCATAAGCTACCAGCTGCTTGTTCATTGAAACTTCTGAGTTACTTCCTGCTATTGCTAAGATTTTCATATGATAGATATTTATTTTTTTTAAGGTTACAAATTTAGTTTATTATTTAAGATAAGAAGGTAATTCCATTGGGACTTCCATTAATAATACTTCTGTATCTTCTACTGCTTCCAGATTAAAGCTCTGAGTATCCCAGATTCCCAGCCCATCTCTTTCATTAAGAACACGATCTCCAATTTTCACACTCCCTTTTAAAACAAATGCATAGACTCCGTTTCCTTTTTTGTTGAGCATATAGTTTTTGCCGTTTCCTTTTGTAAAGTTGGCTAAATTAAACCAGGCATCCTGATGAATCCAAACTCCGTCATCATTTTTATCAGGGGATAAAATCTGTTGAAATCCGTTGATCTTTTCACCTTCCTTGATGCTTTTCTGATCGTATCTTGGCTCAACATTCAATTCTCTCGGGAAAACCCAGATCTGCAGAAATTTTACTTCCTCATCTTTATTCTTATTATATTCACTGTGCATTACTCCGGTCCCTGCACTCATTACCTGGATTTCTCCTTTTTTGATCACTGCTGTGGTTCCCATTGAGTCTTTATGCTCCAGATCGCCCTCCAAAGGAATTGAAATAATTTCCATATCTCTGTGTGGGTGTGTTCCGAATCCCATTCCCTGAGAAACGGTGTCATCATTCAATACTCTCAGCACTCCGAAATTTGATCTTTCTCTGTTTTGGTAGTTAGCAAAACTGAAAGTGTGGTAAGAATTTAACCAACCATGATCAGCATGGCCTCTCGAATCTGCTTTATGATATACTGTTTTCATTTTGTGATTATTTATAGTACAAATGTACGGGGTATAAATCCTGTACATGTTGATGTAGGTTAAGAAAGGAGGTTATATACAAAAGGTGGAAGGAGCAAGTTAATAGCTTTATACATTAAGCCTATCATAAAAATTCAGGTTAAAAATAAAAAAGATTTAGTTTTTACAAATAGGCTTATTATCAATTTTATGTTTTGGCTAAAGCCAATGGGTTGTCCATAAAAAGAAAAAGTGGGCTAAAGCCCACTCCTATTGATATTAAAACCTATTATTCTATTAAATAACAGACATTAAAATAATTCACAATTCTCCATTTTTCAATTTTCAACTATTAAAATGAAGAGGGCTAAAGCCCACTCCTATTGATATTAAAACCTATTATTCTATAAATAACAGACATTAAAATAATTTTCAATTCTCCATTTTTCAATTTTCAACTATTAAAATGAAGAGGGCTAAAGCCCACTCCTATTGATATTAAAACCTATTATTCTATTAAATAACAGACATTAAAATAATTTTCAATTCTCCATTTTCAATTTTCAACTATTAAAAATGCACCTGTTTAATCTCCCCTTCAATTTCTTTTGGAGTCTCATTCTCTGATTTGACAAAAATCATTGTAACTAATGCTCCTATCAACATACAAACTCCTCCTACAACCACATAATCCATGGCCTGCTTACCAAAAACACCGCTTACAACAGGACCTCCGAATAATCCATTGATGATCTGAGGAACAACAATAAAGAAATTGAATATGCCCATATAAACCCCCATTTTCTTCTGAGGAATAACTTCAATCAGCATCGCATAAGGCATCGCCAGAATACTTGCCCAGGCAAAACCTAATCCTACCATAGAAATCCATAAATTGTTGACATCTTTAATAAAATACATTGAAATGAGCCCTATCCCTCCACAGGCTAAAGCGAGAGCATGGGTTTGTTTTTTACCTATCCATTTTGCAATAGGAGTCAATAGAAAGGCAAAAGGAATAGCCCAAAGGTTATACATTCCGAAAAGCTTACCTGTTAAATCTCCTGCGTTATTAAATTCTTTGGAATGGGTATCTTCCGGAGATAATCCCAAATGATGGGTTGCCAGGGCACTGGTTGTAAATACCCACATCGTAAATAATGCAAACCATGAAAAGAACTGAACAATACCCAGCTTTTTCATTTGAGCAGGAATCCTGGCAAAGTCTTTAAAAATATCAGAAAACCTGGAGGGTTCTTCTATTTCTTTATCTCCTGCAAATTCTGCAAACTCCTTTGGTGAATATTCTCTGGTTGTAATGATGGTATATAAAATAGACAGAATAAGTAATACTGCTCCTATGTAAAAGGAATAAATAACATTATCTGCTACAAAACCTTTAGGCGCTTCATTAGAAATTCCAAGTTTAGTAAGCCAGTCCGGAAGGTAAGAACCGAGTACGGCACCTATTCCAATCAGGATGGTCTGCACAGAAAACCCTACTGTACCCTGATGCTTTGGCAACATATCTCCAACTAAAGCCCTGAAAGGTTCCATTGCAACATTTATAGAAGCATCCATCATAGCCAGGAAAATTACGGCCAGCAAAAGAGCGTTGGCCGCAAACATCTGATTTGCAGAAGCAGCATTAGGAAGCAGTACCAATCCTATGGCACATAAAACAGCTCCAATCAGAAAGTAAGGTTTTCTTCTTCCCAACGGGCTCCATGTATTATCTCCCATATGCCCGATAATCGGCTGAACGATCAATCCTGTGATGGGTGCTACCAGCCAGAACCAAGATAATTCATGAACATCAGCCCCTAAATTGGCCAGAATACGGCTTGCATTTCCATTCTGCAGCCCAAATGCCATCTGAATTCCTAAAAATCCCATGCTCATATTAATAATCTGAAGCATCGAAAGATTAGGTTTTATTTTCCCTGAAAAAGTACCGTGCTGAGTATTCATTCTTATTTCTTTAATTCTTGGATTAATGGATCTTCAAGGGCTGTTTTCTCAGCAACCACTTTATCCACTACGTCATTGGGAACTGTGATGGAAAGTACATATTGCTTTACCTTCCAGTTTCCATTAATTTTTTCTACGACTCCGGAGCCTCTGCAAATCTTCATTTGGGTATCCAGTAATTCGTCAAACCAAGCCAGTTTTCCATCATTACTGAAATAGATATTTCTTTTAAGAGCGGTGAAATTCCAGGTTTTCTTTTTGTCAAAATGAGGTTTCGCCCACACCATGAATTCTTTTTTGTTCCAAACTTCAGTTGCATCAGTTCCAATGAAAGTAGACTGATCAGCAAAGTAATTAAAATAAGCATTGTAATCCGCTTTTGCAGCAGCTGCATTAAATCCGTCAAGCATCTTGCTGATCTCTGTCTTTTCTTTTTCAAATGTTTTTGACGATTGAGCAGAAAGGACTGAAAATCCAAATAAAAATAAGATGAATGTGTGAACAGCTATTAATTTTTTCATAGATCGTAATTATTTTTCAAGTTCAATAATAAATGAAGTTTTCGCAGGTATGGCAATAGTGTTTTGGAATGTAAATTCTTTATCTGCAATGATATCTTTCCCTTTTGTAAATCCATTAAGTGATTCTGCAAAATGTTTCAAATCTATTGTTTGGTCTTTATCATTATTATTGATCATAACCATTACACTTTCTTTTTCATTATATCTGAAATAGGTAAATACACCATCCTGAGGGACGAAGTTTTTAGTTTTCCCGCTATGAATCACTTCTTTTCCCTTTCTCCAGTTCAATAATTTCTGTGTATACTGAAAAAAGTCTTTCTGCTGCGGAGTTTGCGCTGACAGATTGAAGGCATTCTGCTTATCAGATTTCCATCCTCCCGGAAAATCTCTTCTGATATCCGCATCTCCACCTTTTTTCTTATTTCCTCTCATTCCTATTTCTGATCCATAATAGATCTGCGGAATTCCACGGGTGGTTGAAATAAGTGTTAATCCCAGTTTATAGGCTTTAGGATCTGCATTAAAAATTTCATTCCATCTTTCGGTGTCATGATTTTCAAAAAATACCAGCAGGTTATTAACATCCGGATACAGAAAGTCGCTTGTAAATGAGTCGTAGATTCTGTTCATTCCACCGTTCCAGCTCTCTTTTTCATGAAAAGCTTTAGGCATTTCTCCAAATAATATAAAATCCATCACAGAAGGCAGATTCGAGTTGTATCCAGCGGCTTCTCCGGTTTTAGAGTTTTTCTGCCATGCCGAAATGTGTCCTGCAGTAGAAAGCCAAGTTTCACCTACAATATTAAACTTCGGATATTCGTCGGTAATTGCTTTAGCCCATTTTGCCATTGCTTCTTTATCATTGTAAGGGTAAGTATCTACACGGAAACCGCCAAGTTCTGCATATTCAATCCACCAGATTGCATTTTGAGTTAAGTATTTCAGGACTAACGGATTTTTTTGGTTAATATCCGGCATTGTAGTATCAAACCATCCGTCCAGTGCATATTTTTTATCTATTTCGGAAGCATTGGTATCAAATTGAGAGGTAATTTTATAGTTAGATCTTTTGAATCCATTCTCACCATCGTTGAACCAGTGAATCCAGTCTTTTGTGGGAAGGTCTTTGATCATCCAGTGTGAAACTCCCCAGTGATTGGTTACATAATCCATCACCAGCATCATATGTCTTTTATTCAACTCACGGGATAATGTTCTGTAGTCTTCATTAGTACCATAGCGGCCATCAATTTTATACAGATCGGTCTGAGCATAACCATGATAAGAGTATACTTTTTCATTATCCTCATTGACCGGAGTCAGCCATACCGCTGTTGCTCCCAGCTTCTGAATATAATCAAGATTATTGATAATACCGCGAAGATCTCCACCATGTCTTCCGTTAGGCAGGTTACGGTCAGCTTTCTCAGTAAGATCCGGTCTGGAATCATTTTTCTCATCACCATTAGCAAAACGATCCGGCATAATCAGATACATCACATCTTTCGAGGTAAAAGAGGAGCGGTCTGCGGATCCGGAATTCCTTTGTTTAAGCTCATATGAGTAGGATCCTATATTTTTTTTACCATTTTTAATATTAATGGTAAACTTAGGAACGTTTATCTCATTGGTATTAACAGTGATAAAAAGATAGTTAGGATTCTCCACCTTTTGGATATTTTTGATCTGTATCCCGTCCGAAAGAGTGACTTCATTATTGGCAACTCCTTTTCCGTAAACAAGAATCTGAAGTTCGGGATTTTTCATTCCCTTCCACCAGAACGCCGGCTCTACTTTTTCCAACATTTTTTGGGAAAAAGCTGCAGAAGCTATCGAAAGGGCTAATACTGCATATATAGTCTTCATATTAAAGTTCAATTTAGCATTTAATTTTCAAATATAAGCTCAAAACCTAATGTAATGTGCTTATTTCAATCTTCTTAAAGGGAAAAAATTAAGGTTTGGCATTGATATCTTAATTTTTATCAAAAACATATAACTTTTTCATAAAAAATTCATCTAAAAATAGGGATTCTCATTCTTTTTATCTTTAGTTTTACAGAAAAAATGTTTGATTTCTCTTCAATCTTCAAAAGTGATGGGCCAGATATCGTTTATACATGGACTATCCCTTTGTTTGCCGTCATTATTTTTATAGAAATGGCCTACAGCCATTTTAATAAAGAAAAGATTTATGAAACCAAAGATGTTGCTACAAATGTTCTTTTTGCTCTGTTAAATTACAGTTTAGATATCATCATGAAAGGCTTTTCTATGTTTGTCATGATGTTTTTTTACCAACACCGTCTTTTCACCTGGGAAGTGGGAATATGGTACTGGATTGCGGTTTTCCTCGCTCAGGATCTCGCCTATTATATCCATCATTATGTAGATCATCATTCCCGTGTTTTCTGGGCAGTGCATATTACCCATCACAATTCTGAATATTTTAATATCAGTACAGGTTTCAGAAGTCCTGTATTCCAGCCTTTATACAGGTATCTGTTTTTCTCTCCTTTAGCATTTATGGGGTTCCATCCGTTACATGTTATGGTGGCATATTCTGCAATACAGATCTATGGAACGTTTGTACATACCCAGTCTATTAAAAGTATGGGCTTTCTGGAATATATTTTGGTAACTCCTTCTCATCACCGTGTACATCATGCGTGCAACATCAAATACCTGGACCGTAATATGGGAATGGGACTGATCATCTGGGACAAAATATTCGGAACTTTTGAAAAAGAAGATCCCGAAGTTCCTGTAAAATACGGAGTATACCCCAAAATAAAATCCAAAGATCCTGCTACTATGCTTTTCTATGAATGGAGAAGGATAGGAAAAGATCTCAGACAGCCGGGGGTATCTTTTAAAAACCGTATCAAATATCTTTTTTACTCACCGGGATGGAGACATGACGGCACCGGAAAGACGGTAAAGCAGTACCAAAAGGAATACAATGAAAAAATAAGAAACGGAGTTCCTGTTAAAAGAAAAGAACAGGTATCAGAACCGGAATATCAATATTCATCACTCAGCCAGCAGGCAGAGGATAAATAATCCAAGTTTATTCTAAAGATATAATAAGAAGAAAAACTGGAAGAGTGAAGTTATTTATGATCTAAATAATTTTGCTCTTCCAGTTTTTTTTTAGGCGTATGGTAGCCTCAATACATTATAAGGTAATACAAAACTATATATTCTACATTAATTTTAATTTCCTTAACCCAAACTCAGATTAATTGAAATAGGGAATTCTTAACCTGTATTAAAGAATAATTTCTTACAAAAAATAAAATACCCCGGACATGGAAAAATCCAATGAGCCGGGGCACCCTAGTGTATTTTCAAATTATTTTACAGGCTTGATAGAAATTGCGAAACCTCCGCTTCTCACCATTTTAAAATTAATTTTTGACTTGCTGGTAATTTCTTTCTTATAGATGTTATAGCTCTGAGGATTGTTGATATAATCCGCATCTTTTCCATCTTCATAGATGATTGCCTCATATTTTTTTCCTTTATCCAGGAATGAGAAATCTACCGTATACTCACGTTTGTTCTCATCGGTAATTCCTCCCACAAACCAGTTTTCTGTTCCTTTTGCTTTTCTGGCTGTAATCACATAATCTCCTGGTTCGGCAGATAAGATTTTCGTGTCATCCCAGTCTGCTGCTACATCTTTGATAAACTGGAATGCATCCATATGCTTTTTGTAGTTCTCAGGAAGATCTGCGGCCATCTGAAGCGGCATGTACATTGTAACGTACAGAGCCAGCTGCTTGGCCAGTGTAGTTTTTACGAAACGGGTATCTCCAGGGAAATAATAGTCTAATTTTGTCTGGAAAATTCCCGGTGTATAATCCATAGACCCTCCCATCCATCTTGTAAACGGAAGAACAGTCTGGTGATCAGGCTTATTTCCTCCAAATGCTTCATATTCTGTTCCACGTGCGGCTTCGGCAGAAATATAGTTTGGATAAGTACGGCTTTCTCCTGTAGGACGTACAGACTCGTGAGAATTGACCATGATCTTATAGTCATTTGCTTTTTCAGCAATTCTATAATAATGATTGATGGTCCATTGAGAATAATGGTGCTCTCCTCTTGGGATAATATCTCCCACATATCCTGTTTTCACAGCATCATAGCCATATTTATTCATCGTCTGGAAGGCTTTGTCTGCCCATCTTTCATAGTTCGTTGCAGAACCTGAAGTTTCATGGTGCATGATTAGCTTAATTCCTTTTGAATGAGCATAATCATTCAACATTTTGATATCAAAATCCGGGTAAGGGGTAATGAAATCAAAAACAAATTCTTTTGAGTGTCCGAACCAATCTTCCCAACCTATATTCCAGCCTTCAATAAGCAATCCCTGAAATCCGTTTTCCGCAGCAAAGTCAATATACTCTTTAACTTTAGTATTATTGGCTGCATGCTTTCCGTTTGGTGTAAGTTTTGTAAAATCGGTTTTATCCAAATGAACGTTTTCTGCTGTAGAATACGCCCACTGTGATTTTCCGATGATCATTTCCCACCAGACTCCCATGTATTTTGTAGGGTGAATATAAGAGGTATCTGTATATTTTGTTGGTTCATTCAGGTTGAAAATCATTTTAGAGTCCATCACTTCTTCAGCTTTTGGAGCAACAATGATGGTTCTCCAAGGTGTTACTGACGGAGTCTGAATATACCCTTTTGCTCCCTGTCTGTCTGCTGTCAAATGCGTTTTGAATTTGTAATTCTGTGCATCCACTTCCAGATGGGAGGCCGGATAATCCAATACTGCGGCTTCGGCAACGTTGATATACAAAGGTTCTTTCCCTTCTTTTTTAAGCATTAAGGGTGACTGAACTGCATTTTTCACCAATGACTGGGAAGCGTTCGCATCGTATGCTTTATCCCACTTTGCAGGAATTTCAGAAATTTTAGTTTCCTGATACTGGTATTCCTGAGAGTCATAATCTGCCACAATCCACCATGCCTTCATATCGGTAGGGAAATCAATTTCAGAATCTTCTTCTCTGATCACGAAATAATTAAGATTTTTTTGCTGTGGAAATTCATATCTGAACCCAAGGCCATCGTTGAACAACCTGAATTTCACCACAATACTTCTGTCTGTAGAAGCCTGATTCAGTGTAACGGCAAGCTCATTATAATGATTGATATAGTTCTTTTTCTCACCAAGAACCGGCTGCCAGGTCTCGTTTTTAGAGTCTCTTTTTTCATCTACCTTTGCAAAACCGTTGTTGAGGTCGTATTTTGCATCTTCCGGCTTGGCAATTTCGGAAGCGAATTTGATGGCTGTGTCTTTAAATAATCTCAATCCCAATTTAGAATCTTCAACTACTACGGCTCCGTTATATTTCAGGTTATAGTAAGGTACTCCTTCTTTCAGCTGAAAGCTCATTTCAAACTTCCCGTCCGGAGATTTTAAAGATTGGGCTTTCACGCCTGTAAACATCATTGAGAGCAAAAGTGCTCCAACTGTAATTTTCTTCATAATGACTATTTATTAACTTAAAATATCAAAGTGCCACGGTAAAGCAGCACTTTGCTTTATTTTATTTAGATTTTTATTATTTTAAAATACTGGAATTACTGAGAATTCTCCGGTGATATCGTTGAAATACACATCATAATTAAACGATGTAGATACTGGTATATTGGCACCTCCTATCACTGCAACTCCAAAGAACTCCTGAGCAACACCCCAACTTGTACCCCAATCATGATTAGCTCTGAATTTAAATTCACCTGCTCCTAAAGCTGCATTTTTCTTAACCCAGATATGGGCATCAAATGTTGATTTTTGAAGATCTACATCTGTACTCCAATCTCCTGAAGCAGTTCCAATCATTGAGATAAATGAATACGTAGTCGTTGGAGGAACTATTGGGGTTAATATATATGTTAATGCATTGGTATCAACTGTCAGCTTATAATATCCTGCAGTTGCCACAGAAATATTTCCTGAAGAACCACTTGTACTTAATGTTCCTGCCGAACCTCCCATTCCGTATTGTGTATCCCAAGATCCCGGAGTTTTTATAAATTTAAAACTTCCAGCAGCAAAATATCCAGTATAAGAATATAAACCTGAGGTAACAGTTTTTTGTAAAGGCAGGAATTTAGTATTTGTAGCTTCATTCGCCCAACCTGCTGATGTGGCATCACCAATTAAATACAGATCTGTATAGTTATAGGTAGGACCCAAAACATAAGGAGTTACATTCAGGGTGATTACATTGGAGTAAAATACTCCTTCTCCAACATTTGTTTTTAACCTTACTTCTATCTGATTAACAACATTAACTGTTGCCCCTAGTCCCACTGCCAATGTATTCAGTTGTTTATTAGTTAATGAAGAAGGTGAGCTGACAGCATCGACGAATTTACTATTCTTAAAATTAGTTCCTTTAATTCCTAATTCTATTTGTTGTGTAGAAACCACTGCAAGATTAAAAGTAGATTTTGTCCATGCAAAGTTAACCGCTGTTACGTCCAATTGGTTTTTATCTAAAACAATGGATATTTTATCAGATGAAATTTTGCTATTTGTTACCTCATTAAGAACTGCCTGATCTTCATCCTTTTCACAAGAAACAACCAAAAGACCAATAAAAGCTAAGGTTAATATTTTAAAAAAATGTTTCATTTTAAATTAATGTTTTTTATTAATATCCTGGATTTTGAATCAAATTTGGATTAGCAGTAAGGTCTGTGCTTGGAATAGGATAAAGCGCTCTATAACCTTCTACTCCTTTACCATCTTTAACACCTCCTTTGAATGGCCACAAATAAGAAGAGGAAGTAAACTTACCAAATCGAATTAAATCAGTTCTTCTGGTCGCTTCCCATGCTAACTCCCTTGCTCTCTCATCCAAGATGAAATCAAGATTAATAGATGTAACATTTCCTGAAGTATTTCCATAAGCTCTTTGTCTTAATAAATTCACGTATTGTACAGCTGTCGCTGTAGATCCGCCACCTCCTCTTAAAGTTGCTTCAGCATAAATCAAATATGCTTCTCCCAGTCTGAAAAGAGGAAAATCAGTATCTGCAAAGTCTCCGGTTGTATCGGATCCATGAGATCCGTCTTTTCTTACATTCTTAAACTTAATTAATGGATATCCGTCTGCAAACTCAGATTGATTGTTTATCTCCAGGTTTTGTCCATCAGAATGAAATATTCCCCTTTTATCAAGAGTTCCATTTGGGTCTGGAAACAGATTTACCAAATTTTTAGTAGATCTTATTCCTCCCCATCCACTGTTAATACCAAAATCCGCAGGCTTCATATTTCCTCCGACTCCAGCATGGATAATGTATGTAGTTCCACCAAAAGTTCTGGTATGAAGGCCATCAAAATTAATAGAAAAGATCACTTCATTATTATTCACATTATTATCAGCCAGAAACAGTTCTCCATAATTAGATTTTAAAGAATATCCTGCATTGATCACTTTTTCTGCATAAACTCTTGAATCTGAATATCTCTGCTGACCTGTATATACCTCTGCATTTAAATAAAGTTTAGATAAAAGCATCCATACAGCAGCTTTATCTGCGCGACCGTATTCATTGGTTCTTGGATCTTTTAAAATAGCTTCCAAATCTTTCAACTCACTTTCAATATACAGGAATAAATCTTTTCGATCGATTCGAGGTGGGGGTGTAATCCCAACTTCTGTTTTTTCGGTTACAAAAGGTCCGTTACCAAAGAGGTCTATAGCATGAAAATAACTTAAAGCTCTCATAAATCTTGCTTCATTCCTGTACAATTTTGAGGTCTCTGCATTTTGCCCTGTTATATTTCGAGAAGCCAATTTTTCATCAGTTGTCTCTCTTATAAACTCATTTGCCATTGCCACCTGATAATAAATTCTATAATACATAGCACGAATAAACACATTATTTGCAGACCATGTCATGTTATGCATATCAGGTAAGGTAGCATCATTCCAGGCAATAACAGCTTCATCCGTGGGAAGCTCCTGCATCTGGAAATATTGTCTTAAATAATTTGATGTTCCTCCATCAATCCCTCCAATATCTACATTACCATCTCCTCCTTCTTGTCCACTCACCGCAAGACCAGCATATATCTTGGCTAAAACCTGCTTATAATTTGAAAAATCTGCATATACTGAAGCTGAACTAATTTCCGATTCAGGCATTCTATCCAAATCTTTCTCACATGAAGACAGAAACAATACTGCAGCCATACCTGCAGTAAGCATTACTCTATTAATATATTTAAATTTCATAATAGCTCTACTTAATTAAAATTGAAAATTAAATCCTAGTGAATAAACCCTTGGTCTTTGATATAGATTATTATCAATACCATCAAATATTTCCGGATCCAAGCCACTGTATTTTGTAATTACAAATGCATTTTGAACAGAACCGAAAATTCTTAATTTCGAATTCTTATCAATAAAGCTTGGGAAACTGTATCCTATATTAATATTATCCATCCTTACAAAAGAAGCATTCTGAACATAGTAATCGGATAAATATTGAGCTTTGACAAACCCAGTGTTTGAATAGTCAGTATGAATGTTTTGTAAAAAACCATTATTGGATATTCCTTGCAGATTACCAAATTGAGAAGCCACATTATTATAAACGTAGTTTCCAATGCTTGCTCTCATTGTAAAACCTAGATCTAAATTTTTATAAGTGAATTTAGAAGAAAAACCTATCAAAACATCAGGAGCAGGTGATTTGTATTTATACAAATCAGAATTATTGATGATCCCGTCTCCATTTCTATCTACATATGCCCCTTCTATTGGTTTGCCTGCGCTATCATAAACCTGCTGGTAAACATAAAATGAATTTGGCTGATATCCTTGGGATTGTACCTGAATGGTTGTCCCAACTCCTCCTCCAATTCCGCCTGTCAATACTTCAGTGGAAGCCAAATTTGTAACCTCTGATCTATAATGAGTCGCATTAACATTGAACTCCCATGTAAAATTATCATTATTGATAGCCTTTACATTAACGTTTGCCTCAATTCCTCTATTTCTCATATCACCAATATTTGTAAGAAGAAGGTTCGTAAGGTTAGCCCCTGCCGGTACAGGAACAATACTTAATAAATCTTTTGATTCTTTTTCATATACTTCAATAGATCCATTAATTCTATCTTTTACGAAACCGAAATCTAAACCAATATTTTTAGTAGTAGTGGTTTCCCATTTTATATTTCTATCATATCCCTGAGCCCTCAATGTATTAATGAAGTCCTCACCAATCTGATACATTGCCCCACTATTTGACAAGACGTACCTTGCTAAATATGGATAATCATTTTTCTGAATATCCTGCTGGCCTGTCTGCCCCCATCCTGCTCTTAACTTTAACGTAGAGATTGTTTTTGAATCCTTAAGAAAATCCTCCTGATCCATTCTCCAGGCTAATGCTATAGATGGGAAATAACCCACTCTGTTCTCTTTGCTAAATCTAGAAGAAGCATCCCTTCTCAAAGTGGCTGTTAATAGGTATTTATTATTAAATGTATAATTTAAACGTCCAAAGTATGAAAGGATAGTATTCTGTGTAAAAATATCTACTCCTGTTAATGGATATTGAGTTCCATTTCCATAAAGTGTTGGTGCAAATGGTTCAGATCTTGTCCAGTCCTGATATGAATACCCTAAAGTGAAATCTACAGTAGATTTTATAGTTTCAAATGTTTTAAGGTAGTTCAGATAGAAATCTAAAAGCTTATTTTTCTTTTCCTGTGTATATCTTCTGTATGTACCTTTTTGATAAAATGCCATAGCCGCAGTAGGCAACACAGTAGTATTTCCATTAGAATCACTATAGTCATATCCTAAATTTAAATTAGCTCTCAATTCCGGTAAAAAATGGAACTTATAATCCAACTGAACATTTCCCAAAACCCTTCTTACATAAGAACGATCCCATCTCTGATTTAACATAGAAAGGGGATTTTTCGTTGCATTCGTATTGGGCTCTCCATTACCCTGCAACCATTCCCAGTACCCTCCATAATTTGCAAAAGAGGAATCATAAACCGGCTTGGTAGGATCAAATACAACTGCTGCTCCAATAGCACCATCTTCTTTAAACCTATTTTCAACATACGTACCTTTTAGATTAAAACTAATTTCAAGATGTTTGTCAAAGAATTTAGGATTAAGATTTAAAGAAACGGTTGTTCTTTCAATATTATTAGTTTTAATAATACCATCTTGATTCAAATACCCTACTGATAATCTGTAAGGCAATCCTTTTATCCCTCCTGATAAGGAAATGGAATTATCAAAACCTAAGGAAGTTTGATAAATCTGATCCTGCCAATTGGTACTAGAGTTTCCCAGTAAAGCTTGAAATGACGGAAGTGCCTTATTCATTACAACTTCTCTAAACTGATCTGTAGACAACATCTTGATGTTGCCCATTTTTTCATAAACAGAAGTCGTAGATGAATAATTAACTTTTACTTTTCCTGAAGTACCTTTTTTTGTTGTAATAATAATTACTCCATTAGAAGCCCTGCTACCGTAAATTGCTGTTGCAGAAGCATCCTTTAAAATATTAAAACTTTCAATGTCATTCGGATTGATTAATGACAAAGGATTGGCAGCACCACTGATCCCATTGCTATCAACCGGAACTCCATCGATTACAATCAAAGGATCATTATTTGCATTTAATGATGCTCCTCCTCTAATTCGAATGGTAGAACCTGCGCCAGGAGCACCACTGTTATTTGTAATCTGAATCCCAGACGCTTTTCCCTGAATTAGCTGTTCTGGAGAATTGATACTTCCTTCATTAAAATCTTTAGCAGAAATGGCAGTAATAGACCCTGTCAAATCAGATTTCTTTTTAGCACCATACCCAATCAGTACAACTTCCTCAATTTTCTTTTCTTGTGGAAGAGAGTCCTTTGTTTGCGCATGCATTACTGTGCTGGCCAGTAAAAAAGCGGGCGCGATTTTTAATACTGTTGTAAAATTCTTCACAATCTTATTTTTATAGTTTCTTTTTAAGTCAAATTTTGGCCTAAAGCCAGAGTGGTAATTTAAAAAAAAAATATAATTATCATAAAATTAATATAATTTAAGATAATTTTATGTATATTACGAAGCTAAAATAGATTAGATTTCTAAAATCCAGTAGATTAAACGATCCTATGCGATGCATAATATAGGATGAAACCTAAACACAAAGTCAAACAAACGTTTAACTTTATTTCATGTTCAGCTCATTAAATTGTCTTACGAATCATAATAAGTCCGCAAATAGCGGTATTCAAGAGATAATCCTTATCTTTGCAGTCAAAACTTTACTATAAATGTCAAACAGAAAGATGATTACGGCAGCTTTGCCTTATGCAAACGGGCCGGTTCATATAGGACATTTGGCAGGTGTTTATATTCCTGCGGATGTTTACGCAAGATTTCAAAGAAGATTAGGAAAAGATGTAGCGTTTATCTGTGGTTCGGATGAGCACGGGATTCCTATTACTATAAGAGCTAAAAAAGAAGGGGTTACTCCTCAGGATATCGTTGACAAATATCACGGGATCATTAAAAAATCTTTTTCTGATCTTGGAATCTCCTTTGATGAATATTCAAGAACAACGTCTAAGAACCATTATGAAACCAGTCAGGATTTCTTCAAGGTTTTATATGAAAAAGGCAAATTCACAGAGGAGGTTTCTGAGCAGTATTTTGATGAGCAGGCTGGAGAATTCCTTGCTGACCGTTATATTGTAGGAACGTGCCCGAACTGTGGCAACGAAAACGCATACGGAGACCAGTGTGAGAAATGTGGTTCTACCCTTTCGCCATCGGAACTGATCAATCCGAAATCAATGCTTAGTGGAAATGTTCCTATCCTTAAAGAAACAAAAAACTGGTATCTGCCTTTAAATGAATATGAAGATTTCTTAAATGAGTGGATCATTGAAGGTCATAAAGATGACTGGAAGCCTAATGTATACGGGCAGGTTAAATCCTGGTTGAATGACGGCCTTAAGCCTCGTGCCATGACCAGAGATCTGAACTGGGGAGTTCCGGTTCCACTTCCAAATGCGGATGGGAAAGTATTGTACGTATGGTTTGATGCACCTATCGGTTATATCTCTTTCACCAAAGAATGGGCAGAGAAAAATGGAAAAGACTGGAAAGATTACTGGCAGAGTGAAAACAGTGACCTGGTACATTTTATCGGAAAGGATAATATTGTATTCCACTGTATTATTTTCCCTGCGATGATGAAAGCTCATGGAGATTATATCATGCCTAAAAATGTTCCTGCTTTTGAGTTCCTGAACCTTGAAAATGACAAGATATCAACGTCAAGAAACTGGGCAGTTTGGGCTCATGAATATGTAGAAGATTTCCCTGGGCAGCAGGATGTTTTAAGATATGCTCTTCTTTCTTCAGCTCCGGAAACAAAAGATAACAACTTTACATGGAAGGATTTCCAGACTAAGAATAATTCTGAATTGGTAGGAATTTTTGGGAATTTTATCAACCGAGTTGCGGTTCTTATTCATAAGTACTATGATGGTATAGTACCACAAGGTGATATTAACAGTCCTGAATTACAAGAAATAAGTAAATCAGCAAAAGAGATTTCAGGATTTCTGGAAAATTATGAGTTCAGAAACTCCTTAACTGCATTGATGAACCTTGCCCGTTTTGGAAATCAGTATCTTCAGACAGAAGAACCTTGGAAAACCATTAAAGATAATCCAGAAAAAGCGGCTCAGTCTTTATTCGTTGGAGCTCAAATTGCTCTTGCATTGGCTCAGTTATGTGAACCTTTCATGCCTTTCAGCTCTGAAAAGCTATTGAACATGTTCAATGTTGAAAAGAAACCATGGATTAATATTGGGACTCAACCTGTCTTAATTGAAACTGGCCACAAAATCAATGAATCATCTCTTCTTTTCTCAAAAATTGAAGATGATGTAATTGAAGCTCAAATTCAAAAGCTGGAAAATACAAAACAAAACAATAAAAAAACAAATCCTAACGCAAACCCTATGAAAGAGGAAATCACGTTTGATGACTTTACTAAAATAGACCTTAGAACAGCAACTATTATAGAAGCTGAAAAGGTAGAAAAAGCAGATAAATTATTAAAACTTACTGTAGATACAGGAGTAGATGTAAGAACTGTTGTTTCAGGTATTGCGGAAAGCTTTACCCCTGAAGAAGTTATTGGTAAGCAGGTAATGATCCTTTTGAATCTTGCACCAAGAAAAATCAGAGGAATTGAATCTCAGGGAATGTTATTATTAACAACAAAACCAGACGGAAAATTATCTTTCGTAACACCGGATGACAGCAATGTTGAAAACGGTATTGAGATCGGATAATTAACATCGTGATAAAGATAACAGGCTGTTTCAATAGAAGCAGCCTTTCTTTTAACAGCTTATGGTGAATAGAAGTGTTTTAAGAAAATTGTCCAATCAGGAATTGGAGGTTTATTTACAGGAAGGCAATCGCTTTGTTCCGGAGGCCGTTCAGGTAGCTTTTGAAATTTTGCAAGAAAGAGGACGTATTTTCAGTGAGCAGGAAAAAACAGCCGTTCAGCAACTAATCCAGTATAAAAAAGAAGCGGAAGAAGCTAAAATCAATGCAGAAAAGGAAATATGGCAGGATTATATAACTGAAGATCCCAACGCTGTAAAACTGTTTCCAAGGGAGCTTATATTCATCATCAGCTTGCTTTTAGGTACTATTCCCGGCTCTATTTTATTAGGTTTGAACTTCATTAAACTAAAAAAATACGGTCCGGCTATTCTGACTTTTATTTTTGGATGTATTTTTTTTACTGTCCAGTATTTTGCTGTTCCTTTTATGTACAGAAATAATATTCAACGGGTTTTTACCTACAGAAAAAGTCCTGAACTTTTAATAGGTGCAGCAGGAGCTTTGATATTATTTGTATTCTGGGTTTTATTTACACCGAAAAAGCTGCCCTACAGAGCAGCTTCATATATTTTTCCGGGAATTATCTCTTTCATTATGTTAGCTTTAATTGTAACCAACTACCAGGGATGGTTCTCAAGCTATTTCTTAGTCAGTTTTGCTAAGTAAGAATCTTCATCTTTCATGATTTTTTCGATTTTAAAACCATTGTATTCAGCGGCATTCTTCAAAGTATTAAAATCAAGGTAAAGCCACGTAATCGGCTCTTCAGATTCTCCTTTATAATGAACTACATATTCCAGTTCACCATAATATCCTCCTGCCGGAATGTATACTCCGCCATCTTTATCACGGTCAAACATATAGATAATGTCTGTACTGTCAATCAGAATCTGTCCATTATCATTTAATAAAGTATGCAATTTCTGAAGATAGGTATCAATTTTAGCAAGACTTTCAAAAACCCCTGTACCATTCATCAATAATAAAATGGTATCAAATGTTTCACCGGAAAAATCAAGCATATTTTCACAAACAGCCTTTTCAATTCCTCTCAGCGCACAAACCTCAACAGATTTTGGAGAAATATCTAAAGCAGTTACATCAAGTTTTTTTTCATTCTGAAGATATAAAGAATGAGAACCTGCTCCTGCTCCAATATCCAGTATTTTTCCTTCGGATAATTGCAGTGCTTTCTGCTCAATATCATTCATTTCTTCAAAATCTCTGAATAAATAATCTACCGGAAGCTCATCCAGCTCAGAAATTGATGTTTCAGTCTGCAGGTCTTCAGGATTTTCATTGTGATAGTAATCCCAGATCGCTCTGCCCATTAAATCTTTCATGGCTGCAAAGATACATGTTGAAAGTTGAAAATGGAAAATTGAAAGTGAGAAATTACTTTTGCTGCCTGTACTTCTTTTTTCCCAACCACTCTATCCATTCTCAATTCCTCATTCTCAATTATCAAAAAGTTTTCCTACCTACGCCCAGCTCACTACTCCAGTGAATCTTTTTCCTTCTGTCTGTCCGCCTGCGATTCATTTTCTGCAACACCTGCTTTCCAATAAGAATAAGCGTAGAGTTCCTGTGAAGTCCAGTTTTTTTCTTTCCGGAGATATGTACGGATTTCTTTTACGCCTGAGAATTCGCATGCTACATAGCCAAATTTGGATGTTTCGGGGATTTCTACATTCTTCACTGCCTCAGAAATATCACTGCTGATCTGTGGATTTGAATTATGAAGCCACTTAAAATCAATATCAGCTTTGGTTTTCAGCTGCTGTTCATCTTCTTTTCCATGAACTTCAAGGATGCATATTCCTTTTGCTGTTTCAGGAAGGGTTTCCAAAATCGCACTGATAACCGGAATTGCCGTAGCATCACCTACCAGCAGATACCAATCAGCTTTAGGGTACAATTCTTTTCCATCCAGGCGCATCATTACCCCCAATTTGGAACCAGCCTCAGCTTCTCTTACCCACCTTGATGCAGGACCTCCGTCTCCGTGGTCTACAAAATCAATGATCAGTTCATTTTTTTCCAAATCAATCCCTCTGTGCGTATAGGTTCTTATTGTTGGAGCCAATTCTTTCGGAGGATGAACCCACTGATGGTTTTCATCCAAGGTTGGAAAATGAATTTCGTTTAAACCTGCCGGCGGTACAGCAATTTTATTATTGTCTCCTACAGCGGTATCTTTGAATAGCTTTACTTCGGGCGAATATAGATAAACCCTTATAAAATGATCGCTGATGTATTCTTTTCTGGTAACTTCGGCAATGATCTGCCCTGTTGGAATTTTAGCCATAACTGATTTTTTTTAAATTAAAATCCGGTTCCCGATCAATATCAGAAACCGGATTTGAAATACAATATATTTTTCAGAATAAGGCGGTTATACCTTAATCTTATTTTTAAAAGTCAAAAGTATAAGACAGATTGAATGTTCTTCCTCTTCCTTTGTAATTAAATAATTCAGGAAGTCCATAGGTAGAGTATAAAACCTGGGAGCGCTTACTCCATATCGTCTGATAATCTGTATTAAACAAGTTTTGAATACCCAGGTTGAATTTCCCCCAGTTGAATCTGTATCCGATCATCAAATCTGAAGTATTATAACCTTCTACAACATTATTAAGTTCATCCTTCTGCTTGAAATTCTGTAATGACTGGAATCTGAATGACCAGTTTTGAATATTGTAACCAATATAAGTTACTAATTTGGATGGAGAAGCATTATAAATCTCCTGTTTCTGCCATTCTCCTTTATTATCTACCTCAGACTTGATCAAAAGACCGCTCGCCCCGAAATAAACTCCGTTCTTTAAGGAATAGGAAATCTCAGCTTCAATTCCCATATTTCTTAATTTCAAATCATTCACAAGAATCTGGAAAGTCTTTTTATCTACTGTAACACTCTTGTCAGAATTACTCATAAATCCTGCAATCTGAGCTCTTAAACCACCTTTATTAACACGATATCCTACTTCAAACTGATTTGTTTTGATCGCCTGTAAAGGTTGTTCTTTAACGTTGATACTGGATACTACATTCCAGTTTGTTCCCACCAGCTTATATTGCCCAATACCATAAAATTTAGCAGGGTCTGCCAGACTTGCTCCCTGAGAAAATGTTCCCCAGACCTGATGCTGTTCATTGAACTTATATAATAAACCGGCATTGCCCAACGTCACATTATAAGAACTTTCTCCTCCCGGAATAGCAGATGCTGAGCTTCCATAGCCCATTGCTACCTGCGTTTGCTGTTCTGACCCTACAAAATCATCCATTCTTACATTGATATGCTGGTAACGAACTCCTGCATTGATCTGTAATTTTGGAAGAATATTATATTTTGCCTGTACATAACCTGCGTAGCTCTGGGAGTGATTGGTAGGATATCTTCCAAGGCTGTATTTTGTTTCATTGATCAATCCGCCGCTTGACATTGTTTTGGCAATATCATAAACTGACTGATTTCCTTCAAATTTTTCAAAATCAATATCCGCACCATAGGTAACATTCAGCCCTTTCCATGATTTTGACAATAAAGCTTTTATCCCTGAGTAATAAGTATTTTGTTGGGAAGATGACATATAAGCAATCTTTCCTGTCTGAAGGGTAACATTCCCCGGGAAAGGATAAAATCCTAATTTTTCACCACGGGTAGCAAATTGTACATATAAATCCTGACCTCCCAGAATTCCGTTTGCGGTGTAAGCAACGGTTCCCATATAACGCTCAGTTCCTACATTTTTATCGGAAGAGAATCCGTCTCTCATATCCAGTAAGGAAGCATTTTTGGTAGTGAATGCGCTTAGGTTTTCACCCAGGAATAAACTTCTGTCTCCGTTAAATTTAGAATTGTAATACTGAAGGGAAGCTGTTATTTTATGTTTATTGTTAAACTGATATCCTCCTGTTGCAAGGATGTCGATAGACTGGTTGTACTGAAGATCGGTTTGTGTAATATCTGTAAAAAGCTGTTTTTGATCTGCTCCATAAACACCACCATTCTGCTGATAAGCAATTCCTAATCTTCCAAAGACCTTTTCACCCTTACCTGCGATGGATTGGGCAGCACGGAAATCATGGTCATCTTTCCCCATAAAACCAGTACGTACTCCCAGTTCTGTTTCTCCGCTGATTCCTTTTTTGGATGGGGTTTTTGTAATAATATTAATGATACCGCCGGTAGCATTTCCTCCATAAATAGAGCTTGCTCCGGAAAGAACTTCAATTCTTTCGATGTTAAAAGGGTCAATAGCATCCAGCTGACGGCTGATTGCACGAATACTGTTCAATGAAACCCCGTCAATCATAACCAAAGCAGAACGCCCTCTCATATTCTGCCCATAGTTGGTTCTTCCCTGCGGGCCAATATCCATACTTGGAATCAAAATGGAAAGCATTTCCTTAATGGGCACTCCGCTTTTAGCCTGTTCCTGTATTTTTTCTTTCTGTACTACCCATACTGTACCTGGAATTTCAGAAATTTTTGTAGGCTTTCTGGAAGCTACAATCACAACATCATCAATGTTTTTTGAGTCTACAGAGTCTTTAACTGTCTGGGAAAAAAATAATCCCGAAGCCAGCAGACCTATGAATGCATACTGCTTTTTCATTCTTTCTAATCAAAGTTTTATAATTTCACAAAGGTAATTCTTATTTAGAAGCAATAAAAATAACAAAGTATGAAATTTTTCATGATTTCAAGAACCATAAAGTGATTTATAGCACTTCAACCGCTTTTAAAACGTAAAACCCCAGCCTATAAGGATCCAGGGTTTTACTGTGAAAAAACAAGGTTATTTTTTATAATGCAGGTCCTGCCGCATCTTTTATTTCTTCTAATAATTTTTTCCGTTCACGAAGCCTTCTTCTTGCAATAACAGACTTACCGCCAAGAACTCTTACAAATCTGAAATACTGGAATCGCTTCGCTCCGAAGTGATGGGTTATCACATAAAATAACACTCCAAAACCGGCCAGAATAATATATCCGAATATCTTTTTGGTTGCTATGATCACCGCATTAAGCTGAATGCCCTTCATATTGGCCGCCACATTTTGAGGGGTAACTGTCATTCCGTCCATATAAACAGCAAGATCTCCTATTGCAGTAACCTGAAAACGGTATTGTAACCAAGAATACAGGGTTGAAAAAATCCCCACAGCCAGAAAAGTTCTCCAAACCAATACAAGTCCGATAGCAGCAAGCATTTCATCCATCTCAAGCTTATCAAGAGTATAGAACCATACGGAAATAAATAATGAACACATTCCGTAGCCTTTTAAGAACATAGGTAAATACCAGTTATCATAACTGAATTCCAATACCATGGAAAAATACATGATAATTGCATATCCTATCATGCCCGCAAACCCTGAAAATATATACATTTTCAATGGTTTTTCGTTTTTAAACCAAAATATAGCAATAACTCCGGCCAGAATAATTCCAGGAATCATAAGTAAGTTAAGTCCGGCATTTGTCACCTGATCATATCCTAATACTCCCACTGCAAAAGAAGTCTGAATAGAGGCCGTTCCTAAAAACATTCCTAACCAAAATAACATAAACAGACCGTTCTGTACATTGCTTCTGGTGAAAATTTTGAATGATAGATAAGGCCTTTTTAAAGTCAACTGACGAATCGCAAGCAATGCAAAACTCACAAAAGCAGCGATACTTGCATTAATAATATTTTTCGAATTCAGCCAGTCCTGCTGTCTTCCAAATGCATATACATAAGCGGAAAACATAAAAGTGGATATAAAAAGTAAAATGCTTAACCAGTCAATATAATGTAATGGAACCTTTAATGCAAAGTATTTATTATGCATAAAAATCCAATGAATCAATGCCAGAATGAAACACAAAACCGAAGTAAAAATATAGAACTGCTGCCAATTGTAAAGAAGTGAAAATTCAGCTGCATAATAAGCTGCAACCTGGTTCATCACCAACACAAATGTATAGAATGCTCCATAAAACATTCCACGGTTCCCTATCATGGCCATTAACGGAAGAAACAGCTCTATTGTCACCATCATCTTCATAAATCCGATCACCAGAGCCGTAAATACAAAGATCATCGGCTGTAAGGTAGTCGCATTAATATAGCTCATTAATCCTAAAAGAACCAATAACAATACCATTTTGTCCCGTACCTTAAACCTCATTTTAATCCTGAGGACCACAGGCATACAGGCTCCCATCCCGATTGTGGTGGCATAATTGGCCCACATAAAATATTCCGTCAATGCTCCGGTACCACTCACCAGATGGCTGATATTTCCCGTATAGACTCCGCCAATAGGCATTACCACGGCAAGCAGTAATACAATCAGCAGCAGCTGCACGGGTTTCGGTACCCAGTCGCTATATAATCCTTTGTTGTACATGATTTTTTAGATAATAGATTTGAAATATCAGATAACAGATTTTTTCTATTCATTTTCAGTTTTCATTCAGCATATGATCTGAAATCAGACATCTTCACTCTTTTAGTCTTAATTGATATTTACATTCATATTCATTCCCGCACTCAGCTTATCCAGATTTTCTTTTGTATTGGATGCTGTAAATTCAATTCTTACGGGAATTCTTTGCTGTACCTTAATGAAATTTCCGGTAGAATTATCTGTAGGCACGCTTGAATATCTTGATCCTGTAGCTGCAGAAACTGCGGTAACTACACCTTCAAACTTTTGTCCTCCCAAAGCATCTGCTGTCATGGTCATCTTCTCTCCCACTTTAATATTGGGCATCTGGCTTTCAAGGAAATTGGCTGTTACCCATTTCTGGCCGTTTAAGACGATAGTAGCTACCTGCTGCCCCGGCTGGATCAGTTGTCCTTCGGTAATCGTTCTTCTTCCCATTATTCCATCATAAGGTGCTGTGATAACGGTATAAGAAAGGTTAATTCTAGCCATGTCCAAGGCCGATTTTGTTCTTTTAATTTCTGCATCATTGATTCCTAATCTGCTTTTCACTTCTGTAGTAGAAAGATTAGCTGATTGTTTTTGATTAACCAGTGTTTCATAGGCTGCTTTTTGAGCATCATATTCGGTTTTTACCTGATCGTACTGTTGTCTTGTAACTGCTTCTGCCGCCAAAAGATTTTTGTATCTGTTCAGGTTTTGTTCGGCATTCCAAAGTCTTGCCTTTGCACCGGCAATATTAGACTGCATTACATTAATATTGTTGGAGACAGTATTTACCGAAGAACTTGTGGCTGTTTTCTGAGCTGTTGCGTTCTGGTAAGCTGCTTCAGCCTGCCCCAATTGTGTAAGAATTTCACGTTCATCCAAAATTACCAGTGTATCACCTTTTTTTACACGCTGATGTTCAATAAATTTAATTTCTTTGATATAAGCAGAAACTCTTGTATTGATGGGATTAATAAACTCCTCAACCTGAGCAGCTTCTGTATAAGTCTTATTTCCAATATGGAAATATTCACGGATAAGCCAGAATAACCCAAAGCCAATCACCATAAAAACGATGATATTAGAAATAATGGCCCTGATTTTATTGGTTTTATTTTTCTTTTTTTTGCCGTCTCCAGCCGGTCTTGCAGGAGTCTGGGCAGTATTTTGAGTAGTTTGTTCCTTGTTTTCCATTGTTGATTTTCAGTTTTAAAAATTAAAGTGTTCCGGTAGATTTCAAAAGGTTGTAATACTGATACAAAACATTGATTTCTGCGTTTGCATAATCCAGTTCTGATTGTAGTTTCTGGTTCTGCGCATCAATCATTTCTGCCTGTACAGCCAATTGATTAAGGTATTTGGCCTCAGTGATCTTGTAGTTTTCTTCAGCAAGCTTTTTAGAATCGTTCAGAATATCTGCCTGCTGAATAGCTTCCTGATATTTTGTATAAGCTGCATTCACTCCCATATCTACATTCTGTTGCACCAGAGTCACAGCATCATTGGCCTGTGTTTTTTGCAGTTCACCTAATTTTACTTTTTCCTTTGTTTTATAGAGGGTATCTATATTATAACTGAGAGAAACACCTGTCTGCCATCCTCCGGAATACATATCCAGGACCGGATTCCTTGTGGTAACAGGCCTTTGCAGGGTATAGCCTCCAAACCCTGCAATGGTGGGTGCATTATCTGTCTTTATGATTTCAATATTTTTATCTGCGATATCTATATTTTTCTTAGCCGATTTCAGCTGCGGATTCTTTTCGTAGGCAAGATTTGTGTAATATTCCATTCCGATTCCCGCTTCTTTGCTCTCTAAACTTTCAGTAGGAACTATTTCCGTATCAGCAGGCAGGCCCAATGCAATATCTAAGTTATAATTCAGGATCTTTTTATTGTTTGAAAGAGTCAGAATTCCCTGATCCAGGTTTTTGATAGCCAGTTCTCCACGGATCACCTCGTTTCTGGTCACCATACCCTGCTGATAGAACTTCTGAATATTTTTAAGACGCTCCTGAGCCAGTTTTTTGTTATTCTGAAATACTTCTTCCTGATTCACAATTTTATAAACGTCCAGATAATTTGAAATCACTAAAAATTTCACATCCTGTTTATTTTTCTCCAGATCCAGTTCAGAAATCTGTTCACGAAGTCCTGCCATCTCTATAGACTTATTTACCAATCCTCCTTTAAAGATCAGTTGGGTTGCCTGTACAGCGTAAGAGCTGCCATAATGTGGCATCGGAACTTTTGTAGAATTTGAAAAGTCTTTATCAATGGCAGCGGCATTCCCTAAATAAAACTGACTTGTGGAAGCCGTAATAGTAGGTAGCTGCTGAAGTTTTGTAACATTGATGCTCTGTTTGGCAATATCAATATTCTGTGCGGAAACTTTTAACTGCTGATGATTCTGAACAGCCAGTTCGGCCACCTCGCCTGCGGTCATCTGTTTAATCTGTTGGGAAAAAAACAGCGCAGGAAAAGCTGCTATCAAAAGAGATAGTGCTGTTTTTATTTTCTTTGTCATTTTACCTTGTTTTACAGATGCAAAGTTAGGAGAACAACAAAATCAATCAAATGCTTGATTTTTGGAAAAAGATGTTCAAATGTAAGATTTTAACTTTCGAACTGATGTCTGTACTGGGTAGGACTTACCTCCAGATGTTTTTTAAAGAAGTGAGAAAATGAGTATTGATCACTAAAACCAAGGATAGAAGAAATCTCTGAAACCGGTTTATTGGAAGAGTTTAAAAGTACTTTGGCTTCATTGATAACAATCAACGCAATGATATGACTGGCCGACTTACCCGTAATAGACTTCACTACCGACGAAAGATGTCTGGTTGTAATCGACTGCCGTTCGGCATAAAACTCAACACTACGCTCTGTAAGGTGATGTTCTGCAAGATCGGTAAGAAATACAAATACGATTTCTTCCTGTCTGGACATTTGGTTCAGGGAATTGTTATCTTCTTTAGAAATAATTCCTGCCATCTGATAACAAAAAACGGAGAAAAGATGTTCTACCATTTCTTTCTTATAAAGCATTTCTGTATCAGAATCCAGAATATATTTCAGGAAATTAACACTTTTCCAGACTACTTCCATCTCATTTTCAGGAAAAGGCACTCCTTTGTTCATCTGCTGCCTGAAATAGCGGTAAGTAATCAATCGGTTAAACTTTAATGACAGGGCAGAGATGAATTCTCTTTTGTAAGAAACCATGCGGGATTGAAAATCATCAGTTACAGAAACTACTTCGTAGATCGTCTGCGGGTCTGTTACCATAAACATATTGGCAGAAACTTCCAGATCACTGAAGTGCTGGCGGAGTTTTATAGTTCCGGATTTAATAAAAATAAACGCAGGATTATCAGGACGGAAAGGTTTATCGACAGCAATTCTTTCGAAAATATTACGTTGCGTAAAAATTTCAACTCCGAACTTTTCTAAGGCAGACATAACACAAATGTAAGCAAACTTATCAGTGATTACAAAATTTTATTATTTTAGCGTATCTCAAATCCCGCTACTATGAGAAAGGTTGATTTATTATTTGCAGAATATAGCAAAAGCCATAGAAATGCTACCAACAAATTTATTCACTGGATCTGCGTACCCCTTATTTTCTGGACTATTCTGGGATTTGTATCTCTTATTCCGGCACCTCATTTCTGCATTTCTTATTTTGGATGCGTCAGTATAATGAGTATGATTACAGTAATATTTATCAGTTTATTTTATCTCAGACTTTCTTTACGCATCAGTATTATTATGATCTTCATGATGTTTTTGGCGGAGCATTTCATCTATCTTACCAATATTCATTTTGAAAAACAGTCATGGATGGTCTACTTAATTGTCTTTGTAATAACATGGATTTTCCAGTTTATAGGCCATAAGATAGAAGGAAAAAAGCCTTCTTTCATACAAGATATTCAATTTTTACTGGTAGGCCCTATATGGCTCCTTGGATTTATTCTGAAGAAAACAGGAATCAAATATTAACGAGTAAGGACTTTTACTTCTGATCATGTATTTACTTATATTTTAATGGGCATATTGTATGGGTATTTCCGGGTAATGACTTTCTATAGAATTCCCTTTCCTGCTTTAGGGATTTCAGCTTTGGGATACGTATTTTCAGGTCGGTTTTAAAGCTATTTATTGAATTAAGATTCAATATTCTTTCGATTTAAATTTTAATAATTTTTACAAATGACCATTTTTGAGCACGCTTTTTGATCATATCCATGAAAAACTAACATACCCATGCAAAAAATTATTCTCCTGTTATCAGGTCTTATTCTAATCAATTGCAGTAAATCAGGTGGTGAAAAGCAGGAAGTGAAAGCCGACCTAATGGAAGTTCTGACCGAAGATAAAACACCTTCTTCTTCACCTGCTCCTGCACCTCCTCCATTTTCTGTTTCTGAGAAGGTAGCCTCAGGTGAAAATGGAACCAGCAAAGAAGTTTATACCCCAAAGAAAACAGATACGATCTCTAAAAAAATCATCAAAAACGGAGATATGAAAATTCAGGTGGGTGATATTAAAAAAACACAGAACCAAGTCAATGAGATCATTAGGAAAAACAATGCTTATATCCAAAAAGAAGAGTTTCAAAATACGGATATGGATGATAATCTTACTCTGATTATCCGTGTACCTCATAAAAATTTCGATGCATTGATCAGTTCATTTTCAAACGGAGTAGGATCTGTTTTGTCTAAGAATATTTCATCCAGTGATGTGACAGAGGAATATACTGATGTAGCCATTAAGCTGGCTAACAAAAAAATATATCTTGAAAAATACAGGGACATGCTTAAAAGTGCTGCTACCACAAAAGATATGCTTGAAATTCAGGAAAATATCCGAGAACTTGAAGATGAGATTGACGTGGCTGAGGGCAGGCTTCGTTTTATTGATGACCGCGTGAATTACAGTACCTTGAATTTGAACTTATATAAAGAGAAAGTGAGAAGTTCGGCTACCTCAAAAATCGGTTTTGGAAGCCGCTTTATTGATTCCCTTACTGAAGGCTGGAACAGTTTTGTAGGTTTTCTGCTGGGAATGGTTTCATTATGGCCGTTCTTTTTAATCATTCCATTTATTGTGCTATTATGGAGGAAATGGAAATCTGGAAAAAAAGATAAAAATTAATTTATTAAAAAATCCGGGCATCTTCGATGCCCGGATTTCTATTGCATTATCAACAATTTAATTGTACTGTTTCCAGTATGATGTTAAAGAACAAAAATAATGCAATAACCGTGTTAAGGGCTGTTAAATATTTTTACCGGAAGAGCCAAAAAAGGATGACCTTTTCGTAGAATAAAACCACCTTGATGACAAAGTGGTTTTTATTCTTATTCTAAATTTTCGTTATTACTTTCGGATCGTTTTCGTAATGCTTTTTCCATCTTTATAATGAATTCTCACAAAATAAATTCCGGCTTGCAGATGACTTATATTAATACTACTCTTCGTTGGGTTAACAGAAGAAAGCATCTGAAGTCCAGCAGGATTAATCACATCCACTCTACTCATTTTTCCATAATAGTCTTCCGGTGAAAAACTGATCAGATGATCAGATACAATTACTGAAAAACTGCCTTCTTTACTTGTAAGACCGGATGTACAACCCGGACCTTCAGTGCAGGCATCGATTACTTTCCAGACAGGATTACTTCCCGGATTTTCTCCTGGATTAGCATACCATTTATTTTCCCATATTTTGCAGGCATAGAAAACCTTTGTTCCTGCTGTTGGATACGTTTTTGCCGGATTATATTCTTGTGCACCACAATAGGTAACCGGACCGCTTGACTGACAGCCGGGACCTTCTGTACATACATTTATTTCCTCCCATACCATATTTGTACCCGGAAGTTCTCCCGGATTAGCATACCATTTATTTTTCCAGATTTTACAGGCATAAAAAACTTTTGCCCCAGCTGTAGGATATGCATTAGCAGCATTATACTGTTCTGCTCCACAATACGTCTGACCATTCCCAGGTGTAATCATCTTAGTTTTGACTTTTAAATCATTACTCATATCAGAAATCTGATCGTTCATCGCAACAGATCTTACAGTATAAAGATATTCCGTGTCTTGTGCTAATCCTACTCGTGAAAAGTTTGTTTGTACGGTTTCTCCTACTTTGATCCCATTTTCAAATACCTGATAGTTTTTAATACCTTGTGTATGGGTCGAAGCCATCCACATTAATGAAACGGAGTTTTCAGTAGTCCCCATCGAGTGAAGATTTGACGGTGCTATGGGTTTTTCCGGAATATTCTCACTGTTCGTTTTTATATTGAGTGGTGTGCTTTTCCCTGAAGTGAGCCCTGAAGAACCTTTCGCCTGTATTTCATACGTATAAACCGTATTCGCAGTTAAGCCGGTATCTTCAAATGCAGCCATGCTTACCTGCTGAATGCTTTGTCCGTTGCGGAAAACAGCATAAGATACTGCATCTGGCTGTGGCATCCAACTTATTTTAGCAGAAGAACTTGTTACTCCTACCTGTGTTAATCCTGTAGGAGTGGCAGGTGCTGAAACTCCTGTTCCAGAAGTTACGTTAACATCAATAACATTATAAAATGCATTTGTAGTATCAGCTACATCCCAAACCGCTAAAATTATATGGTAACCCGTACGGTTAGCAGGAACTGTAATCTGATGAGAAACATTATCCTGCGGTGGTGTACCGTTATGGGAGACCGTACCAATGAGCTCAAGATCCTGACGGGAAAGAGGTTTATTAGGATCCCATCCTTGCTTTGTCATGTAATAATGCCATTTTGCAGTTGCATGATAAGCCAGATATTTCCAGATAAAGGCATTGACACCCGTGGTGATATTGGTTTTCTTCCAACGGTCAGCAGTTTGGAGATCCAGTGTAGTATCTCCCCCTATACTTCCATTAGCAGAAGCAATCTTTCCATCTGCCGGACCCATTGCAGGAAAGCCTTTTGGTGCTTCCAGAGAACCTGGCTCATTAATAACAGAACCATATTTTCCGAATGCTACAGAATAGCCAAGTGCAGCCTTATCCAGACTTCCCTGATATCCTCTTGAGGCAGGACTTAGTACATATCCGTGTGCAGACAGATGAATAAAAGAAGGTACCAGCATCGCCAGCATGAGCAATACCGGAAAAAAAATTTTACGTGTAATCATATTTAAATATTTGGTGTTGATTTTATTGGATCTATTTTATAAAAAATGAATTTTTAATTATTATACTCTAAATAACTAAAGAAATATGAAGCATACTGGCTTAAAGCTTTTTAAATTATAAATTATTTAATAAAAACTGAAATAAATAAAATAAATCAGTTAATACATGACGTTAAAACACAAAATAGCAATTTATAACATATTATTATTAACATATAATCATAATATTTTAAAATATAAAAATAGGAAAAATCAAGTAAATTAATCACATATTGTTGAAATAAATTTAATTTAAGTGGTGATAAAAAAACCGGAAGAGAGAAGATGAAACTGAAAACAAAGTAAGCTCCATGATTTCCAGGGAATTAATCAAAACTCTAATACATAAAAAAAGCCGGGATACTGATCCTGATGACCAATACCCAGCTTGTAAGTATAAAATATTCCTGTTAATTTATTAACCAGAAGGAAGTTTCGTTTATTTTCCCAGAACAAAAACGGCAGGAATTTTATGAAGTTCGGGCTTTTGTTTCTGCCAGTCTTTAATTGTTTTTGTCTTAATGAATTCATGCTCAGGATCGTTGATATTAGCAGCGATACAAAGCTTTGTATTTGGTGATAAAAACTTGCACAAATCCTCAAAAAGCGGGTTGTTTCTATATGGTGTTTCCATGAAGATCTGCGAATAGCCCGTTTTCTGGACAAGACTTTCGAGATTCAGGATCTGTTTCTTTTTCTCTCCTTTCTCAATCGGAAGATAACCATTGAAGGTAAATTCCTGCCCATTGAATCCACTGGAGATCAGCGCAAGAATAATAGATGAAGGCCCTGAAATTGGGATCACTCTGATATTTTTCTCATGGCACCATTTTACGATAAGATTTCCGGGGTCAGCAATACAAGGGAGACCTGCTTCTGAAAGCAACCCAAAGTCCTGCCCTTTCAGCATTAGCTCCTGGGCTTCTTTGATATCTGCATTTTCAGTATACTTATCCAGCAGAAATAATTTCAAATCAGACTGTTTTTTTTCGGGAGCAAAAAATTTAACAACTTTTCTGGCTGTCTTTTCATTTTCCACGAAAAAATAATCTGTCTGCATGATATAATCCTTTAAGACAGGAGAAAAATGATTGATAGAAGTATTTTCTGATAAGTAAGCAGGGAGTAAAAAAAGCATGGGAAATTAATTAAAATTATGAATTATATATGATGGATGGGTCGGACTGGTCAAATGAACTGCTATTTCGTCACAACCGGCATTCAATAGCTGAAAAACCTTTTCAAAATCTTCCATTCCGCCCCAATATGGATCCGGAACATCGGTATTTTTATCTTTTCCGGCAGCTTCTAAAAATAATGAAACTTTTTGACGGTCTTCCTCGTTTTCTGTTCTGGATAAAACTTCTTTGTATACCGAAGTATCCATACAGTAGATCTTATCAAACGTCCTGAAATCAGCTTTTGTGATAGGTCTTGATCTTTGTTCGGATATATTGACATCATGGTTGGCTGCTACTTTAACAGCTCTCCTGTCAGGATGCTCTCCTTCATGCATAGAAATGGTTCCGGCAGAATCAACAACAAAATTATCCGGCAGTTTTGCTTTCATAATTCCTTCTGCTAAAGGGCTTCTGCATATATTACCTAAACAGACCATTAATATTTTCATAAGCTCTCATTTAAAAGATAAAAAGGATTAAAAGGTTTATTTACTTTCACAAAACTAAATAAAAAATGAAGAATACAACTATTCTTCATTTCAATTTATCTTTGCTTTACAGTGTGATCTATTGTTTAATTCTTTCTGTAAGGTCTTTAACGTATTTCTTAATTTCTTTATCAATTTTTGATACATCTTTGATCGTATCACAAGCATACATTACTGTTGAGTGATCTTTTCCTCCCATTTCTTCACCAATCTTAGTAAATGTTGAATTGGTAAATGCTTTGGAGAAGTACATCGCAAGTTGTCTTGGTAATGCGATCTCTCTTTTTCTTGTCTTTGATAAAAGCTGTTCTTTTTTGATTCCGAAATAGTCGCATACCACATCCTGGATATAAGGAATATTGATCACTTTCTTCTGGTTGGCAGCAATTCTATTAATTGTTTCCTTCAGTAATTCAAGACTTAAATCTCTCTTATATACTGTTGAATATGCAATCACGGAGTTGATAACCCCGATCAGTTCTCTTACATTGGTTTTTGCTTCTGCGGCAAGGAAATCAAGCATATCGCCCGGAAGAACAATTCCGTCTCTGCTTAGTTTATCTTCAATAATCTGTCTTCTTGTGGATAAATCAGGAGATTTTATTTCTGCAGAAAGTCCCCATTTGAATCGGGAAACAATCCTGTCCTGAATATCCATAATATCTGCCGGAGCTTTATCTGAAGTAAGGATGATCTGTTTTCCGTTTTGGTGCAGGTGGTCAAAAATATGGAAGAAACTGTCTTGTGTAGCTGATTTTCCTGATAGGAACTGAATATCATCAATAATCAATACATCTACCATTTGATAGAAATTAGCAAATTCTGTCTGCTTGTGTGCTTTAGCCGCAGAGATAAACTGCTGAATAAACTTTTCAGATGACAGATAAAGAACTACTTTGTCCGGAAACTGATTTTTCACTTCCAGACCCACAGCCTGGCCTAAGTGTGTTTTTCCAACTCCATATCCACCATATAAGAATAAGGGGTTAAATGCAGTTGCTCCGGGCCTTTTAGCGATAGATCTTGCTACGGTAGCGGCAAATTTATTGCTTTCTCCTTCCACATAGCTATCAAAAGAATAATCCGGCTTCAGGTTTGAGTCTATATTTACTTTTCTAATTCCAGGAACCACAAAAGGGTTTACAATATTAGCTGAGAATCCTTGTGGCATTGTCTCCTGTGTTTTTGGGGTAGGAACACTTTGTCCCTTCATATTCATGGTAACTGGCTTTTCAAGACCTTTTGGTCTGTTTTCCATTACTGAATACCATAATTTCACTCCTTTTCCAATATTTTTCTTTAGGGCAGCAGAAAGTAAGGACAGATAATTATCCTCAATATATTCCTTGTAAAAATCACTCGGTACGATAAGTGTAAGGTTATTAGCTACTAATGAAAGTGGCTGCACCTTATCAAATAACATATCGAAAGATTTTTCAAGTTTTTTTAGGTCAGAATTGTCTTCAGCTGCGTTTAAATTATCACGCATAAACTGAAGGCATTTCTGCCATAACATCATTAAATTATCATCCATTTTTTATGCCCCGATTATTCTTTGTTTGTACTGTTTTTAGAAGGAAGACAAAGGTCCAATATTTTCTTTTCAAAAAAAAATATTGCAGGTATTGATTATTTAAAAATATATTTGTATGTATAATTTGACATTAAAAATGATACACACAACACACTCATTACGAGTACGTTACGCAGAAACAGATCCTATGAAATATGTATACTACGGTAACTATGCCGAGTACTTCGAAGTTGGCAGAGTTGAACTGTTCAGAAGTATAGGAATTTCATACGATGAAATTGAAAACCAAGGAATTTGGCTCCCGGTTTCAGACTATAAAATCAAATATATTCGCCCTGCACTGTATGATCAAAAATTGGAAATCCATACTTATGTTAAAAAAATTCCTGGTGTAAGAATTGAATTTGAGTACGAAATTTACAATGAAGAGCATATTAAAATAACAGAAGCTTCCACCACTCTATTCTTTCTGGATGCAAAAACAAGCAAGGTAATCAAATGTCCGGACTTTTTGATGGAACTGATTGAAAAAAATTGGAAACAAGAAGGAGAGAGTTGAAAATTGAAAACTGAATTGATAATGAAAAATGGAAAGTTGAGAATTGAGAATTGATAATGAGGAGTTATAAGTTGGCAAAATCAGTGATAGGTTGAAATATTGGGGCTTACAGCTAATAACTTTCAACTTTCCATTTTCAACTTTCCATTTTTAATTCTTTAACCTCATTTGTCAATTAATTCGCACCTTTGTACCTTTATTTATTATACCTTATATATATTATTTATGAAGATTGCATTTTTGGGGCCTCATGCCAGCTTTACCCAGCTTGCTGCTGCACAACTTTTTCCGAATGAAGAGCTTTTACCACAGGCAAGCATTCTGGATTGCTTTAATGCGGTGGAAAACGGCGAAGCAGTAAAGGCTGTAGTACCTCTGGAAAATTCTATTGAAGGAACCGTTTCTATGACGCTGGACTATTTATATAAGACGCCGTCTATAAAGATCGACGCAGAAGCAGTAATGCCTATTGCACACCATCTGATGATTCATCCTGAAAATTCTAAAGAAGAGATAGAAAGAATATACTCTCATCCTCAGGCATTAGCCCAGAGTTTTCATTTTCTGGATTCCCATTATAAAGAAGTTCCCAAACAGGATTTTTCATCCACCGCAGCTGCGGCTAAGTACGTTTCAGAAAACCGCGATAGTAAAATTGCAGCAGTAGCGAATCAGTATGCCGCCAATTTATATGGTTTAGAAATCATTAACCGCAATATTCAGGATTTTGAACAGAACCACACCCGTTTTATCATTATATCTAAGGAGCAGAAAAAATATCACAACCAAAATCTGGAAACTTTAGGAGAAAAATCCGGAATGCTGATCACCCTTCCTGAAGATCACCCTGGCGGGCTTCATCAGGTTTTGTCGGTTTTCGCGTGGAGAAAAATGAACCTCAGCAAAATTGAATCCAGAACATTAAAGACCGGACTTGGCAATTATTTCTTCTTTATTAATGTGGAAGGTCACTGGGAAGATATCTTACACGGAAATGCACTGAAAGAACTAGAATCTATTAATGCCAATGTAGATTTCCTTGGAAATTATAAAGAATTCCTTCTGGAAAGCTAAAACATATCAATAAATCACATAAAAAAAACACTGTCATGATGGCAGTGTTTTTTTATGTGACTATTTATGATATAAATTTTATAATAAATATCCAGCTAATAAGAGTTCATAACTCTCCAAAATAACCCACATAAAAGGGATAAATTTATTTTTTAAATCCCTAATAACCATCCATTTAATTAAAAGACTCAAATAATAACTCGTAATTAAGTTACATGATATTATATATTAAAATATAAACATATGTTTAAATATATTACATCATATTAACATTAAAAATGAAAATTTCACAACAACGTGTGTAATTTTTATTGTATATTTGTTAACAACTAATTAAAAATCTTGATCATGAAAAGTAAAATTTACAGCCTAATTTTAGCGTGTGCAACATTACCGTTATTTTCACAAGTTGGTATTAATACTGATGCGCCTACAGCCACTCTGGATGTTAATGGAACATTAAGAGTTAGGGTTACACCACCTGCTGCTACTGTTACCGGGTACCAGATTTTAGCTCAAGATGCAGCCACTACAGAAGTCTACACACTGGACCCACAGTTGCTAATTGCAGCTTCCAATGTTAATTCAAGTATTTACTCTGCAAAAAAAACTGCCACTCTGAGCCTTTTGTCTCTTGGCCTATTTCCTACAGGATTCAGATCGGTTAACTTCTTGCAGGCAGAGAGAACAATAGGCACAGCAGCTTTGTTCAGTGATACAGATAACACATATACTATTCCAACTACCGGCGTTTATGCAATCACTTTTTCTTTTCGTTTGGGAACAGGATTACAAGCTTCAGTACTTGCTAACAGCCCTGGTGTAGGTATTTTAAGAACCAGAAGTTCAGTAGCTACTGTTATAGACAGCCGCCCATTTAGCGGGGCTAATCTCGTATTACTGGACCTTACGATTTCCGACACCACCATTAATGGCATATATTCATTACAGGCAGGAGATAAAATCACATTCGGCCTTACCGGATCTTCTGCAATAACAGCAGGTCTATTAACCAACAGTATTTCTTCATTTTATATTTATAAAGTATCCAACTAGTAAAACATATTGTTAGTTATCTATACCGTTAACCCATCGCTTTGTAGTGATGGGTTAATTTTTTAACAGAATTTTCAAACACATTTCTTTATATTTGATAAAAACTATCGAATGAATGAACTTCTTAGTGTCATCGTAATTGTAGTCATTATTATTATTTTCAACAACCTGAACTCCAAGATCAGAAAACTTGAAAAAAAAGTAACTGACCTCAATTCCAAAATGAATGCTACTTCCCTTCCCTCCCCAATTTCCAGCGAAAACATTCAGGCTGAAAAAATCATTATACCTAAACCCATACAGTCTCGCGAAGCAAGTATAGAAGAAATAACGACACCCAATGAAGAATCTTCTGTAACAGTTCAAAAAGACTGGCTCGGTCCCTTATCTGATTTTCTAAAACAAAATGCGCTTACCATCATTGGTATTTTCACACTGGTTTTAGGAATTGGCTATTTTGTAAAATATGCCATTGACAAAAACTGGATAGGAGAAACGGCAAGAGCAGGAATTGGCCTTGGTATCGGAGCAGGAATTATACTTATCGGACATTTTCTCAGAAAAAACTATACAACATTTGCCTCCATCATAACTGGCGGGGGAATTGCTGTTTTATATTTTACAGCAACCATCGCTTTCAGGGAATATCATCTCTTTTCCCAAAATACTGCTTTTATCATTACATGTCTGATTACAGCGGTCTCTATTGTACTGTCCTATTATTATAAAAGTGAAGTCCTGATTATTTTTTCATTAATAGGAGGTTTTTCTGCTCCTTTGATGATCAGCACAGGACAAAGTAATTACCTTTTCCTGTTTATTTACCTCAGCCTTTTAAATATAGGAATGCTTACAGCCAATTTTCTTCAGCACTGGAAAAGTGTGGGATGGACAGCTTATCTTTTTACAACAGCTTATCTTTTTTACTGGACCCTTGAAAACCCAGAGTTTTTAAATATCACTTTTTATATGATCAGCTATGTGATCTTTTATATTTTCGCTCTGCATGATTATTTCAGGAAAGGCCATCTTTCAATCTCTGATATTTTAATGGTTACGTTCGTTAATTTCTCAGGCATTATAGGTCCTATTTATATTTTTGACGAATTAAAATACGAACCATCTATTATTTTCCCTCTTATTTTTGCAATAATCAACTCCTTTTTTCTTTTTAGAGAATATGGTCTAAGAAAATTCGGAATTTCATATACTGTATTTACAGGTATTACAATCAGTCTTATTACAACTGCAATAGCGATTCAGTTCAAAACCCATTTTATGACCAGCATATGGGCCATAGAAACGACCCTGCTTCTTTTCATCTGGAAAAAGACCGGGCATCAGATTTTCAAGACCTTCTTTTATATTCTTTTCCCGTTGGTAATGATTGCCCAAACTGTTACCTGGGCTGAATACTTTAATAGACACGACTACCATATTATCTTTAATCCAATATTCATCACAAGTTTATTTACAATCATTTCTATAGTTATTAATTTATATTTACTAAAAACCACCCAAAAAGACACACAGAGTAAAGTAAATCCTTTTTTTGAAGACCTTATTACGGGAACCAGCTATGCAGTAATCTATGCTTCCCTTCTGTTTGAAATCATCTATCATATGCTGGAGATATCCTGGGTGGCGGTTATCAACACAGGACTCTTATTCACTATTTATTATATTTTTGTGCTCTTATTTTTCAGAAGGCAGCTTAACATCAAAAATGATATTCAGGCTATTTTAATCTACCTGTTTCTTTTCCTGATACTATTGAATATATCTGTTTCCACTTCATCAGTGGTTGCAGCTATCTTATCTAAAAAACTACAATCCGGTTTTTATCTGTTACATCTTCTTCAGTGGATCCCATTTATATATACAGGTTTGAGAATAATCCCTTCTTCGGAATTTCATAAGAATAAAATCTCTTACTGGATTCTTTCTTTAGCCCTTATTGTTTCCATAAGCTGTGAGCTTCATCATTCATATGTTTTAATTGCTTCTCCAGATATCCCTCATTCCTATGAACTAAAAAAACATTTTAATATTCTTTACCTGCCCGTAATATGGACAATCATGGCCAGCATTTTTATTTATACCGGCTTAAAAAAGAGCATTCGGGAATATAATAAAATAGGCTTTGCGCTGGTAGGACTTATGGTTTTAAAACTTTATGGTTATGATGTATGGCAAATGGACAATATCTCCAGAATAAGTGCATTTATAGCTCTTGGCATTATTTTGTTATTGAGTTCTTTCACATTTCAGCGTCTTAAAAATATCATCAAAAATATGGTTGACAAAAAGGATAAAACGGAGGAAAACAAAGACTTATAATCGATATTATATAATGATATCTTTAAATAAAATTCTAAACTAAATGATATTCCATTCACATTTTATAAAAAATAACTATATTTATCACGTTTTTAATATTTATAATATGCTGACCATGAAAAAATTGCTCTATTCTTTTTTAATATTATCTTCTGCAACTTTATTTGCACAGCAAAAGACTGCTACTAAGTTTGCTGTAGCTGATAATGTTATCGGAACCGTTGATATGTTCAATGCGAAAAAAAACCTTGTACAGGTTTCGAAGGTATATACGACTCCTGCAAGTCTTCCTCAAAGCCTGAAGAAATACAGCAAGTTATTTACAAAAGGAGTGACTGAGTATAAATTTAAAGACGGAAAAAACATATTTGACATCATGTCTCTGGCTGATATCAATATTCAGTATGGCATTGCACAGGACACTCCTGTTTTTATTGATGGAGTTGAGTTTAATGATACAAAGACTCTAGTATATCCACAGATTCTGAAAAAAGCAGAACAAAAGGATCACAATGGTAAGAAAACATTATTCATTAATACTGCGGGATAATTTCGGATCACTATAATACATTATATCAAAGGATACTGCTTTCACAGTATCCTTATTTTTTTAATATTTTTTGCTCCACTTTTTCTTTAGCTCTTCATAGATTTTCTTTTCTGTAGAGTTATTACCCGGCTCATACAATTTTACGTTTTTTATCTCTTCGGGAAGAAAATCCTGTTCTACAAAATTACCTTCATAAGAATGGGCATATTTATATTCTTTGCCATAATCAAGGTCTTTCATCAGCTTTGTAGGGGCATTCCTTAAATGAAGCGGAACTGGTAAATTTCCGGTTTGCTTTACCAATGCCAATGCTTCATTGATCGCCATATAAGCAGAGTTACTTTTAGGAGATACAGCCAGGTAAACCGCCGTTTCGCTTAAAATAATCCGTGCCTCCGGGTTTCCAATAACGTTTACTGCCTGAAAACAATTGTTGGCAATAACCAATGCATTCGGATTGGCCAGTCCAATATCTTCAGCAGCAAGAATAAGCATTCTCCTTGCAATGAATTTAATATCTTCTCCTCCGGCAATCATCCTTGCCAGCCAGTAAACAGCTCCATTCGGGTCACCACCACGCATGGATTTAATAAAAGCCGAGATAATATCATAATGCTGCTCTCCGTTTTTATCATAAAGAGCCATCGTCTCCTGAAGAACCTCCAGAACATCCGTATTGATAATTTCTGTGACATTAGAATTTTTATATTGATTCAAAACCAATTCTACAGAATTAATCAGTTTTCTGGCGTCTCCTCCGGAATATTGTATCAAAGCTTCTTTTTCAAGAATTTGAAATTCTGTCCCTTCATCTTTGTTATATCTTTCAGAGGCTATATCAACAAGTTCTTCAAGCTTTTCATAGCTTAGTGCTTTTAAAATGTAAACCTGGCTTCGGGAAAGTAGTGCTGAAACCACTTCAAAACTTGGATTTTCTGTGGTAGCCCCAATTAAAACGATCCAGCCTTTTTCTACAGCATGCAGCAGCGAATCCTGCTGGGATTTATTGAAACGGTGAATCTCATCAATGAATAAGATAGGAGGCTTTCCTGAAAACAAATTCTGTTTCCTGGCATCATCAATTACATCACGTACGTCTTTTACCCCTGAAGAAACTGCGGAAAGTTTATAGAACTTTCTACCGGATTGCTCAGAGATAATTTCTGCCAGAGTGGTTTTTCCTGTCCCCGGTGGTCCCCAGAAGATCAGCGAATTCAGGGTGTCATTTTCAATCATTTTTCTGACTGTCCCTTTCTCACCGGTAAGGTGCTCCTGCCCCAATACTTCAGCAAGAGCTTTAGGTCTTAATTTTTCAGCTAATGGAATATTTTGATTCAAAGTAATTCTATTTTTTAAGATCAATATTTCAGATTTCTTATCTCTGAAACTTCTAACAAAATTAAACTAATTTTCATTTTTTTACCCTATTTTTGCATTGATTTGAAACTTACATTCAATAAAATCATTACATTTCCTTTGGTAATTTTGATAAAATTTTACCAGTGGTTTATCTCGCCCCTACTTCCCAAAAATTGCCGTTATAATCCTACCTGCTCACATTATATGCTGGAGTCACTTAAGGTTCATGGATTATTCAAAGGCTTCTGGATGGGATTCAAAAGGATTTTAAGATGCCACCCATGGGGCGGAAGCGGCTACGACCCTGTTCCTCCAAAACATAAAAATTAAAAAAATCAAACTATTAAATCAATAGAAAAATGAATACTATTTTTTTCAGAATTTACCTTGTACTTTTCGCGTTGATTACTCAATGCCTTTTTGCACAGGAATACCCTGGAGGTTTATCTGATGGAACTTTAGACATCAACGGGAACAATGTCCCTGTAAAAATCTATTCTACCACAGAACTCGGAGATCTTAGTGCTTTTCCGGACAGGGAAATCAGTAATAATGTTGTGGTGATCCTTAATGAGTCCAATTTTGAGCCTGCTTACTATAACTATGGTGCATCAGCACTGGCAAGATACAAGGATTATAAATACCAGTTTTTTGATAAAAACTTTAAATTGATTAACTCTTCAATTAATAAAGACAATATTACCACTTTCAAATATGCTGTAAAATCAGCAAAGCCTATCAGCAGTTCTGATAAAGTAGAGCTTAAAACTCCTTTTAAAATATGGGACCCTTCAAAAGGTATCCAGCTGGGAGCTTTTACACTGCACTTTTACAGTCTGATGTTTGTGTTTGCATTTGGTTTCGGATATATTTTAATGACCAGAATCTTTAAGATCGATAATGTTAATCAAAAATACCTGGAACCTCTTTTCACATGGACCTTAATAGGAACCATCCTGGGAGCGAGATTAGGTCACGTCATTTTTTACCAGCCGGAACTATTTAAAGAAGATTTCTGGAGTGTATTTTTGCCGATCAGCACAAAAAATGGCTTAAAGTTCACAGGGTTTTCAGGGCTGGCAAGCCATGGAGCGACTATTGCACTGATCTTTACTACTCTTTATTATTCATTTAAAATTATCAAAAAAAATCCTTTCTGGGTGTATGACAGATTGGGTATTGTAGTTGCTTTAGGAGGTGCATTTGTAAGAATGGGAAATTTTTTCAATTCTGAGATTGTAGGAAAACCTGCAGATCCAAATTCTCCGTTTGCTTTACTTTTCCCACAGCAGAGCAGTGAATACGGCCTTACTGTACCTCGTTACCCAAGCCAGTTATTTGAGGCTATAGGATATGTTACCCTTTTCATTCTATTATGGATTCTTTATAGAAAAACGAATAAAAAATATCAGCAGGGATGGTTATTTGGACTGTTCTTTATCATTCTTTGGGCCATCAGATTCTTTGTTGAATTCCTGAAGGAGCCACAAGGCGATGAGTTTATCCAAATAGGAAACTTAAATACCGGACAGGTACTTTCTATTCCATTTATGATTGCGGGAGTAATTATTATGATTGTTTCCAGGAAGTTTAAAATCACTGAAGAAGAAAACGGGAAACCGGAATAATCGAAATTTAAAAAAGCTTTTCAGATTCTGAAAAGCTTTTTTTATTTTTTACTATGAGAATTGACTTCTTCAATATCATCAAAGACCACTGAAGAGGTTAGAAACTTCTATCCCGTTTTTTTAACCAAGGGAAGTACCTTCAGTAAAATCCCTGTCACCATTATTCTCTGCTACTTTTTAATGATTGTATTCATTTTCTATATTTTAAGCTTTTATATCCTTTAGCTACAAAACCATAAAAAATGTTACAGTTTATTTTCTAAAAGCCTGAACACACTTCCCAATTCATTCACAACATCTGTTGGCAGCATGGATTCTTTTGAATGCTTTTCTGCAGCTAGGTCAGCTGCTTTTCCATGAAGCCAGACTCCCAACACACATACCTGTTCTTCAGAATACCCCTGTGATAAAAGCGAGGTCAGAATTCCCGTGAGAACATCTCCGCTTCCTCCTTTGGCAAGCCCGGCATTCCCGGTAATATTGTAGAAAACACTTCCTTGTGGAGTAATGGTTTGTGTATGGTGATCTTTCAATATAATATAGATATTCAGTTCTTTTGATTTTTCTTTAGCCAGTTCCAATCTCTTAAAAGAATCGTCTGAAGTTCCAAAAAGTCTTTCAAATTCTTTTGGATGAGGAGTTATAATTGATCGTTCAGGAATCAGTTTCAGGTTTTCCGGAGCTTTTGAAATGATATTTAATGCATCAGCATCCAAAACTAAAGGATGAGTATGGGTTTTCAGGAATTTCAAAAGACCATTTTCTGTATCCGGATGAGTTCCCAAGCCGGGGCCGATTCCGTAAGTCAGGTCCTTTTCTCCTTCAAAATTGGTCACAAACAGGCTGCCTCCTTCTATAAACATCGCTTCAGGACATGTAGTCTGTAGTATTTCATAGCCGCACTTCGGGCCAAGTGTAAAAGTGAGTCCTGCACCGGTTTTTAAGGCCGATTTTGTAGCCAATACTGCGGCTCCCATCTTTCCGTAACTTCCGGCAGCAATGACAGCTTTACCATAGTTTCCTTTATGGGAAAAATCCTGTCTTGGTTTAAAAATAAAATCGATAACGGAATCATCTGTCACAAAATACTCACTTTTTGTCTTTTCTGAATATTCTTTACTTAAATCAATATCAAGAATAACTACTTTTCCGGTATATTTTCCAGTTTCAGGATGCAGGAAACTCCGTTTCCAGGATTGAAAACTCAGGGTATAATCTGCCTTCAGGGGAAGTTTGTCATTCTCAAGCATTCCGTCAGCCGGTAATCCTGAAGGAATATCAATTGATATTTTAAGACTTCCTTTTGTATTTAACTGGTCAACAAGTATTTTATATTCCCCTTCCAAAGCTCTGTTCAGTCCTGTTCCAAAAAGGGCATCAATAATAATTGTTTTATCATCAAAATTGTATTGCTCTATCTGATTAAGCTTTCTGACAGAAATTCCTGTTATATCCCTAAGTCTTTTCAAATTAACCAAAGCATCTTCCGAAAATTTACCTTTGGGGCCATTTACAAAAATATCCACATCAAAACCTTTTTGATAAAGCATTCTTGCAATGGATAATCCATCTCCGCCATTATTTCCGTTTCCGCAAAAAACAGCTATCTTTTTATGATTTTTACAATATTCAGAGATCCAACTGGCAACAGCCAGTGAAGCTCTTTCCATCAATTGGATGGAAGAGACAGGTTCGTGAGAAATGGTAAACCTATCCCAACTGCGTATTTGCTCTGCGTTGAAGATTTTCATAAGATTCAATCAAGTTTTAAGCAAATTACAAAAGATTTTCCATTACTATGGTACACTGACAATAAAAATACGGGCTTATTACTGATGAGATAAGGGATCAATTTAAATTTCAGGTTTCCATTAAAAATGGGACTATGAATTCGGAATAAAATTCTACATTCCGGGAATAAAAAACTACAAAAAGTACCGTTTTTTACATTTTTTAATTATATTTTTGTGTATATACTAATTAAAAAAATATAAATTATGGGATTTGTTAAAGAATTTAAAGAGTTTGCTTTTAAGGGCAATGTTCTCGATCTTGCTGTCGGTGTGATCATTGGGGCAGCATTTGGTAAAATTGTTTCTTCTTTAGTTGAGGATGTAATTACTCCGTTGCTTCTAAATCCGGCACTGAAAGCTGCTGGTGCAGAAAATATCGCTAAGCTTTCCTGGAATGGGGTTGCTTACGGGAATTTCCTTTCTGCTGTGATCAGTTTCCTTTGTATTGCTATGGTTCTTTTCTGGATCATCAAGATTGCCAATAGGGTAAACAAAAAAGACGCTCCAGCTCCAGCAGGTCCTACAGATGACCAAAAATTATTGACAGAAATCAGAGATTTGTTAAAAAGCAGAAGTAATATATAATCTGCCTGGCAGTTTAAAAATAAAAAGCACCTCGGCCGAGGTGCTTTTTTATCTTATTCCGATCCGATTAATGGATCTGTAAAATGCTTGATATCTGTTCTGCAAGGGAAAGTCCAATTCTATCCTGTGCTTCAAGAGTAGAAGCTCCGGTATGAGGAGTCAACGATATTTTAGTATGATTTAGAATCTCTTTGGATGGTGTAGGCTCATTAATGAAAACATCCAGTCCTGCAAATCTTACTTTACCGGAATTCAATGCTTCAACTAAAGCTGCTTCATCAATTACTCCTCCTCTGGAACAATTGACAACAGCCACCCCGTCCTTCATCATATCAAACTCATTTTTACCAATCATATATCCATCCTTCTGAGCCGGAACATGCAGGGTAATAAAGTCTGAATGTTTTAAAACTTCCTGTAATGACTCCGTTTCTATGTCTACATTGATAAACTGATTGTTGTAGAATTTCACTTTGATACTGGCTCTTCCCACATTATTATCAGCAGCAACCACTCTCATCCCAAGTCCTAAAGCAATTCTGGCAACCTCCTGCCCGATTCTTCCCATCCCTACGATTCCTATGGTCTTTCCTCTTAATTCAATACCGGCAGCATATGCTTTTTTAAGTCCGGCAAATTCTGTATCTCCTACCAATGGCATCTTTCTGTTGGAATCCTGAAGGAATCTCGCTCCTGAAAATAAATGAGCAAAAACAAGTTCAGCAACCGATTCTGAGGAAGCTGACGGAGTATTGATCACATGAATTCCTTTTTCTCTTGCGTAGTCCACATCAATATTATCCATTCCTACACCACCTCTTCCGATAATATCAATAGAAGGACATCCATCAATAATATCTTTTCTTACCTGTGTAGCACTCCTTACCAGTAAAGTCTGGATCTTATGCTCATTAATATAATCTACCAAAAACTCCTGCGGAACTTTTGCTGTAATGACTTCAAAGCCTTTTTCTTTTAATGCATCAATCCCTGATTGATCCAAGCCGTCGTTTGCTAAAACTTTCATAAATACAAGTATATTAAAAAATGAAAAGATTTAAAAATTAAAAACGTTTCAGGTTGTTTAATCTTTAAATCTTTGATTTATATTTTTTTTATTCTCCGTCTTCTTTGAATACCTCGATAGTCACTTGCTTTTCCACCAAATCTGTAAATCTGCCTTTATATCTTGTAGCTCTTACCAGGTGATTGTCTATCCAGTGGTAATTGCCTCCTCTTGGTTTACCGCAAAGCACACTGTGGTATTTAAAGCCGTGCTTATCCAACCAGTCTATTGTGATTTGTTTCAAATTTTCGGTTCTTGAGGTAAAGAAGCAGATCTGGTGCCCTTCATCATACCATTTGTTGACTGTTTCCAGTGCGTCAGGGTAAGGTTCGCAGGTAACCATTCTTTCGGGTTCTTCATTGGGAACATCTTCTGTGATGGTTCCGTCTATGTCAATTAAGTAATTTTTGATTCCATCCTTAAGGATAGGACTGATATGTTCTTTGTATTCTAATTCCATCATTAAACATTAAGAAACAAAGTTAGCGTTTTTAGCCTTAACAGCCTTGTTAAACTTGGTTTATGTTAATATTTTACTATAAAAATTACTATTTAATAAATAATATTAATATTTTATCATTCTTTTTCATAGATATGATTAAAAATTTTCGTTTAAACATGATAGCAAAGAATATTGAAATTAAAATCATGGAAATATCAAATTTTCCTTTTAATCGATTCCCTGTCTTTAGATAGTCACAAAAAACATGATGTTTATCTAAAAATTTCCAAAATACATTTATTACTCTTACATTTGTAGGAATGGAAGAATTTGTAGTTTTAGTAAATCCTGATGATAAAGTTTTGGGGCTGATGGAAAAACAGCAAGCTCACATCAACGGCTTATTACATCGTGCTTTTTCTGTATTCTTATTCAATAGCAAAGGTGAAATGCTTCTTCAGAAAAGAGCTTCCGGAAAATACCATTCTCCTAACCAATGGACCAATGCTGTCTGTTCGCACCCAAGAGAGAGCGAAACTTATCTGGAGGGGGCTACACGCAGACTGAAGGAAGAACTGGGAATAGAAGCGGAACTTTCAGAAAAATTCAATTTCATTTATAAAGCAGATGTAGGAGGCGGCCTTTGGGAGCACGAGCTTGATCATGTCTTTGTAGGAAATCATGAATCCGATTTTGATCTCAATAGAGAAGAGGTGGAAGAGGTAAGATTTATCTCTTTTGAAAACCTGGACAAAGAGATTAAGGAGCATCCCGAAAACTTTACAGAATGGTTTAAAATCATTCTTGAAGAATATAAACACCACTTTTAATCATGAAGAAAATACTGCTTTTTGCTGCTTTCTTATCAGGAAGTCTGTTTTTTGCCCAAAAAGCGACGGTCTATGAGAGTTCCAACTACTCAATCAATGTACCTGATGGATGGAAGTCCACTAATGACAGTGAGATTATTAATATCTTCCCTACCAGCCAGATCGGGGCAATTACGATTTCGGAATACCATGATCTTCCGCTGCCAAAGGAAGAGGTAAAAAAATTCATCCTGGCACTTTATCAATCTGAAGATGCCGAGAATAAAGTAAAAGAAAAAAAGAGCCAAAAAGGATACACTGAATATTTCTATGAGCATTTTGATCAGAAAGAGAAACTATTCTGGGTGACCAAAGCTTTTCAAAAAGACAAAAACTTATTTTTAGTTTCCATCAACTGTGGCCAGAAATTCTGGAACGGAAACTATATGACCTTATTCAATGAGACTTTCAACAGTTTTAAAATAAAGAAATAAAAATTAAATATGAAGAAAACAGCCTTGTACGACAAACATGTTTCTTTGGGAGCTAAGATCGTACCTTTCGCAGGTTTTGAAATGCCTGTACAATATTCCGGAGTAACGGAAGAGCATTTTGCAGTAAGAGAAAAAGCGGGATTATTTGATGTTTCCCATATGGGACAGTTTATTATCGAAGGTCCGGGTTCAAAAGACCTGCTACAATTTGTAACTACAAATAATGTAGACGTTCTGGAAAACGGAAAAGCTCAATATTCTTGTCTTCCAAATGAAGATGGAGGGATTGTAGATGACCTTATCGTTTACAAAATGGAAGATGATAAATATTTCGTGGTTGTAAATGCTTCAAACATAGAAAAAGACTGGAACCATATCTCAAAATATAATACTTTCGGGGCTAAAATGACCAATGCTTCTGATGAGATGTCATTATTGGCAGTTCAGGGGCCTAAGGCTACGGAAATTCTTCAAAAGCTGACGGATGTTAACCTTTCAGAAATACCTTACTACAACTTCACCGTTGGTTCTGTGGCTGGAGTACATGATATTATTATTTCAAACACCGGTTATACCGGAAGTGGTGGTTTCGAGATTTATTTTAATAACGACTCTGCTGAGAAGCTTTGGGATGCTATCATTGATGCTGGAAAAGAAGAGGGAATTATACCTTGCGGATTGGCAGCGAGAGATACTTTAAGATTAGAAAAAGGGTTCTGTCTTTACGGAAATGATATCGACGATACAACGTCTCCTATTGAAGCTGGTTTAGGATGGATCACTAAATTTGATAAAGATTTCGTGTCTAAAGAAACTTTTGCCAAGCAGAAAGAAGAAGGTATTACCAGAAAACTGGTTGCTTTCGAACTTACGGACAAAGGGGTTCCAAGACATGATTACCCTGTAGTAGATGCTGAAGGAAAGGTAATCGGAAAGGTAACTTCGGGAACACAGTCTCCAATGAAAAAAATAGGATTGGGTCTTGCGTATGTAGACAAACCTCATTTTAAAATAGGTTCTGAAATCTTCATTCAGGTAAGAAACAAAAATATCCCTGCAAAAGTGGTGAAAGCTCCTTTTGTATAATTAGAAAAAGATATTTACAGAAAAAACCGCAGATTGCTCTGCGGTTTTTTTATTTTCTGAATTTTCTATTGAGAATTGCCGACTTTTCTTTTAGCTGTTTAAAACTTTTACATTCAAAGATATCAGAATCTCTGAAGCCCAGTTTCTTTTCACATTGACTGGCAACCTGTGCAGTTTTCACATTGCTCAGATCAATAAAATTCTTAACCTGCCTGTCATTCTCCATCTCCTGTTTAGAAGAAAAGGGATCTGTTATTTTCACTAAACAGTCTGCAATACGTTCCATTGCATCAGAACAATCACAGGGCGTCTTTATTTTTGAGATATCAATAGATACCAACCGTGAAAAAACCTCTGCTTTCTTGACTGTATCTGTTTTTTGCTGTCCAAATCCATAAAAAGAAATCAGGAAAAAGAAAAGAACATTTAATATTCTCATTATTTAGCATCATTTTCCCTGAAAAAATCTTGCAGAGCTTCCACATTCTTTTTATCATTTCCTACAAAAATTTCTTTATCAGTAACGAAAACAGGACGCTTCAAAAAAGTATAGTGATCCAGCAGTAATTCTTTAAAATCCTTTTCCGTCAAAGATTTAATATCCAGTTCTCTCAATTTAATCTGAGTAGACTTTTTACTGAATAGTGCCTCATATGATTTCGTTTTTTCATACATTTCCGCTAATTCTTCTTTTGTGACAGGCTCTTTCTTAATTTCACGAAGTTCCCAATCTCTAAGATTAAACTTGGCTAAAATTTTTCGACACGTATCACAAGAGTTGAGATAAAATACTTTCTTCATTATTTGTAAATCTGTTATTTGTTAAAACTCTCTCTCATTGAAAGTTTCGTCCTCCAAAAGTAGGATTTAATCTATGACTTTGGAAATTATTAAATAACTTTATTCAAATTTTATAAATATGCAGAACAAGCCTATTACTTTTCAGTTTATTTCAGAGCCTTCAGATGTTAATTATGGAGGGAATGTACATGGAGGAAGTGTTATGAAATGGATTGACCAGGCGGGATATGCCTGTGCTACCACCTGGAGCGGAAATTATTCTGTAACGGTATATGTAGGAGGAATCCGTTTTTATGACCCTATCAAAATAGGAGAAGTGGTAAAAGTAGATGCACAGGTGATCTACACCGGAACTTCAAGTATGCATATTGCGATCAATGTTTTTTCAAGAAACTTAAAACAGCCTACTTTTGATAAAAAGACACATTGTATCATAGTCTTTGTAGCGGTAGATGAAAATGGTAAAAAACTTCCGGTTCCTAAGTGGACTCCAGAAACAGAGGAAGAAAAACAGCTTGAAATATATGCCAAGCGCCTGATGGAACTGAGAACGCAGATTGAAAATGAAATGAAACCTTTCTTATAGGAGCTGAGAGAAAAGTATTGATTCTGAACAAAATGTATGTTTTTATTGATAAAAAAACGGATGTTCATGATCCAAAGTAATATTTTTTTGAAAAACAGATTCTTCTTTTTATATTTGTGCTATCAAAAGGAAATGGTGTTCTTCCTTACCCAACCGCTTTTCAAAAGCTGATGACGCCTGATTGAGAGATTATTAACAATAACTAATCAGGTTTATTATGTCAAAAAATCAACGAACAATTGGTAAAAAAGCGATTTTTCACACTCATTTTTTCTTCAGAAAATTTCCGGCCCTCCCCTATATTTTAAAGTGGCTGGTGATCAGCATTATTATCGGAGCCTTAACGGGGACAGCATCTGCGGGATTTCTTCAGTCGTTGGAATGGGCTACTGATTTCAGAGAAAGCCACCTCTGGCTGATTGCGTTTCTTCCTGTGGCAGGATTTCTTATCGGGCTTCTCTATTATTACTGGGGAAAAGATGTTGAAGCGGGAAATAATCTTCTTATTGATACTATTCATAATCCTCAGGGAACTATTCCCTTCAAAATGGCTCCTTTTGTTTACCTCGGAACCCTTGTTACCCATTTGTTTGGCGGATCTGCAGGCCGTGAAGGAACAGCTCTTCAGATGGCGGGAGCTATTGCTGATCAGCTTACAAAACCTTTTAAACTTGATACCAGTGAAAGAAAAATACTGATTATCTCTGCCATTGCTGCCGGATTTGGTTCTGTTTTCGGAACTCCCCTTGCCGGAGCTGTTTTCGGGCTTGAAGTCTTTCTCATCGGAAAAATCCGATATAATGCTATATTTCCGGCTTTTGCTTCTGCTATTTTAGCGGACTGGACAACAACCTTATGGAATGTAAAGCATACTCATTATCATATTGATTTTATTCCAAAACTGGAATTTTTGCCCATTTTATACAGTATTTTAGCCGGAATTACTTTTGGAATTTGTGCTGCTGCTTTTAGTAAGATCATCCATTGGGCAGGTTCTGTATTTAAAACTAATATCAAATATCCTCCATTTCGCCCAGCAGCAGGTGGAATTATTATTGCTTTATCCGTTTTTGCCATGGGAACAACCCGGTATATCGGCTTGGGAGTTCCCATTATTCTGGAGTCTTTTGAAAAGCAGCTTCCCTTGTATGATTTTGCTTTAAAAATGATCTTTACCATCATCACTTTATCTGCAGGGTTCAAAGGAGGTGAAGTAACTCCGTTATTTTTTATCGGTGCAACATTAGGGAGCGCATTATCCGTGTTTATTCCTTTACCCTTCGGATTATTAGCAGGAATGGGATTTGTAGCTGTATTTGCAGGAGCTACGAATACTCCGCTGGCCTGTATGCTGATGGGAATAGAATTATTCGGAGCTGAATGTGGTGTGTATGTAGCTATTGCGTGCGTAGTATCTTATCTTCTTTCAGGACACAACAGCATTTATACCAGACAGAAAGTGGGAGAAGCTAAAAACAGAAGATATGAAAGCCAACAGGATAAATCTGTTTCGGACTTTTTGTAAGTTGAAAATATTGTAAATATGCAGATTCAACAGGACTTTATATTGCATGTGTTATGAATAATCTGATTAAGATAGTATTCATCTGTATTATCAAACTTAGTCTCCAAAGCTTAAATTCTATCTACTCTTCTTTTGACAGTCTCTGTTCCTGCTCTTAAATATTACCTGAAAATTCTTAACTTTTAATTTTCAATTTCCCACTATTACTCATCACAACTATAATTCGTAATTTTACGCCATGTTTGATTACAGATTAAAAGTTTTCCATACGGTAGCTTCAAGACTCAGTTTTACGAAGGCCTCAGAAGAGCTTCATATTTCCCAGCCTGCTGTCACAAAGCATATCAAAGAAATAGAAACTCAGTTAGGTTCCAAATTGTTTGACCGTAAAGGAACTTCCATTCAGCTTACCCAAGGCGGAAAAATACTCTATGAATATGCTGAAAAGATAAGAAATATCTATCGTGACCTTGAATTTGAAATCAGTCAGCTCAATCAACAGCATAAAGGGAAACTTATTATCGGAGCAAGTACTACCGTTGCCCAATATATTTTACCTGAAATCTTAGCCAAGTTCAATGTCTATTATAAGGATATTAAAATTGAGCTTCTTACAGGAAATACGGAAGCTATTTCGACTCTTTTAAAGGAGGGAAAGATTGATTTGGGAATTATTGAAGGAGAATCCCAATCTTCTTATTTTGATTATAAAACTTTTAAAGCTGATGAAATTGTTCTGGCTGCAAAATCTGATCATGTGCTGGCCAATAAAACTTTAAATCTTAAAGATCTCTATGATATTGATCTGATCTTCCGCGAGCAGGGTTCCGGAACATTGGAGTTCATCCACAACCGCTTAAAGGAGAAAGGAATCAATATCCACGAATTGAATACTCTTATCCAGCTGGGAAGCAGCGAAAGTATCAAAAACTATCTTCTGCATTCTGATGCGATGGCATTTCTTTCCATCAGCACAATTCTTAATGAGCTGAAAAACAAAACCCTGACTATTGTTGATATCAAAAACTTTAATATTGAAAGAGATTTTCATTTTATCCTCCCAAAAGGAGGACAATCTGACCTGATAGAAATTTTTCTAAGGTTTGCTGAATAGTTAATAGAATGTATTAATACAATTATCTATTATCTGACACCCAACAATTATAACCTCTAGTTATCCAACATAACAAAATACAATTTACTTTGTAATACTATATTCCGCAATTTTGATGCAGATTTTAAAAGTTCGCATTATGAAAGATTTCATTCAAAATGAAATGACACGGAAAGTATTTTTTATTGTATTGGCTGTTTTGTGTCTTACTCCCTTTATATCATCACCTATAGCTCTTGCTTTGGGCTTTGGACTGGCCATTTTTATCGGAAATCCATTTGAAAAAAACCTTCATCATTACATTCATTTGCTATTACAGATCTCGATTGTGGGTCTGGGATTCGGACTGAAGCTGGATGAAGCTCTGCATGCCGGAAAAACAGGATTGATGTTAACTGTTGTAAGTATTGCCGTTGTAATGGGTCTGGGATATGTATTAGGAAGGGTCTTTAAACTCGATAGACCTTTATCTTATCTTCTTTCTGCAGGGACTGCTATTTGTGGCGGAAGTGCTATTGCTGCTGTATCTCCCATTATTAAACCCAGTACTAAACAGATTTCCCTTGCCCTGGCTATTGTTTTCACGTTAAATTCTATTGCCCTGTTTGTTTACCCCGCTATGGGTCATCTTCTGAATCTTTCACAGGAACAGTTTGGCTTGTGGTGTGCCGTGGGAATTCATGATACAAGCTCTGTAGTAGGTGCTGCCGGTAAATATGGAGATGAAGCATTGAAAATAGCAACAACCGTTAAACTCGCCCGTGCTTTATGGATCATTCCCATTTCACTGATCACCATGTTTGTTTTTAAAAGTAAAGATTCAAAAATAAAAATCCCATGGTTTATCGGTTATTTTATTCTGGCAATTCTCCTTAATACCTATTTCCCGTTTCTTGAACGTTTCAGTGCTTCTATAACTGTTTTGGCAAAATCCGGATTAAATCTGACCTTGTTTTTCATTGGCTCTACCCTTTCTATTCAGACATTAAAAACCATAGGTTTTAAGCCTCTACTAACCGCTGTAATTCTTTGGGTTACGATAAGCGTTGGCAGTCTGCTTTATATTATCCATTAAAAACAGCAGAACCCTTTTGAAGGTCAAAAGGGTTCTGCATATTAAATGTGGAAATGTTTATTTCATGTAGAAATAATTTCTTAATACTCGCCACAAGTATAAACTTGCGGACAAGCGATATATTGCGCGCAATATTTAGGACCTTCTACAGATCCTGCACAGTTGCATCCGCAAAGAGATAAATCCGGAGTTCCGCTTATCCCTCCTGTAATATTTTTCAGATCTTGCTTTGCTAGCTTTTTAGCATTTTTCATAATGTTCATGTGAATTAGTTTTTGATTAAACAGTATAGTTTTACTTACCTTCCAAAGTTAAACAAATATTAATCACCCGCAACATAATTTAATATAAATTTAAATAATATATTGATTTTAATCGTATTAATCTATAAAACAACTAGGATAATCCATTCAAAATTATTAAACAAATTAAATTATTCTGTAAATTCAAGATCCTTATTATGAGTCTCCGAAATGGTAAGCGAAGAATAAAAAGCAAGTCCGAATACCACTACTCCAATAATCGCAGCGCTTTCTACCACGGAAAAATTTCCTTTTAGGGTGTCAAATGCCAGAATCATCACAGGAACCAATCCTCTTACCATATTCGGGACTGTGGTAGTTGCTGTATTTCTGATATTGGTTCCGAACTGTTCTGCCGCCAGCGTTACAAACATCGCCCAATACCCTGTCCCAAGGCCAAGCCATACGCAAAACATATAATATTTTGTTTCTGTATTGGTATTCCCAAAGAGCATAACAGCCACGCCGATCAAAGTAAAGCTCAGCATGTAAAATATAGCCATTTTGCGGGACTTTAAAATATGGGAAATAAAACCACTCGCCAAATCGCCGGCAGATATCCCCACGTAAGCCCACATAATTGCTTTTCCGGGGTTGACATCCTTTATTCCAAGTTCAGGGGCAAATTGATTGGCTAAAACGGCCAGAATCCCTATACAATACCAGGTGGGTAATCCCACTGCAATACATTTTAAATATCTTATCAATCTGTTCTTATTGGTAAAAAAAGACAGAAAGTTCCCTTTGGAAACGCTTTTATGTTCAATATTTTTATAAATTCCGGATTCTGATACACTTATTCTGAGTAACAGCAGCAGAATTCCCATGATTCCGCCAATGACATAAGAGATGTTCCATCCTCCGGCCAGTTCTACTGTGAGCTGGGCTACTACGGCTCCCATTAATCCAAAACCAGCCACCACCGAGGTTCCGATCGCTCTTAAATTCTTCGGCAGGCTTTCAGAAACCAGTGTAATTCCCGCTCCAAGCTCCCCGGCCAGCCCTATGCCTGCTATAAATCTTAAGCCTGCATACTGGTACACCAAATGCTCTTTTGGAAAATAAGGCAGAAAGCCACAGGCTATATTCGCTAAAGAATACACGAGAATAGAACCAAAAAGTACGGAAAGTCTTCCTTTTTTATCTCCGAAGATCCCCCAGAAGACTCCTCCAATGAGAAGCCCTACCATCTGACAATTCAGAATAAAGGTCCCATCCGCATCAGGATTAAGCCCTAATGCTTTTAAACTTGGAATTCTTACAATCCCAAATAAAAGGAGATCATAGATATCTACAAAATAGCCCAGGGCAGAAATAACAACGGGAATAGAAAAAATGTACTTCAGTTTTGAAGACAGTGACAGTTCTTGCATTTTTAAGTTTTGATAAAAATAAAAAACCTTTCAATTTCTTGAAAGGTTTTTATAAAATATCTTAATCTGATTATTATCTTGCAATATTGACAGCTCTCGTTTCTCTGATTACTGTTACTTTTACCTGTCCCGGATAAGTCAGTTCGTTCTGGATCTTTTCAGAGATGTCATAAGATAATTGAGAAGCTACTTCATCATTTACTTTTCCGCTCTCTACCATTACTCTCAGTTCTCTACCAGCCTGGATTGCATAAGCACTTGATACTCCTTCGAAGCTTAATGCTGCAGATTCAAGGTCTTTCAGTCTCTGAATATAAGATTCCAGTACCTGTCTTCTTGCTCCCGGTCTTGCTCCTGAGATAGCATCGGCTACCTGAATGATCGGAGATAATAACGATTTCATTTCAATTTCGTCGTGGTGAGCTCCAATAGCATTAACTACTTCCGGGTTTTCACCATATTTCTCAGCCCACTGCATTCCTAATAACGCGTGTGGTAATTCAGATTCCTGCTCAGGAACTTTACCGATATCGTGTAATAGACCTGCTCTTTTAGCCAGCTTTACGTTTAATCCTAATTCAGCAGCCATTGTTGCAGCGATATTAGCTACTTCTCTTGAGTGCTGTAGTAAGTTCTGTCCATAAGAAGAACGGTACTTCATTCTACCAACGATTTTGATCAACTCAGGGTGTAATCCGTGGATTCCTAAATCAATGATCGTTCTTTTTCCTACTTCAATGATCTCCTCTTCTATTTGCTTTCTTGTTTTTTCTACCACTTCTTCGATTCTTGCCGGGTGAATTCTACCGTCAGTAACCAATCTGTGAAGGGATAGTCTTGCAATTTCTCTTCTTACCGGGTCAAAGCACGAAAGAAGAATCGCCTCCGGAGTATCATCAACGATAATTTCCACTCCTGTGATCGCTTCTAAAGCACGGATATTTCTACCCTCTCTACCGATAATTCTACCTTTTACTTCATCAGATTCAATGTTAAATACAGATACTGAATTTTCAATAGCCTGCTCTGTTCCGATTCTTTGAATGGTTTGAATAACGATTTTTCTTGCTTCGTTCTTCGCATTCATCTGAGCTTCTTCCATGATGCTCTGAACGTGTGCCTGAGCTCTTGTTTTAGCTTCAGCTCTCATGGTTTCTACCAATTCTGCTTTTGCTTCGTCTGCTGTGTAGTTAGAGATTTTTTCAAGAATTTCAACTTTTTTAGCGTTAGCAGTGTCTAATTCATGCTGCTTTTTCTCTAAAATCTCATTTTTCTTGGAATAATCAGCAATCTGTTTATCCAAATCTTTTTCAAGTTTTCCTACTTTGCTAAGTTCGTCATTCAGCTTATGCTCTTTGTCCTTGGTTCTTTTTTCAACCTCCTGCATTCTCTTTTCAGATTCCTGTATTTTCTTTTCACGGGACTGAATGTCAGCATCATGCTGTGATTTTAGCTCCAGAAATTTTTCTTTTGCCTGAAGGTTCTTTTCTTTCTTTATGGATTCGGCTTGTACGTTAGCTTTTTCTATAAGGTTTTCGGCATTTTTCTTTGCATCATCTATGATAAATTTTGCCTTAGTATTCAGAGAGCTTCTAGAGAAAAACATCCCTATTACTGCCCCAATAACTAAGCAAATAACGCCGACTATAATGGCTGTTGTCATAATATATATTGAGTTTTAATTGTCTTCATATAAATAAAAAAAGCCCACAATAATCCAGGGATTGAGAGTAAACTCCTAATCAACACGATTTGAACTGATTTCCACTGTCTGTAATCCGGGAATCCGGCACGCCATTCACTGGACATTTGCTCGGTAATTGTTTAGCGTTGAGTTTACCTTTAATGTGTTAGAATTATTGTAGGCAGGTCTTTAAGGGAAAAAAAATCTATTTCCCTATTTCATTCAATGATTGATTAATCTGCGTTAATCTTTCATTGGTTGAATTAATATTTTTCTCGTAGTTAAGAGATACTACTTCTGCATTGGTTCCCAGTTTAAGGGCACACATAGCCAAAGCATCCTGTTTATCTCTTACATCGAAGTTTTGTTCAAAATCTTTAATCATATTCTCTATCTGCTTCCCTACTTTACGCAAAGTTTCCTCCTCTGCTGCCGGTACGTTCAGCGGGTATACCCTTCCTGCAATGTTTACGGTTATTCTCCTTACCTCCATTATAGTCCACTGTTTTGAAGCTGAGCAATACAGAAATCAATCTCTTTTACCAATCTGTTGATATGGTTTTTCATTAATCTATTGTGTTCAGGATTCCCTGATATTGCTGAATAAAGTTTTATATTTTTTTGTTCTTCTGCTAATACCTGATTTCTTCGTCTTTCCTCATCATACTTCTTCTTCAACTCTTCATGCTCAACACTTAGTTCCGCTAAATTTTCCGTAAGATTCTTATAGTTCTTTTGCAGAGTCGAAATCTTTCTCTCTAATTCTGAAAAATTGTTTTCTAAATCTTGAAGCATTTCAGGTTTGTATATTCTAACTGAAAGCAAAAATAAAAAAATAATAACACTAACAAAAATAAAACGCTCTATATTTTGAAATACCAACAAAAAAGGAGGCGCCAGGCACCTCCTTTGTATTTTTTAATATGAAATTTATTATTCAAATTTCAGAACGAACATTACTGCTCTTGTCTGTAATGTAGACATTGCAGCCGCCCAATATGGAGGTGTGGTAGCGTTATCAGCCACTTTTTCGTTATTCATAAAGAATGTTCCTCTGATGGCAGGGGTCAATTTAAATTTGTTGAAATAAAACTGAATCCCCATTTCTGCAGACCAAGCAAAGTTATGCGTTGTTGATCTGAAGATTCCCTGCATGTTATCATCAGTAGAAGTTGCGTTAGACTGAAGATTCACCACATAGTTCACCCCACCGGCAATGTAAGGTCTTGAGTTATACCATCTTTGCCCATGAAGCTCCAAAAGCACAGGAATATCAATCAATGTAGATTTAATTTCTCTAACTTTATCTTTATCCTGAAGCGGAACAGGCATAAAAGGAGGATTGGTTAAAGATCCACCCGCGTAGATATCATTAGATTGGGTATTAAAAGTCAACTGTCTTTGTGCAAACTGTAAACCTGGTTCCATTCTTACATCTAAGTAGTCATTCAGTCTCCATTTTGCAATCAGCCCGGCACCGAAACTATAACTCTCCTTGGATGTGACAAGGTTTTCATTCCCGTTCATCCCATATCTCGGATGCAGTACGATGCGATAGTCCAGTCTGTTCCCGTTCAAATAAAACCCCCAACTGAATTTTTGCTCGTCAAAGTCTTCCAACTTATCCATTCTGTTTCGGGTTCTGAATTGCGCATTCGAAAGAATGGCAACATTTACTGAGGTTAAAACCAGTGCTTTTAATAGAAATTTATTCATAGGTTACTTTGTTGCTTTATAAATTGTGGCTATACCTAAACTTAATTTTTTATATTCAACTTTCTTAAATCCCGTATCTAAAAGAATTTGTTTCATCTTCTCCCCGAAAGGAAAAGCATTTACAGAATCCGGAAGGTATGTATACGCCCTATTATCTTTGGAAACCAATCTGCCTATGGCAGGTAATACATTTTTGAAATAAAACATATAAAATGGCCCCATAAACCCCTCAACCTTTGAAAACTCCAGTATATAAACACTTTTGTTATCTTTAACTACTCTTCTTAACTCTGCCAAACCTTTGGTAAGGTTTTCAAAATTCCTCACTCCAAATGCAACGGACACAGCATCAAATCTATTGTCCTCAAAAGGAAGATTTTCTGCATCCCCTTTTTGCATTGAAATTTTGCCGTCTAATTTAAGTTTTTTTATTTTAATAACGCCAACATTCAGCATTTGTTGTGATAAATCTAAACCAACTACTTTTGAACCGGTTCCTTTTTCAATGGTAATTGCCAGATCTCCCGTTCCTGTAGCCACATCCAGCACTTCCTGCGGATTATCATTTTTCATCCATCTTACCAGTTTTTTCCTCCACAAAACGTCAATTTTCATGGATAAAACATGGTTCAGAAGGTCATACTTCGGTGCAATATTGTCGAACATATCCTCTACCTGGCTTTTCTTAGTAGCCTCTGAATTGTAGGGAGTAACTTTGGTGATATCTTTTGTCAAAACTTAAAACTTGTAATATTCTTTATAATAATTTAGGTAATCCTGCTTTCTGAAGATCTTTGATCTTGATTCTACCTGCTGGATATTCTTGATCAGTTTGTCATAATCTTCATCCACATTGTAGTAAAAATCTTCTGTGTAAAGCTTGTTGAAGCGTTTTGCCCCTCCGAAATAATCCTTTCCGTCAATAACAGTCTTATCAAGTGTCATCAGCAGGGAATCTTTTTTAAGATTATACCCATAATACTGATCGTTAATGTAATAATCCTGATGTGTAATGTTAATCAAACCACGAATTTTGTTCACTTCAAATGCAGAATCGTAAAGCATTTTTTTATTCTGATCAAAGACCTGAATAGAGTTTTTCCCTTTATTCAAATCCACATGCACATACTGCCCGGCAGACAGAATTCCTTCAGATCCGTTATTGATCTTAAAGTAATACGTATTCGGGGTAGGATTATCTACGACATAATAATTCTTCTTGGCTAAAAAAAGGAAGTAGATCCCAAAGGCAACGATAAACGCCACAGCTGCAATAAGTAAGCCTTTCAAGGACGAGTTGTTTTTCATAGATTGTAAAGTACAATTTTTGCAAATTTAATAATATTTTTAATTCTTTGTTATTAATATTAATTATTAACTTTGCAACTTTAAAAAAATCATATAAACGAATGCCGAATACGATCATTATTGGTTCTGGATCTTACATTCCGAACAGAGTTATTGGTAGGGATTATTTCATGAATTCCGAGTTCTACACAGAGGATGGAGTAAAGATTGAAAAGCCTGTGGAAGAAACGATTGCAAAATTTGTAGAAATAACAGAAATTGAAAACAGGAGATTCATTGAGGAAGATCTTTCCAATTCACAAATCGGTTATGAAGCCGCAAAAGTTGCCCTTGAGGATGCAAAAGTAGACGGTGAGGAATTAGATTATATTATTTACGCAAGCAATTTCGGGGAAGTTACTGAAAACGGATACGCTGATTTTATGCCGACAATGGCAGCAAGGGTAAAGAACAAACTGGGTATCAAAAACAGAAAATGCGTAACGTATGATATGCTTTTCGGATGTCCGGGATGGGTAGAAGCTATGATTTTGGCTGATAATTTAATTAAAGCAAAGGTTGCTAAAACCGTTTTAGTAATTGGAGGGGAAACATTAAGCCGTGTAACAGATCCACATGACAGAAACAGGATGATCTTTGCTGACGGTGCCGGTGCTGTAGTGGTAAAAGCTACTGACGATGAGAATGTTGGAATCATTGCCCACAACACAATCTGCGACAATGGTCCGGAACTGAATTATCTTGAAAATGCTCCATCAATCAATAAAGAAGTAGATCAAAAACGTCTTTATGTAAGAATGCTGGGAAGAAAAATCTACGAATACGCTCTTAAAAACGTACCGGTAGCCATCAAAGAAACCATTACAGATGCAGGTCTTTCTATTGAAGATATAGATAAAATCTTAATTCACCAGGCCAACGCCAAAATGGATTATGCTATGATTGAAAGACTTCACAGACTTTACGATATAAAGGAGTATGACCACTCTATTTCCCCAATGACCATTCAGGATCTTGGAAATACATCTGTAGCAACTATTCCTACAATGTATGATTTAATAATTAAAGGAAAAATGGCGGGTCAAACGTTTAAAGAAAAAGGTAACATTGTGATGACTTCGGTAGGTGCCGGAATGAACATCAATGCTATCGTTTACAGATTTCCTTAAAAAATATTTAATAAACAAAAAAATATAAAAGCACAGGGAAGTTATTCTTTGTGCTTTTTTTAACCAGAACATGCAAAAAAACTTTTTAATTATCGCCGGAATCTTCCTGTTTTTGGAAGTGTATATTTATCAAGCCATAAAAACACTTACGGATAACTTCTGGATTAGGGTCGGATACTGGGTTATATCGTTAGCAGTATATGGGATCTTTGCTTACGAAATCGCTCATTATCAAAAATCTGACAGGAGTACAGCAAGGGCACAGATTATGATTTCATTATTTTTGGTTTTTATTCTTCCTAAAATTTTTGTAGTCTTATTTTTACTGATTGATGATATTATCCGTGCCGGAGGATATCTGATCGGCTTTGCAAAACCTACTGAAAACTTCTTTCCGGAAAGGAGAAAATTCTTAAGCCTGATAGGATTGGGAATGAGCGGAGTTCTTTCTGCTTTATTCATAGACGGAATTACCTTCGGAAAATACCGTCACAAAGTGAGAAGGGTAAAAGTGAAGCTTGCCAATCTTCCGAAAAGTTTTAAAGGGTATAAAATTATACAGATTTCGGATGTTCACAGCGGAAGCTTCTCAGATCCAGGTAAATTGCAGCATGCGATCGACCTGATCAACGAGCAAAAACCTGATCTGGTTCTGTTCACGGGAGACATGGTGAACAATGTTGCAGATGAATTTAAACCTTTCATTCCTTTATTTTCAAAAATACAGGCTAAAGACGGTAAACTTGCTGTATTAGGAAACCATGATTACGGTGATTATGTAACCTGGGAATCTCCTCAGGCTAAAAAAGAAAATCTTGACACACTGATTGATTATGAAAAACAGGCTGGTTTTGATATGCTGAGAAATGAACACAGAGTCATTGAAAAAGATGGTGAGAAGCTATATATTTTGGGAGTTGAAAACTGGGGATTAAAACCGTTTCCTCAATTTGGTAAAATTGACGACGCGTTAAAAAACGTACCGGAATCAGCAACAAAAATATTAATGAGCCATGACCCTACCCATTTTGATTATGTGGTAAAAAAACACCCTGGGAATATTCATCTAACCCTTTCGGGACATACTCACGGTATGCAATTTGGTTTAGATCTTAAAAATATCAAATGGTCACCTGTACAGTACCGCTACCCGAAATGGGCAGATCTATATGAGAGTGAGGGGAAAATGCTTTATGTAAACAGAGGATTTGGAGTATTGGGATATCCGGGGAGAGTGGGTGTATTGCCAGAGATCACTCTTTTTGAACTGAGCTAGGTTTTAGTTGAAAGTGGAAAATTGAAAATTAATAGTTATCGGTTATTTGCTGTTGGAAATTTAGTTTCTGGTGGTTTAGTTTACTGATGATATTTACAGTTACTTTTCTCTATTTTAAATTTAGAATTGGAGAGAAGTTTTGTAAATTTTCAACTTCCCATTTTTCATTTTCAACTCAAAATATATAATCTTTCATACGGGAAGTAGCCATTTCCCTGTCATTAAGAAAAGTAAGGAGGGCATCTAATTTGTCCTCCATTTTTTTGCCCGAAAATAAACTTCTGTAAAAAGGGATCTCAAAGCGGTATTTCTTAAAATCGGTAAACTGCCAGGAGTTTAAATAGATCAAAACAAATTCTTCATTCTGCAATGTTTCCAGAACCATATTCTGGTAATACTTCATCGGCAGGATCTGAAATACAAAATCATTGTATGGCAGCTGGCTGTATGGAGAGATACTTTCCGGCACAATACTCAACCCATCCTCTTCTGTAATTTCAGTATCTCTTTTCAGACGTTTGAGAGGAAAAAGAATATTGGCATTATCGATATTGGAAACATAATTGAACTCCATCATCTTCAGGATTTCCTGAGAAACCTTTACCTCTTTCTGACGAATTCCTCTGATCTGTTTTTCCAGAAGTTCCTGAATATTCTTCTTGGCATTTTCTATTTCTTCCGGACTTGAATCTTTATTATAAAAAGCAATTTCATGCCCTTTGGATGAAATTGCTTTTATAAGATTCTGTAGTTTTCCAGTGAGAGAAACCTCCACAAAAAAACTTGATTTTATATCATGAATATCTAAAATCCTAAGAATTGCTTTGGTATTATTTTCTATAATCTTTAACCTTTCTTCATCCGAAATCTGAAGCCCGTTTTTTGCTTCAGCTTCCATATTCGTAATGTTAAAAGTCAATAATACCATTTAAATTAAATTTTAGATAAAATTTATAAAATATTAAAAATCAGATGTTAAAACATCTATTAATTAAACAATAACTTTATATAATTAATTCTTAGTTAATTTTACTTTAAGATTCTTGATCATATCTTTTGTCATTTCAGAAATTCCGAAATCATAGGTCAGTCCCCAGTCTTTTTTCGCTACTGAATCATCAATTGAAGCCGGCCATGAATCTGCAATGGACTGTCTGAAATCAGGATTGTAATCGATCGAAAAATCAGGAATTTCTTTCTTGATTTCTTCAGCCAGTTCTTTTGGAGTAAATGACATTCCTCCAAGATTATAAGATGAACGAACAGTCAGACTTTCTTTTGGAGCTTCCATTAATTTTAATGTTGCATTAATTGCATCATCCATATACAACATTGGCATTCCTGTATTCTCAGAAATGAAACTTGTATATTTCCCCTCCTCTATTGCTTTATAGAAAATCTCAACAGCGTAGTCGGTTGTTCCGCCACCTGCCGGAGTCTTCCATGAGATCAATCCCGGATACCTGATACTCCTTACATCCACTCCATATTTATCAAAATAGTACTCACACCATTTTTCTCCTGCCATTTTAGAAATCCCATAAACAGTTGTCGGGTTCAGTACTACCTCCTGCCCTACATCATGCTTTGGAATTCCTTTTCCAAACACAGCGATTGAACTTGGCCAGAAAATCTTTTTAAGAAGCCCTTCTTTTGCCATTTCACAAAAATGAAGCAGAGGTTCAAGATTTAATTTCCACGCGAAAATAGGCTGCTTTTCTGAAGTTCCTGACAAAAGTGAAGCTAAGTGATACACTGTCGTGATATCATAATCTTTAACCACCTGTCTCACAAGCTGCGTATTAGTAACGTCCATTCTTTCATAGTGTCCTGCAGAAGTAATTCCTTCCTGCCATCTGTCCAATCCTGAAGCAACAACGTTGTCTGCTCCGTGAATTTCAACAAGTCTGTTCGTAAGCTCTGTGCCGATTTGTCCCAAGGCACCTGTAATCAGTATTCTTTCCGTATAGGATTCCATTTTTCAGATTTTTTTTAGAATTGTACAAAAGTAAAAAAAACAAGTCAACCATTATAAAAAAGGTGTATTTAAAAATATACCGAAGTTTAGAGCGAAAAATCATCATGAATTTGAGGTTTTTCATTTCAAATTTCCAGTCAAATCACACTTTCTCATACCTTTTTTGTAAAATATATCAGTGAAAAAACAGTGTACTAAAAATCAAAGCTCCAAATAATCTCCAATTACCTTACTATTCGGTTCCCAAAACAAATCGTGCGATTTGTGCTTTTAGCTATTTAGCAGTTACCTGAAATTATTCCGCCATCATCAACAATCATCTAGACAAAAATTCTCTATTTTTGTTATAAAGAAAATCATATGAAGAAGTTTTTAATTGTTTCGGTACTATTGTCCAGTCAATTAAGCTGGGCACAGTTTACAGACATCAGTATTGTCAAAGAAGTACAGGTAAAAAACAAGGGCGTGGTGGTATCAGCACATCCTCTGGCCAGTGAAGCAGGAGCAAAAATCTTAAAAATGGGAGGAAATGCTTATGATGCAGTCACTGCCACACAATATGCATTGGCCGTTGTGTATCCGCAAGCCGGAAACATTGGAGGAGGTGGATTTTTGGTAGGCGTGAAAAATAATGGTGAAAAATTCACTTTGGATTACAGGGAAACAGCTCCTAAAAAAGCTTCCAGAGATATGTACCTTGATAAAAAAGGAAAAGCGGATACGGATCTGTCTCAAAACGGAAGGCTTGCAGTAGGGATTCCGGGAAGTGTGGCTGGTTTCTTTGCCACATTAAAGTACTGTAAACTTCCGATGGATAAAATTATCCAGCCTGCTATTGATCTTGCAGAGCAAGGGTTCACCATTACAGGAAAAGAAGCAGATATGCTGAACAGCCAGAAAGAAAAGTTCCAGAAGAATAATAAATCTTCAATCCTATTTGTAAAGGATACTCCATGGAAAGCAGGAGACCTGTTAGTTCAAAAAGAGCTGGCTGAAACGCTGAAACTCATTCAAAAACTAGGGGCAAAAGGATTCTATGAGGGAAAAACAGCAGAACTTTTGGTTGCAGAAATGAAAAGAGGTAATGGTATTATCACTCTGGAAGATCTTAAAAATTATAAAGTAGCTGAGAGAAAAGCATTAGAGTTTGATTACAAAGGAAACAATGTTGTTTCTATGCCTTTACCTTCCAGCGGCGGTCTTCTATTGGCTCAAATGCTTAGGATGGCGAGCTTTGAAAACCTTGAAAAATATCAGCAAAATTCTACAAAAGCAGTTCAGATCATGGTTGAAGCTGAAAGAAGAGCTTTTGCAGACAGGGCAGAATATATGGGAGATCCGGATTTTATTCAGGACAAAACTTCTTATCTTATTTCTGATGAATATCTGAAAAAAAGATGGAAAAGCTTCAGTTTTGACAAAGCAACACCAAGCTCAGAGGTAGGAAAAATAATTACACAACCAAAAGAGTCAATGCAAACTACGCATATTTCTGTACTTGACAAAGACGGAAATGCAGCATCTGTGACCACAACTCTTAACGGCTATTACGGAAGTAAAGTATTGGTTTCAGGAGCAGGCTTTTTTCTAAATAATGAAATGGATGATTTCTCAATCAAACCAGGAGTTCCCAATATGTTTGGAGCGGTAGGCGGAGAAGCCAATTCAATTCAGCCTAATAAAAGAATGCTTTCGTCTATGACTCCTACCATACTTCTTAAGAACGGAAAACCTTATATGGTAGTGGGAACACCTGGAGGAACTACAATTCCGACTTCAGTATATCAGTCTGTTGTCAATGTTGTAGATTTTAAATTAAATGCCAATCTTTCAGTGAATACACCCAAGTTCCATCATCAATGGCTTCCGGAAACAATCACTGTAGAAAATAATTTTCCCGAAAGCACTATTGCTGAGCTGAAAAACAAAAATTATATCATTGAAAAGACCAAGCAAATCGGAAAAACAGAAATGATCGTGCTTGATGAAAATGGAAATATTCATGCGGTAGCAGATGGCCGTGGAGACGACTCAGTGGCTGTAGAGTAATAAAAATGATTCAAAATAGAATATATCAGGGGCCGGATTTTAAAATCCGGCCCTTCTTAGTATCTGGAAATCAAACATTAGATTCTCATCACCTGATACAATTGCTTAAGCTTATATTAAAACTCATGACTTTTGTCATATTTTTATAAAAAATTCATAATTTCGCCTTCTCAAAAAACCGCATCTATTGAAAGCAAAAAAGTTTTATCAGCAGCTTTATTTTCAGGTAATCATTGCTATTATTGCAGGAATTCTTTTAGGAAAATTCTATCCTGAACTGGGAGAAAAAATGAAACCGTTGGGAGATGGCTTCATTAAATTGGTAAAGATGATCATTGCTCCGGTTATTTTCATTACCCTTACTTTGGGTATTGCGCACATGACCGATCTGAAAAAAGTGGGAAGAATTGCTGTAAAGGCAATGATTTACTTTTTCACATTCTCCACTCTTGCACTGATCATTGGTTTATTTGTCGGAAATATTTTACAGCCCGGTCATGGTTTAAATATTGACCCTTCTACCCTTACAGGGGATGTATCACAGTATCAGGCAAGAGCCCATGAGTCAACACTTACAGGGTTTATTATGAATATTATTCCGGACACTTTATTCAGTCCTTTGGTAGGTGATAATATTCTTCAGGTTCTTCTTGTAGCTATTTTAATGGGCGTTGCACTGGTTCTGACGAAAGAAAAAAGTCAGAAAGTGACTGATTTTCTACAGGATTTATCAACTCCTGTATTTAAAATTGTTCATATACTGATGAAGCTTGCTCCCATAGGGGCTTTTGGAGCCATGGCATTTACTATTGGAAAGTATGGCCTTCATTCTGTCCTAAATCTTATATTCCTGGTGGCTACCTTTTATATTACCTCTATTCTTTTTGTAGTTTTGGTATTAGGAGCAGTTGCGCTGTACAATGGATTCAATATTTTCAAGCTTCTTTTCTACCTTAAAGAAGAGCTTCTTCTGGTATTAGGGACCAGCTCTTCGGAGTCTGCCCTTCCGGGAATTATGGAAAAGCTTGAAAAAGCAGGTTGCTCACGTGCAATAGTGGGACTGGTGGTTCCCACGGGATATTCTTTTAATCTTGACGGCACCAATATCTATATGACCCTCGCCTCTCTATTCATAGCACAGGCATTAAACATTCATCTGCCAATTGAAAAACAGCTGATGCTTCTTTTAGTGGCTATGCTAAGCTCAAAAGGCGCAGCAGGGGTTACAGGTGCTGGATTCGTAACTCTGGCAGCAACTCTGGCCGTAGTTCCTGAAATTCCTATTGCCGGAATGACGCTTATTCTCGGAATTGACAAATTTATGAGCGAATGCAGAGCCTTAACCAACGTAATAGGCAATTCTGTAGCTACAATAGTCGTTGCAAATTGGGAAAAACAGCTTGACAAAGACCAGCTTCATTACTGTTTGAACCATCCGGAAGAAATGGAGAAGAAATTAAATAGGTAATAGCTGGGATTAGAACCTATCCAATTTAAATCAGGATATTCAAACTTGAAGGCTGTACTTTTACATGAATAGGTGATTCTATTTTATTAAATTCACCATCAAGATGCCAGTTTTTGGTATTTACTTTAAATGAAATCTCGGAAACCGGAAGATAGGTTACATATTCATCGTCTTTCAATCTTTTGGTAAACATTCTGAAAGCGAAAAGTGCGGAATAGGTTAAAGGGAATTTTTTTACCAGAACCATATCTACAAGACCGTCACTTTTACTCGCTTTCGGAGCAATATAGGCATTGTTACCAAACTGGCGGGTATTGGCAATATTCAGCATAAGGTATCTCCCGTTATACTGTTCATATTTTTCATCAAAGAACTTCACCTTGATCGGTTTATAATTGAAAAAGGTTTTCAGGGAAACTTTAATATAATTTTTGAATCCACGGGTTGTTTTTTCAAATTCCTTAACTACCTTACCATCAAACCCTGTTCCTGATACATTAATAGAAAGCCTGTCATTGACAGTAAATGTATCAATCTTTCTGGATTTCTTTGCTTTTATCTTTTCTAAAAGCTCATCAAGATTTTTACTGAAACGGGTTTCGTTAGAAAATCCATTTCCTGAACCTGCCGGAAAAATAGCCAGAATTTTTTCTGTATTAATCAGATTCTTGGCCACAGTAGAGATTGTACCATCTCCACCTATAGCTACAAAAATATCTACATTCTCAAAGTGAGTCTGAATAAATTCATCTGTTCCCAAAATAGATTCTGAGACATAATACAGGGGATCTCCAACCTTAGATATAAGCTCGTTCAAAAACGGCTGATAGTTTTTTTTGGCGGAAAAAGGATTGATAATAAAAGCTACTTTGTTCATCACCGCAAAAATAGAAAATGCTTCCTGAACTGGAAGCATTAATTTACTTAATTTTCATTCTTTCTTTAAATTCGGCATTTAATGTCCCATTTAATTCCTCCCATGAAACCGGAATTGTAATATCTCCTGCGGCAAAAGCTGCAATTTCGTAGGGGCTGTAATGAAAATAGAGATTCTTTTCATCAAAATAAAAATTATCAGAAGCGGGGATTTTATCTACCAAAAGCATTTCAGAATTCTTCACTTCTCCGTCACCATCCGTTGTGCCACTGTTAATCTTATTGATATTCTTCATCAGAATAGCTTCAATTTTATTTTTAGGCATTGAAGTAATATCCTTGAGTTCAAGTTTTTTACTGTTTTTAAGGTCAAAAACCCTTTCTGAAAATCCATAATTATCATGTGCGCCTCCTTCGTAGCTGCTTCCTGTGTATCGAATATGCATATATCCGTTAGTATTGGATATCAGATTCATGTAAGAACTCGAATACCACTCCTGAGCAGAGGTAATATCTGAGTACCAGTCTTTATTATCCTCTTTCATAGATTTGAAATAGCTGTTTTTCTCATTTTCCAGATAGCTTTGAAGTCCACTTTTGGAAAAATCTTTAATCTTTTCATTCTGGAAATAAATACTGTCTAATAACTTTTTGTCTTTTAAAGATGGAAGAACCAATAGTTTTGATGTATAAGAAAGTTTTAATGAGTCTGTAATTTTAACGGATTCATTCACATTTACGGAATCTACCACAAAGTTTTCTGACGGCCTCTGTTCTGCTTTTTCTATTTTCTCCCCTTTCGCTTCTCCTTTTTTACAGGCTGTAAAAGCTAAGAATGAAGACAATACTAAGACAGCAATAGTATTTTTCATAATTCTCATTTTCTATATTAATACAAAAACCATTCAAAAGATGAATGGTTTTATAAAAATATTTTTAAGGGTAATCCTTTTAGCAGATCAATTATTTTTTGATTAAACTGATAACCTGGTTTTCGAATTTTGAAGCAACGCCCCAGATTTGTTTAAATGCTGAGTAATATTCTTTTGGATAATCTGCACTTGCCACTTTCATAGTAGAAGTGACTTCCAGTTTATTTTCTTTCTTCTCAACGTAATAAGTATATTCTATCTCTTTGTCTTGTGTTACTATCTTTTTTTCTTTTGGCATTTCTTCAATGGTATATCCTTCTGGAATTTCAAGAATAACCTTTTTGACTTTGGTGGTTGGCGCTCCAAAATCGATAGGAAATTTCCTTGCTTCCGTCTGATCAAATTCATTGGAGTTTTTATTTAAAAACAACATAGGATTGATGATCATTTTTTTACCTACATGATCAATCAAATTCGTTGAAGAAAATTTCATTTTACTTTCAAATGCTCCATTTTCCAAAACTTTTGAATCAATTTCTGTAAAATCTATGGCGAAATTATCCTTGTACACTTTCTTATACTTTTCAGGATTATCATCGTAACTATCTTTAGCATACATTGCAAAAGCGCCGGTATCACGATCTGAATATGTTCCCGAAACACTTCCGTCTTCATTGATTTTAGCTTCAGCAGTAAGGAAAGTATTACTTACTTTAATATTGGCCATTTCAATTGGCATTGCTTTATTTTTCGTCACCAGCACCCCATACTGATTCCAGTTTCTCAATGGAACTTCATCCAAAGAAGATTGCTTAACTGTTGCATCATAGATATGCTGTTTTCCTTCAATTTCTAAAGCTGCCAACACAAAATTCATATTAGAAACATTAGGTGATATCAGATTGATCAACCCGTTGTTCACTGTAGATATAATAAGCGGATTGGCATTTATCCCTGCTTCGCGAAGCATCATTACGAGGAATAGGTTAATTTCCGCGGCATTTCCTACTTTGGTTTCCAGCATTTTTTTTATACCGTCTTCTGTATAAATTCCTCTGTCTTTATTCCACTTAAATGTCTTTTGAACAAATGAAAAAATAGCATTGGCTTTTTCAAGCTCCGTTTTCATATCCAACACTCCTGCAGGGATATTTTCTTTGGCTAGTTTCGTTTTTTTAAGTTCTCCTCCAAACTCTTCATTTTCATAGAGTCTTTTGCTGATCTGATCCCATGAAGATGAATATAGCTTAAGCTCTCTAAAATTGGTTGAGTTCAGTTCAGCACTGATTTTTGTACGGAAATTATTATCATTCCTCACCCACTTTTCAGTTTTAAATCCTTTAAGATTTTCATAGCCAAATCTAAACGTTTTGCACTGGGTACCATATAAGTTCCTTTCTTCGACTTCCCTGTATTTTGGAGCTATACTTCCTGTGTAATTTATATTATATGCAATATTAAGGGGAGCGTCCAAAACGTATTCTGTAATCAGGGAAGGGGTATCAGACTCTATCAACATTTCCGGAATAGCGAATAAAAATGGAGATGTTATTTCATACTGATATTCCAGAATCGAACCGTTTTTCACACTGGGAAAAGCAAATTTAGTCACTGTAACATATTTGCTCTCTTTACTTTTATACTGCGAACTTTTTTCCACTTTCACAGGAACAACATTTCCGTTTTCCAGATTATAGGTAAAAGCTTTGAATTTCCCTAAGGTTTCCCTGCTGCCGTTTGAGCTATAAAGAGGAATTTCAAGATTCAACCATTCTTCTGCCTTATCTTTATCATAAATCTTTACTCTGTAAAAATATTTTTTGCTCAGGTTCCCTGTAGAAGTATCCACCATAAAATACATGGATTTATACAGAATTTCTGCAGGTGCATTTTCATCCAGAAGTGATTTTACTTTAGATAAATCTGCATCGTTAAATTTTGGAGGGTTTAGAAACTGGTATTTTTGTGCATTAATAAGTATTGCATTTGCAGAACATAAGACTAATACTATTATTTTTTTCATATTCATATTTTTGTAATTAAGATTTTTGAGTTGTCCATATTCATGATCTTCTTTCTGAAACTCACATAATCATTGTATTTTTCTTTTGAATAAATTCCTTTATTGATCTGTATTTTTCTTATCACTTTTACCTGATCATCACTTTTTACAAAACTTATTTTATAATATCCAAATTCAGAAGTCAGATTGGAATCTGCAGGAGTTTCATCTATTCGGTATCCTTTAGGGAGAGTAAAGGCGATGTCATAATCATCTTCAAAAGACTGTCTTACTTCAAAAGGAAGCTCACGGTTTTCATCAGTTTTATATACATTATCTGAAAAAATAGGAACAGCTCTGAACAGAAGACTGTTTCCTGCTTTTTTAGAAAAATTATTGGTTTTAAAGTCGATATCATAGGTGATAACTGCTTTATCTCTGTCGTTGACAAAGTTTTTCATTTCAACTTTTTCAAAGTTTAGGATACTCAGCCTGCTTTTCAGGGCATCGTTTTTCTCTTTAGGGTTAAGATTTACAAATCCTAAATTATAATCATACTGACTTCCTGTATAAAAAAAGCTCCCCTCTCCTGTGATACTGTTATCTTCACTAAGGTTTATCTTTAACACCTGCTTTTCCCTATTTTCTTCAGCCTTATAGGCTGGTGTATTAATAATCTCGATCCCTTTAGATGTTACAGCAAGCACATTTCTATCGGTTGTACTGTAGCTCAGATGGTTAAAAGCAATCTGTTGAGAGGTATTTTCAAGCCAGATGTTTCCTTTTTCTGTAGGGATCATCAGAATAGCGTGATTCCCTCCCATCGAAGGAAAATCAGGATCAAAAGAGACCTGTGATGAACTGGAGTTGATAATGCAATAATTAGATGGAATACCTGCCTCATTCAAAAGTGTTTTCATGTAATTGGTAAGTCCTTTGCAGTCACCATATCCTTTTTTATTCACTTCATCCGGCAACATAGGAAGCCAGCCGCCTATCCCCAGCCCTACAAATATATAACGGGTTTTAGACTGCATATACTGATAAAGCTTTTTCACCTTATCTTCTGTTGATCCCTCTAATTTCAAAGCAGCAATTTCAGATTTAATGGCAGGTGTAGAAACAGCAACCGGCTCTACCAGATTATTGTAATACCAAACCCCGAAATCTTTCCAGTTATTTAAAGTACCTTTTTTTCCTGCCAGATTGAACTGTACCAGAGAAAAGCCCATCTTAGGCAATATCTTTACAGGCTCGGGTACCATCAGTGCATCATCAATGGCCGGAACATTTTTAAAAGTATATGTCTTCTCAGCTCCGTTATCACTTTCTATCACTGAAGCATAATTATATTTTGAAGGATAGCTTTTAGTTTTAAGCTCAATTCCTGATTTATTAGTTATTTTCAACTGACTTTCTTCCAAAGAAACATTATTAGATGAAAAAGGTATAAAATCTGGAATAAAAACAGTATTTTCATCCGTAAGCTCATATGAAAAATCTACTGTATAGGGATAATATGCTGAAGTATAGGGTAATGCTAAGACCCTATTATCAGAATAAAATATTCCCTGAGGATTATTGGCAAAATCACTAAAATCAGACTTTGAAAAGCTCTTCACTTTTTTCCCTGCTTCATCGTATATTGTTACTTTTACATTTGAAATATTATTCCCTTTTTGATAAGGTATATATATTGCTGCTTTTGAATCTCCATCTTTATTGATAACCGTCATTATTCTGTTATACTGATATCTGATCTCATCAATTTTATTAATCTGAACAGTTGTAAAGTTTTTTCTGATGACAACATCAGCATTTTTCTTTAAATTTTCAGGAATTGAAGAAGCCGGATAGATCTGTGCGAAATATATCGAGGCTGTTGAAAGAGCCCCTAAAATTAAAATTTTCATCTTGATTGTTATTTTTTACGAAATAATAAATTGTTAAAATTCAGTTTGCTATTTTTAAGTTACGAATAATAACAACCATTGAATATGGTGGTGTAAAGTAAATTGAAGCAGAAAGAGCTTCTGGAAATGGTATTTTCATCATGGTTATTAAAATTATGCAAACATAAGAAAATCTTAATAGTTGTTAAAATAATATAAAACAATATCACAAAACACTATTAAACAAGCGTATACGTTATCAAAAACAGTATTTACGCATAAAAAAAGACCTCATCTCTGAGGTCTTTTTTTATCATTTCTATTTTTTTAATCATTTGGAATTCTCTTACTGTCATAAGGATCACTCCCCAGTCCAAGTACAGGAATAAAAATAAATCCAAAGAAAAGTATAAGGATGGTGTACAAAGGAGTTTCTTTTGCAAAACCTTTAGCAAGCCTGTCATAGACTACCCAACATGCATAAATATTAACCAAAGGGATGCAGAATAAAATAATCCACCATAGAGGCTTCTTTACAATATCCAGCAATACTATTGTATTATAGATTGGAATAAAAGCTGCCCAGGCATCTTCCCTCCCAGCTTTTTTGAAAATTTTATACATACAGTATCCATAGAATATATAGAATACCAATCCCATAAACATTGTTCCAATTCCTAATCCTGCAGCTGCTGCGCCGGAAACTGCATCTGCTCCTTCATAAGAAGCTGTTTGTAAAAGAGTTAACATATTATTAATTTTAGTTTATCCAAATATAAAAAAAGCTTCTAAATAATTAGAAGCTTTTTTACTATTTTTTAAAAACGATTATGCATCAATTTTTGCATATTTCGCATTTTTTTCGATAAACTCTCTTCTTGGTGGAACCTCATCTCCCATCAACATTGAGAAAACACTGTCTGCTTCCACTGCATTATCAATAGTCACTTGTTTCAAGATTCTATGTTCAGGGTTCAGGGTTGTTTCCCAAAGCTGCTCAGGGTTCATTTCTCCAAGACCTTTGTAACGTTGTACTTCTACACCTTTCCCATCCGGAGACATTTCCAGAGTAAATTCTTCACGTTCTTTTTCATTATAGGCATACACTTTTTTGTTACCTCTCTTTAGTAAATATAAAGGAGGTTGAGCGATATAAATATATCCATTCTCAATAAGTTCCTTCATATATCTGAAGAAGAAAGTAAGAATCAGTGTGGAAATGTGAGATCCGTCAATATCAGCATCGGTCATGATCACAACTTTATGGTATCTTAGCTTAACCATATTCAATGCTTTACTGTCTTCTTCTGTTCCTACAGAAACTCCAAGTGCGGTATAGATATTTCTGATCTCTTCGTTGTCATATACTTTGTGAAGCATAGACTTCTCAACATTCAAAATTTTACCTCTTAATGGAAGAATCGCCTGAAAGTGTCTGTCACGTCCCTGCTTTGCAGTACCTCCTGCGGAATCTCCCTCTACAAGGAATAGTTCAGATTCTGCCGGATCTTTAGATGAACAGTCAGATAATTTCCCAGGAAGACCAGAACCTCCCATTGGAGATTTTCTCTGAACCATTTCACGGGCTTTTTTAGCGGCCTGTCTAGCTTTTGCTGCTAAAACTACTTTCTGAACGATTAACTTTGCTTCACTAGGATTCTCTTCCAGGAAGTTAGTCAGCATTTCCCCAACAATTTTATCTACAGCTCCGGAAACTTCAGAGTTACCTAATTTCGTTTTTGTCTGTCCTTCAAACTGAGGTTCCATTACCTTTACAGAAATTACAGCGGTTAATCCTTCACGGAAGTCATCTCCTGTAATTTCTACTTTTTCTTTCTGTGGAATACCTAAATCATCAGCATATTTCTTAAGGGTTCTCGTCAAAGCACGTCTGAAACCTGCCAGGTGAGTTCCTCCTTCATGAGTATTGATATTATTTACATAAGAGTGAAGGTTCTCGTTGAAAGAAGTGTTGTAACGCATTGCTACTTCCACCGGGATATCATCTCTCTCTCCTTCCATGAAAATAACGTGCTCCATAATAGATTCACGGCTTCCATCAATATACCCAACAAATTCTTTTAATCCTCCTTCAGAGTGGAAAATTTCTGTTCTGAAAGAACCGTCTTCTAAAGTTTCTCTTTCGTCAGTAAGGGTAATTGTAATTCCTTTATTAAGGTATGAAAGTTCTCTCAGACGGTTTGCTAAAGTATCATAGTTATAGACTAACTCTGTAAAAATACTATCATCCGGCTGGAAAAACTGTTTCGTTCCTCTTTTTTCACTATGGCCAATTTCTTCAACTCCAGTCTGTGCTTTCCCTCTGGAATACACTTGCTGGTATACATTACCGTCTCTGTAAACTGTAGTGATCATTTCGTTGGAAAGTGCATTCACGCACGAAACCCCCACTCCGTGAAGACCTCCTGAAACCTTATAAGAATCTTTATCAAACTTACCTCCGGCTCCTATTTTGGTCATTACAACCTCAAGGGCTGATTTTTGTTCTTTTTCGTGAAAATCAACCGGAATCCCTCTACCATTATCGCTTACTTCAACTCCGTTTCCTTCTTTAATGCTTACGAAAATCGTATCACAGTATCCTGCCAACGCTTCGTCAATAGAGTTATCGACTACTTCATAAACCAAATGATGGAGACCTCTTGTCCCAACATCACCAATGTACATTGAAGGACGCATACGAACATGCTCCATTCCTTCCAATGCCTGAATACTACTAGCTGTATATTGTTTCTGACTCATATTAAATATTAAAAATCTTGCTATATGCAAAGACTTACAAATATCGTGATTTTTTTCGAGGTATGAAAGTTAAAAAGTGTCAAAAAAATGTAGAGTTAAAAAGAAAAACGAGCAGACTTTTTCTGCTCGTTTTTCTTTTTAACTCATATCTATAGATCTATGGATTATTCTTTTTAATTTTAAATATATTTTTCAATTTATAACCATAGCTGAATCTATTTTCTTTCTTGGTAAGATTTACCTGTACTTCCATCCTATCCGGATATAGAAAAAATTCAAAATAATTAATTTCATTTTTTTTCACCTCGATATTTTCAACTTGCTGTTTTCCTTTAAGCGTATTATAATATTCTCCTAAAAAATTAAAGTCTGAAGACATGCTGTCAATATGGGGCGTTACTTTAAATATAAGAACATAGGTTTTCCCATCAAAATCATAAGTTAAGTTCTGTTCAATTTTTTCGATAAAAAAAGAAACATCAGATTGGTCGTTCTTCTTTTTTGCATAAAAAAATTCATTAGGCAATACCAGTTTTATGTCTTTATTCATCATATTCAGATCTCCTCTTGGAAGAACATAATCATTGGTCATATTCTGCAGAGATAGGTTACCCAATGATCTAAAGAAACGGTCAATATTCTGTCTTGTTACATTTTCATCCTTATCTTCAATATAAGCTTTATAAAGAGCCAATGTACATTCGTCACCCAAAGTCTGGGCATTAATATCTTTACATAATCTGGTTAACAGCCCAGGTGCAAATTCATCAATCTTTTCTCCTACATTAATTTTGTTCGCCTTGTTAATATCCCTGATCAACTGAACATATTTTGAAATCTTACTGTTTGCTGGAGTATCCATCCTATTAAAAAAATGAGCAAGAACCTGTTCATTCGTCATGTTCCGACAAATAACCATGTACAGGAAATTGGTAACATTATTTCGGGGATTGTAAGTAGCAAAGTCTACTGTTCCAAAAGCCATTTTCCATGTATTGTTATTTCGGACCGTAACCGTGGAAATATTCTTTCCCATCAGCTTGCTGTTCATTTGTGGAACCAGCACAAATCCAGTATTCAGAAAATCATATTTTCTGTTTTCAAAAAAAATAAGTTCCAATGAATTAAAACTACTGTCTCTTCCACTGGAACGTTGAAGATTCTGGTAAAATACCTCACCCGCGATTCTGCGTCCTTCGTCTATAAAAAAGTTATATTCTGCCGGAAGATTGACTTGTTCTCCCTGGGGCATATAAATTCCCTTCAATCCGTTTCTATACTGAGTAAAAGAATACGAGTAAAATAGAAAAAAAATAATAAAAACGCCCTTATTTAAAAATTTCATGGTTGTTAATTTAATCAAAATTCCTGCAAAGATGATATTTTTTTTCGGGGTATAAAAGTGAAAAAAATGTAGAGCTTTTGTTTAGGAAAACATAAGGAGTAGGTAACCAATAAAAGATTCAAAATTAAAATGTATTGCTGAAATAACAACTGTTTTAAATCATACCCAACATCAATAATTTATGCGTAAATTTATTTACTGAAAAGTTGATATTATGGATGATTTTATAGCTGCCCGCGCCCAGATGGCGCTTTCTCTGGGCTTCCATATCATATTCTCCTGTGTGGGAATGGTGATGCCTTTTCTAATGGCTTTTGCCCATTGGAAATACTTAAAAACCAACAACGAAGTATATAAAGGACTTACAAAAGCCTGGAGCAAAGGGGTAGCCATTCTATTTGCAACAGGTGCTGTTTCCGGAACAATGCTTTCATTTGAATTGGGACTGCTATGGCCCGGTTTTATGAAACATGCCGGTCCTATATTCGGGATGCCGTTTTCCTTAGAAGGGACAGCCTTTTTCATTGAGGCAATTGCTATCGGATTCTTTTTATATGGATGGGAAAAATTTAATAAATGGTTCCACTGGTTTTGCGGCTTCCTGGTTGGAGTAAGCGGCCTGGCATCAGGAATTCTGGTGGTGGCTGCCAATTCCTGGATGAACTCACCTACCGGATTTGATTATATCAATGGACAATACCTTAATATAGACCCTATAAAAGCAATGCTCAATGATGCATGGTTTCCTCAGGCTCTTCATATGACTGTGGCAGCCTTCTGTGCGACCGGATTTGCAGTGGCCGGAGTTCATGCTTTTATGATTATGCGAAAAAGAAATGTTGAATTTCATACCAAAGCTTTTAGAATTGCCGTTGGATTTGCCCTTATCGGAGCATTTGGAGCCCCTTTAAGCGGTGATATTGCTGCCAAATCAGTAGCAGAAAGACAACCTATTAAGCTTGCCGCAATGGAGGCTCATTTCGAGACGGAAAAAGGGGCTGCATTTGTGATTGGCGGAATTCCTGATGAGGAAAAAGAGGAGATCAAATATGCCATTAAAATTCCAAAAGTATTAAGCTTTTTAGTGAGCAATGATTTTAATGCTGAAGTAAAGGGACTCAAGGACTTTCCAAAAGATGAATGGCCTCCTATTGCCGTTACCCATTATGCTTTTCAGATAATGATCTTCTTTGGAATGGTGATGATATTTATTGGCGTGGTTTACTTATATGCTTTCTTTTTCAAAAAAGAATGGCTTACTAAAAAATGGTTATTAAAAACATTCTTGATAGCAACTCCTTTTGGGTATATTGCACTGGAAGCCGGATGGACAGTTACTGAAGTGGGGAGACAACCATGGATTATCTACGGAATTATGAGAACAATAGATGCCGTGACTCCCATGCCGGGAATACAGTATTCATTCTACTTTTTTACGGCTATTTTCATCTCATTATCATTGATCCTGGTTTTCCTTTTAAAGAGACAGATTCAAATGGTTCCCAAACTTTACGACCCTACCGACGCTCAGTTTAACGATAAAAACAAAAAATCATGATTTACATTGTTATAGGCTTTCTCTGGCTTTCCATCTGTCTTTATATTATTCTGGGAGGCGCTGACTTTGGAGCAGGTATCGTGGAGCTTTTCACCAATAAAAAATCCCGTCATAAAACCCAGGAGATCATGTATGAATCTATCGCTCCTGTCTGGGAAGCGAACCATATGTGGCTGATTATTGCTATTGTAATCCTTTTTGTAGGGTTTCCTGAAATCTATACCACAATGTCTACCTATCTCCACATACCGCTGGTTCTGATGCTCGTAGGTATTATTGCCAGAGGAACAGCGTTTACATTCAGGCATTATGATGCTGTAAAAGACAACTGGCAGGTGCTGTATACTCATATTTTTTATTACGCAAGTCTTCTCACCCCTTTCTTCTTGGGGCTAATAGCTGCAGCTACTGTTTCACATTCTATTAATCCTGATGCTGTAGGGTTTGTGGATCTGTATATTTACAGCTGGCTGAATTGGTTTGGTGTTTCTGTAGGTTTATTTACGGTAGCACTTTGTGCTTATCTTGCTTCTATTTTTTCGTTAAGAGAAACAAAAGATAAAGCAGAACTGTTGCTGATGATCAGAAAGTCTAAACAAACCATGATATTTGTTGTTATTACTGGAATTCTTGTATTTGCTACTGCTTATATTTCTGATATTCCTCTTTTAAAGTGGGTATTTTCCAAGCCTTTGGGTATTATGGCTATTGCTTTTGCCACCATCGCCCTTTTATTGATTCTTAGAGCACTGAACCGTCAAAAACTGTTACCGGTAAGAGCCTTGGCAGGTTTTCAAATCGTAATGATATTGGTAGCAGCCACGTATCAGCACAATCCTAATATTATTTTATTAGGAAATGGACAGCATCTTTCCCTGTTGGAACATATGGCTCCTGAAAAGACTATTTCTGTTTTGGCGTGGGCTTTAATGTTGGGTTCATTATTTATCCTCCCATTCTTATTCTATCTGATGGCTTCCTTCAGTAAACTGAGAAAATAAATAGTACCCTATGCAGAGTTATAAGGATAAAACATAACTGATTGAAGAGATAAAGAACAGATATCTGTTGTATGATAAGGAATTTGATGATATCAAAGAAGCTGATAAAGATTTACTAAAAGCCGGAGTAGATAAAACACCATCACAGAATCTCTCTTATCAGCTCGGATGGACCCATTTGCTTCTGCAATGGGAATATGATGAAAAGAAAGAGATTGATGTGAAAACCCCGACTGCTGATTATAAATGGAATAATTTAAAAGGTTTATATGAATCTTTTTATAATCAATTTGGTGTTTTTACACTGGTACAGCAAAGAGCCCTACTGAAAAAGCAGATCAATGAAATTATAGAATGGATAGAATCTCTGGATCATGAAACATTGTTTTTACCGGAACAAAGAAAGTGGGCAACCACTCCTGCAAAATGGCCCATATGGAAATGGATACACATCAATACAGTAGCCCCGTTTAAAAATTTCAGAACGCAGCTGCGAAAATGGAACAAAAAAACCGGTACAGAATAATTCTGCACCGGTTTTTATTTTTAAATATTTCAATTGCGAATACACTTATAAAAAAGACGCATATATTATTTTCCAAAATAAAAAAGAGGTTGTCTCAAAAATGGAACAACCTCTTAGAATATCGTTAATCTGATGATATTATGCCAGTTTCATCAAAACATTTTCGTCAATCTTCTCTACTTTCACTAAGTTATTCTTAGTCAAAGTCTTAGAAGCTTTATCCCATTTTTTACCGGATAATTTACTTCTTTCTTTCACTTCAGATAAAGCCATTGCCTCTTCCTGCGAGTTGAGGATTTCAAGGATTACTTTCTCATCCTCTCCGAGCTCAATTTGCGGAACTGCTTTTTCAGGTCTCATCTGAGGGAAGAATAACACTTCCTGAATGGATGCATTGTTCGTTAAGAACATGATTAATCTGTCCATACCGATTCCTAGTCCTGAAGTTGGCGGCATACCATACTCAAGAGCTCTCAAGAAATCCTGATCGATGAACATTGCTTCATCATCTCCTCTTTCTGATAAAGCCATTTGAGATTCAAAACGTTCTCTCTGATCAATTGGATCATTAAGCTCTGAATAAGCATTTGCAATTTCTTTACCGCAAACCATTAATTCGAAACGTTCCGTAAGGCCCTCTTTGCTTCTGTGTTTTTTAGTCAATGGAGACATTTCAACCGGATAATCTGTAATGAAAGTTGGCTGAATGAAGTTTCCTTCACATTTTTCACCAAATATTTCATCAATTAATTTCCCTTTCCCCATTGTTTCATTCACCTCAATTCCGATAGACTTAGCGAAATCGTATAATTCCTTCTCAGTTTTTCCGGTGATATCAAAATCTGTGAATTTCAGGATCGCTTCTGTCATGGAAACTCTTGGATAAGGAGCTTTGAAATCAACCTGATGTTCTCCAAATGTAGCGGTTGTAGTACCATTTACCTGAATAGCACAAAACTCCAATAATTTCTCAGTGAAATCCATCATCCAGTTGTAATCCTTATAAGCTACATAAATTTCCATTGCAGTAAATTCCGGGTTGTGGGTTCTATCCATTCCTTCATTTCTGAAGTTTTTAGAGAACTCATATACTCCGTCAAAACCACCTACGATCAGTCTTTTCAGATATAGTTCATTGGCAATTCTTAAATATAATGGAATATCCAAAGCATTGTGGTGCGTGATAAACGGTTTTGCAGCAGCTCCTCCGGGGATCGACTGTAAGATAGGTGTCTCAACTTCAAAATATCCTGCATCATTGAAGAAAGTTCTCATGGCATTGAACAATTTTGTTCTCTTCACGAAAATTTCTTTCACCTGTGGATTTACTGTTAAATCTACATAACGTTGTCTGTATCTTAATTCCGGATCTGTGAATCCGTCGTGCACAACTCCATTTTCATCTGTTCTCGGCTGAGGCAGAGGGCGTAAAGCTTTTGTAAGAAGGGTAAAGTTTTTCACTAAAACGGTCTTCTCTCCTACCTGAGTGGTAAACAATTCTCCTTCGATACCGATAATATCTCCGATATCCAAAAGGTGTTTGTACACTTCGTTATATAATTCTTTATCGTCACCCGGACAGATCTCGTCTCTGTTGAAGTAAACCTGGATTTTTCCTTTAGAATCCTGCAATTCTGCGAAAGAAGCCTTCCCTTGAATTCTGCGGGACATCAATCTACCAGCGATCTTAACCTGTTTATTTTCAGAAAAGTCCTGTTTTATAGATTCTGTAGTATCTGTAATTGTATACTCATCCGCAGGGAACGCATTAATCCCCATTTCAGTAAGCTTATTCAGCTTTTCTCTTCTAATGATTTCTTGTTCTGATAATTGCATTTCTTATTTTTCTAAAAGCGTACAAATTTAGGCATTTTTGAGTTGACCATCAATGGCTTTTTTCAGAAATCTAAATTATTTCCGAAAAATTAAGTTCAGCAGATGATTCATAAGTGAGGAATGGATACGATTTCAGAAAACAGTAATAATTATCAAAGATAATAAGGTGTAAGCTAAAGCTGATAGATTTACTGATATATTGGTACGCATTAAAGCCTACTCTACTTTCAGATAAAACAAATAGGGATATTTAATAGCAATATCTAGTATCTATTATAATCCTAGCCCCGATAGCAACGGTTACCCCGCAACACCCTCTGGCGTTTGGCTTAGGCGTGAGGAGTATGAGTGAATAGCGGGATAAGCTGCTAAAAAGGAATAGAAATTATTACTTGGATACCCAACCCCTTCGGTTCTGTTGAGGGATAAACGTCCACACAAGTATTCTGCTTACTTTTTGCCCCTGCACCATATCAATAATTTTGAAATCAGCTTTTAGTTTCTTTATCAGCGCTGTTAGCTTGGGTAGGTTATCTTTTTTAGAAACCAGACAGGTAAACCAAAGAACCTGTGATGAGTATAGAGAACTTTCGTGGATCATTTTTGTAATAAATGCGATTTCACCACCATCACACCACAATTCTGACTGTTGTCCCCCAAAATTAAGGAGCGGTTGTCTGGATTTTGATTTTTTGAGATTCTTCGTTTTTCTGATATTTCCTTTTACGGCTGATTCTTCAGAATCATGAAAGGGAGGATTACACATGGAAAATGTAAACCGATCATCAGCACCCATTATATTTTTGAATAGGTGACCTGAGTCAGGCTGATATTTTAATTGGATAACCGGCTCTAAGTCTGGATTCTGATCTAAAATGTGCTGTGCATTTTTCAAAGAATCTTCATTAACATCAGTTCCTGTCATCTTCCATCCATAAGAACGGTGTGCGATCAAAGGATAAACAAGATTCGCCCCTACCCCAATATCTAAGCCTTTTACTGAAGACCCTGAAGGAATTTCACCAAAGGATTCTGCTAAAAGATCGGCAATATAATGTACGTAATCTGCCCTTCCCGGAATGGGAGGACAAAGGTTGGCATCAGGAATATCCCAATTTTTAATATTGTAGAAATGTAAGAGTAAGGCTTTGTTAAGCAGCTTAACAGCCTGAGGAATACTGAAATTAATGGTCCGCGTCTGATACGCATTCACAAAGACATAGTGTTTCAGTTCCGGCACACAAGAAATAAGCTGATCAAAATCATAGGGATTACGATGCAGATTTCTTGTGTGCAGACTGGATTTTTCAGCAGACATATTTTATTTCTTCTGGCTTAAAATATATTCTACCATTTTTTTAGCATCTTCTTTAGATACCTGTGGATGGGCAGCCATTGGGACACCTCCCCAAACTCCACTTCCGCCTTCTATAATCTTGGAAGCCAGCAGTTCTGTATCTTTTTCAGAATATTTGCCTGCTATTTCTTTGTAAGAAGGTCCTATCATTCTCTCATTCAGAGAGTGGCATCCGGAGCAGTCTAATGTTTCCATGATCTGGTCACCTGAAAGATTAGATTTTGCCGGCTCTGAAACGGTAGCATTTTCAGAGGATACCGCCACTTCTGCTGTATTTTCTTTTTTAGAACAGGAAAACATCAGAAAGCCCAATGTACCTGCCAAAAATATTTTTTTCATTATTTTTTTGCTGTAGAATCTGTTTTAGCAGCTTCAGGAGCAGGGGTAGCCGGAGTTGCAGCAGCTGGAGCAGCAGCAGGTTTAGCTGTAGAGTCTGCAACAGTAGCTGTTGTTGGCTCTTCAAGCATTGTGTTGCTGTCTTGTAAAGAGTGATCTACTTTTTTAGAACAGTTTACGACTAATAAACCTCCGATAAATGCAATTGCTAATACTTTTTTCATTGTTTTCTAATTTGGAAGCAAAAATATAAAAAATAAAGTTTTAAACTTATGACAAATGTTTTCTTTGAAAGAAATTTTAATAATCAGGCTAAATTGATTGTTATAAAAAAATTAATTCAAAATATAGGGAATTTTAAATAAGCTTATTACTTTTGTGTTACCAATCATCCAAACAAAAAAAATAGTATTCTTAATTAAAAACTTATGATCACAAAAAATTTATTAAAAATGGCCTTAATTGGTTCTTTTGTATCCCTCATTCTATCCTGCGAGGATTCATCAGATCCTCAAACATCCTCCTATTCTGATAAAGTAGAATCTGCAATATTACTGAAAACCACAAAATCATGGGACGGAAGTCTTTATGAAAGCTATCCCACCGGACAGCCAGAGATTTCAGTGCTTAAAATTGCTATTCCCCCCAATACGGCTTTGGACTGGCACAAGCACCCTGTTATCAACGCAGCTTATGTAGAAAAAGGTGAAATTCAGATCGAAAGAAAAGAAGATGGTAAAACACAATTGATAAAAAAAGGACAGGTGCTTCCCGAGATGGTTAATACGGCTCATAGAGGTAAAACGGGAGAGAAAGGAGCCACCCTGATTGTCTTCTATTGTGGATCTCCTGATATCCCACTATCAGAACCGATACACTGATTTATTTTTTAATGCTAAGTTCGCAAAGACATTAAATTCTTTCGTCAACTAAGCGATTAAAAAAACATCATATTAAAAGATAATAGTAAATTTAAAGATGATTTTACTTTCAAAAATTCTGTTTTTTACGAGTCATCATGGTTTTTATACTGTGATACTGCTCTTTTTATTCTTTGGATTACTCTCTTATGTAACCAAAAAAGTATTATTTCTGATTCCTGTCATTCCTTTGGCAATTTTGAATGGATTTTGCGGACAGTTTTTAAACGCCTGGTTTCTTAACACCTATGGTGTTGAAAGTACTGCTATTATCACCTCAGATATTGAAACCAACTCCACGTTGAACGAATCATATATTCATGATTATGAAGCTATTGTAAAGAAACAGGACGGAAAATACACGACGACCTTTTTTCCACTACAACTGCCTCTATTTATCCTATCAGAAATTCAATCAGAATCCCCAGTCAAAAGGATCTTCCCATAAAATATATTCCAGGGTATGAAAAAAACATTGTCATTCTTTATGATCAGTCCACAGAAGGAAAAATTTTATTAGAATATGAAAAACTAGCTCCCGTTAATTCCGCAAAAACCAAGTATGAGGCAGACAAAACGAATAAGGAATTCATTGAAGAATATATAGCCGCATTGGAAGAGTATGTAAAAGAATATGATAATGAAACTTACAAAGAAAAAATCAAAGAATTGAAACATGAGCTCAAACAGCTTAAATAACAAGCTCTTATATTAAGTTTTCTTTATTTTCTGATTTTTTTTATTCTTTGTATTAAAAAAATTTCTACTTTTGTAACATGTTTAACATGAGCAACAATATTTGGTGGTGGCTTTCAAACTCTTCGTCGGGTCTGGAAGTATTGTCATGTTGTTAACTGTACAGCAGAAATAATTAAAATAAACAATATATAGACTTTGACGGATTCCGTTGAAGTCTTTTTTTTATTCCTTAATCTTAAAAAATAAAACAGCAGATGTTTACTGATACAATCAAAATAAAAACCGTTTCAAAAAAAACACTGGGTGATCTTCATACTCCCATGAATATCTATCTTAAAATCCGAGATAAATTCCGTGACACAATTCTCCTGGAAAGCTCTGATTCAAAGAGTATTGACAACAACTTTTCCTTTATCGCCATCAATGCGATTGCCGGAATTGAAGTAAAAAGCCTTACTGAATTTGAAGTAAAAATGCCGCATTCTGCCCCGGTAAAGCAGTTTATTATAGAACGTGATATCATTGATATATTTGAAGAGTTCCGCAAAACCTTTGAATGTGAGAAGACCAATGATCCTATAGAACAAACTGCTCAAAGTCTTTTTGGCTATACCAGTTTTGAAGCTGTACAGTTCTTCGAAAATGTGGAATTTAAAACCCAAAGCCCGGAAGTGGAGATTCCTATATTGAGATATAGATTATATCAATATGTGATTGCCATCAATCATTTTAATGATGAAATGCATATTATTGAAAATCAGATTCACGGAATAAAATCTGAACTTCATCTGCTGGAAAACCTCATCAAAAATCAGAATACACCAGTCTACCCTTTTGAAAAAAATGGCCAGGAAACTTCAAATATTACCAGTGAAGAGTATATTGAACTTGTAAAAACAGCTCAGAAACACTGTATGCGTGGGGATGTATTTCAACTGGTGCTAAGCAGAAGGTTTGAGCAGAAATTCAAAGGAGACGAGTTTAATGTATACCGTGCGTTAAGGAACATCAACCCGTCACCTTATCTTTTTTATTTTGATTACGGAAGTTATAAACTATTCGGATCAAGTCCTGAGAGCCAATTGATTATCAAAGACAACAAAGCCACAATCCATCCGATTGCGGGAACAGCGAAAAGAACCGGAAATTTTGAAACCGACCTGGAGTCAATTGAAGCTTTAAAAGCTGATCCCAAAGAAAATGCAGAACATACTATGCTTGTAGACCTTGCAAGAAATGATCTTGGAAAGCTTGGAAAAAATGTAACGGTTACGAAACTTAAAGAAATACAGCTTTTCTCCCATGTCATCCATATGGTAAGTGAAGTAACAGCAGAACTGCCGGAAGAAATCAACCCTCTGGAAATGGTGTCTGCAACTTTCCCTCAGGGTACCTTAAGCGGAGCCCCTAAACATAAAGCTCTTCAATTAATTAACCAGTATGAAAAAGATTCCCGCGGATATTATGGAGGCTGCATAGGAATGATAGGGTTAAACGGAACTTGTAATCAAGCCATTATGATCAGAACTTTTTTAAGCAAGAACAATACCCTCTATTATCAGGCAGGAGCAGGCCTTGTTGCAAAATCTGTTCCTGAAAGTGAATTACAGGAAGTGAATAATAAATTGAATGCGCTGAAAAAAGCGGTAGAAAAAGCGGAGAAGTTAGTTGAGAATTGAAAATTTCAAACAGGAAACATACAATTTTACAAACCAACACCAACAAATAAAAAAATAAAAAATGGACAACACTATAAACACTCAGCCAGCACAGCCTAAAGTTCTCGTTTTTGATAATTATGACAGCTTTACCTATAATCTTGTTCAGATCATTGAAAGGATTCTGAATCAGAAAGTAGATGTGGTGAGAAATGATAAAATAACTCTGGAAGAAGTAGATCAGTATGACAAAATAATCTTATCTCCCGGCCCCGGAATTCCTGAAGAAGCAGGAATATTATTAGATTTAATCAAAAAATATGCACCTACAAAAAGTATTCTTGGAGTTTGCCTTGGACAGCAGGCTATTGCGGAAGCCTTTGGAGGCAGCCTTATCAACCTGTCAGAGATTTTTCATGGGGTAGCTACTACCACAGAGCTGGTAAAAGAAAATACAAAACTTTTCAGAGATCTAAGGTCAGGCCTTGAGGTGGGAAGATACCACAGCTGGGCCGTCAATACAGCAAATTTCCCTGAAGAACTCGAGATCACAGCCATAGATAAAGACGGAATGATTATGGCTTTACAGCATAAAACCTACGATGTACACGGCGTACAGTTTCATCCCGAAAGTATCTTGACCCCTGAAGGAGAAGTCATTATTAAAAACTTTCTTCTACAATGAAAACAACAGAAATCCCATCATCAATAAAAGTTCCCCAAATGAAAGAAATATTACAATACCTTTTCAACCATCATACTTTGTCAAAACCCGAAGCAAAAGCGATGATGATTGAAATTGCACAGAATAAATTCAATGCTGCAGAAGTAACCGCTTTTATCAGCGTTTTCCTGATGCGGAATATCACCCTGAAAGAGCTGGAAGGCTTTAGAGAAGCATTACTGCAGATGGCTGTTTCTGTTGATATTGATGCCCGGGATGCAATGGATATTGTAGGAACGGGAGGTGACGGAAAAAATACAATCAATATCTCTACATTGGCCAGCTTTGTGGTGGCCGGAGCAGGACAGAAGGTAACAAAACATGGCAATTACGGGGCTTCCACCACCACAGGTTCGTCCAACGTTCTGGAAGAGCTGGGCTATGAGTTCAAAAATAATTCTGATCAGCTTAATGAAGACCTTGAGAGGGCTAACATCTGCTTTTTGCACGCTCCTTACTTCCACCCTGCCTTACAATCGGTTGGAGTGTTGAGAAAATCACTGGGATTAAGAACGTTTTTCAATCTCTTAGGTCCATTGGTAAATCCTGTAAAACCTCAATTTTCCATGATAGGAGTTTACAATCTGGAAATTGCAAGAATCTATCAGTATCTCCTGCAAAAAGAGGATCCCGAATTTATTCTTGTACATGGTCTGGATGGTTATGATGAAATAAGTCTGACCCATGACAGTAAGGTAATTACCAAGAGCGGTGAGGAAATTTATTCTGCCGAAGATCTGGGTTTCAATCCGGTGACATTGGAAGATATTAAAGCAGGAAATAGCATCCAGGAAACTGCGAAAATATTTAGAAATATTCTTGAAGGCAATGGTACCGAACAGCAAAATTCTGTGGTTTTGGCCAACGCTTCTGTAGCACTTCACCACACCCAAAAATTCGGGACTTATGAAAACTGTCTTCTATTAGCTAAGGAAAGTCTGAAAAGCGGAAAAGCACTGAACAGTTTTGAACTTTTGATTAACTAAGAAAGTTGAAAACGAACAATGAGAAATTGAAAATTGAAAATTGAAAATGAAAATGGAAAACTTAGATAGCTTACGGGCTTTAGTAACTCTCAATTCTCAACTTTCAATTTTCAACTCAAAAACCTTAACACAAACAAATGACTATACTGGATAAAATTATTGAAAAAAAAAAAGAAGAAGTAGCTGCGGCAAAAATCATTTCTTCCATTGAGCAGTTAAAGGACGCTGAGTTTTTTGAAAGAAAAACCTATTCCCTGAAAGAATCGGTTAAGAATAAAAATGGAATTATTGCTGAGTTTAAAAGGCAGTCACCATCTAAAGGCATCATCAATAACAATGCACAGCCATTAGAGGTCGTTTCAGCTTATGAAAAGTCTGGTGCCAGCGGAATTTCCATTTTAACGGATAAGGATTTCTTTGGAGGAAAATTTGATGATATTCTGAGTGTAAGAAATCAGATCAACATTCCGGTTTTGCGAAAAGATTTTATGATTGATGAATATCAGTTTTATGAGGCAAAAAGTATCGGAGCTGATGTTGTTTTACTTATTGCTTCCTGTCTTTCGGTCAATCAGGTTCAGGAATTTACGGATCTGGCCCATGAGCTTAATATGGAGGTTTTATTGGAAATCCATACTGAAGAGGAACTGAAACACTGCAACTCAAACGTAGATCTTGTCGGAATTAACAACAGGAATCTAAAAGATTTCAAAGTAGATCTTCAGCATTCTGTCAGACTAAAAAATCTTCTTCCAAAAGATATTCTGTCAGTTGCTGAAAGTGGTATTTATAACCTTGAGGATTTTAATTATTTAAAAGAACAGGGATTCGACAGCTTCCTGATGGGAGAATATTTCATGAAAAACACAGATCCTGCCAAAGCATTTGAAGAGTTTACCAAACAAATCTGAAAATGTGCTAGTTTGAAAATTAAAATTGAGAATGAATGATTAATCTTTCAAAATGTTACAGAACGTTTAACTTTCACACAATATGAACGCACAACCTGCTAACCGAAGCCTCCCTTATCATCTCAAAGTATGTGGTTTAACGAAACTGAACCAGATTGAGGATCTTATCGCAATGAAAGTCAGCTTTCTTGGTTTTATTTTCTATGAAAAATCTCCGAGATATGTTCTGAATCATTTGACTTTAGAAGACATTTCAAAGATCGACCATCATGGGAAAACAGGTGTTTTTGTAAATGAAGAAATTAATAAAATAGTAGAGATCGCTGAAAAAGCCGAACTCCATTTTATTCAGCTTCATGGTGATGAAAGTAATGATTTTATTATTGAATTAAGAGAAAAATTAAAGCCTGAAATTAAAATCATTAAAGTCATAAGAATCGGCAGTAATACTGCAGAGGGCAAAAATAGAATAATACAGATTTTTAAAAATCAATCAGAAACTGACCATCCTCAGCCTATCAGCTACTACCTTTTCGACACAGACAGCAAAGCCTTCGGAGGAACGGGAAAGCAATTCGACTGGACCTTGTTAAATGATTTTGAAATCCCACTTCCCTATTTCCTTAGCGGCGGTATTTCAGAAGAAAACATTGGAAATATTGAACATCTCAAGCAGAAACCATTTGCTCTGGATATCAATTCAAAATTTGAAACAGAACCTGGTAATAAAGATACCAGCAGAATAGAAAAATTCATAGCTTCATTTCCCATAAAGACTCCCACATCCTCTACTGTGAAATATCAGATCAAACAGGCAAAAGACTTAACGGAAATCGAGACAGAGCATATCTTAAAGTTATGGAATATCTCTTCCTGGGACACCATGAAGCCAGATTATTTCCGTGTGTTTTTCAACAAATCTGAGTTTCACTTCCTCCTGGATCTTCATGAAAATATACTGGCGCTTATCCGTCTTAATTTTGATTTTGCCCTGAAAATATCGGGAGAAAAACTATCGTTTGCAGAAGCTGTAGGACTTGTTTCTGCATATAAGAAAAAAGGATATGGAGCAAAACTTGTTGAGCTGTTCCGGCAGCATGTGGTCCGGGAAAATATTGAAACTTTAGGGTTCTGTCATAAGGAACTCCGCCCGTTTTATGAAAAATGCAGTATTGAACTCTTATATGACAAGGCTAAAGCCATCAAAGAAAGTATAGATTCTGAATGGATCAATTCTGAAGATGATGATATTTTAATTTTTCATGTTTCAGAAAAAAGAAAAGAACTGCTCAGTCAGCTGAGCGATCAAAACAATGCTTATTTAATCACTAAAGAATAAAGAAATGAATTATAAAAACCCCGATGAAAATGGATATTATGGAGAATTTGGAGGAGCTTTCATCCCCGAAATGCTGTATCCGAATGTAGAAGAACTTCAAAAAAACTACCTTGACATCATAGAGTCTCAAGATTTTCAGAATGAATACCAGGATTTGCTTACCAATTATGTGGGAAGGGCCACTCCTCTTTATTTTGCTAAAAATCTAAGTAAGAAATACAACACTCAAATTTATTTAAAAAGAGAAGACCTCAATCATACGGGAGCTCATAAAATCAATAATGCTTTGGGGCAGGTTCTGTTGGCAAAGCGTCTTGGCAAAACCAGGATTATTGCAGAAACCGGAGCAGGACAGCATGGGGTTGCTACCGCTACAGCATGTGCCCTGCTTGGTCTTGAATGTATTGTCTATATGGGAGAAGTAGACATTCAGAGACAGGCTCCTAATGTTGCCAGAATGAAAATGCTGGGAGCAGAAGTTATTGCAGCCACCTCAGGCTCTAAAACATTAAAAGATGCTGTGAATGAAGCATTAAGAGACTGGATTAATAATCCAGTGACCACTCATTATGTGATCGGAAGTGTGGTAGGCCCTCACCCGTTCCCTGATCTTGTAGCAAGATTTCAAAGTATTATTTCAAAGGAGATCAAAGAACAGCTAAAAGAAAAGATAGGAAGGGAAAATCCTGACTATGTGATCGCTTGTGTAGGCGGAGGAAGTAATGCTGCAGGAACTTTTTATCATTTTGTGGATGAAAAAGAAGTGAAGATCATTGCCGCTGAAGCCGGTGGCTTGGGAGTACATTCAGGAAAATCTGCTGCCACCACATTTCTGGGCACTCTGGGAGTGCTTCACGGAAGCAAAAGCCTTGTGATGCAAACAGCGGACGGGCAAGTTATTGAGCCCCATTCTATTTCAGCAGGACTGGATTATCCTGGAATCGGGCCTTTTCATGCACATCTATTCAAAGAAAACCGTGCAGAATTTTTCAGTATCAATGATGATGAAGCTTTAAAATGTGCATTCGAACTGACAAAACTGGAAGGGATTATTCCTGCATTGGAAAGCTCTCATGCACTCGCGGTTCTGGATAAAAAGAAATTCAGTGAAAATGATATTATAGTCATTTGCCTGAGCGGACGAGGTGATAAGGATATGGAGACGTATTTGAAAAATCTGTAAAATGTCGGATGTAAATGTACTATGTATTTCTAATTTATCATTATACTTTTTACATTTTACACAGTACATGATACTTTAATACAATAAAAGAAAAAAACATGAAAAAACTAAACATATACTTTACAGCAGGTGTTCCGCAATTGGATAATACGGCTGATATTATAGAGCTTATTCAGGATTCCGGAGCAGATATGATTGAGATTGGAATGCCTTATTCTGATCCGGTAGCGGACGGACCTGTTATTCAGAAAGCGCACGAGCTGGCTTTGCAGAACGGAATGACAATAGAAAAGCTTCTTTCTCAGTTAAAAACAATTAAAGACAAAATAAAAATTCCCATCATTTTAATGGGCTATATCAATCCTGTTCTAAGCTTTGGGTTTGAAAAATTTTGTAAAGCCTGTTCCGAAAGCGGTGTTTCAGGATTAATCCTTCCTGATCTTCCTCCAATTGAATTTGAAAAAAATTACCAGCAGGTTTTAAAAAAGTATAATCTTAATTTTACGTTTCTTGTTACTCCGGAAACCTCTGATGAAAGGATTTTGTATCTTGATTCTTTAAGTTCGGGGTTTTTGTATGCTGTAAGCTCTTCCTCTACTACAGGAAATGAAAATGCTGTTTTGAAAAATGAAAATTACCTGAACAGATTAGCTGCTCTTCCTCTTAAAAACCCTGTGATGATTGGCTTTGGAATCAAGTCAAGAGAAGATTTTGAAAATGTAACCGAAAAAGCTGATGGAGGAATTATCGGAACAGCTTTTGTCAATATATTATTACAGGATAAAGACTGGAAGAAGACTGCTATAGATTTTATCCATTCCATAAAAGGGTAAAATTCACTAAATTTGTATATCAAAAATTGAAATGAATACAAATCAGAATAAAGCCGTAGAATTTGAAGATTTAGGAATCAAAGAATATCAGCCTGCCTGGGAATATCAGGAAATGCTGATGAAAAATATTATTGATACTAAAATTAAAAACAGGGATTTACCTGCTGAGCAGCACATTACCACTTCTAATCATTTTCTTTTGGTGGAACATCCACATGTTTATACCTTAGGAAAAAGCGGACATGAAGAAAATATGCTTGCCGGTATTGATAAGCTGAAAGAGCTTGAAGCTACCTATGTAAAAACCAATCGCGGCGGAGATATTACGTACCACGGTTACGGGCAGATTGTGGGTTATCCTGTTCTTGATCTTGAAAACTTCTTTACCGATATCCATCTGTATATGAGGAATCTGGAGGAAGTGATTATCAGAACAATTGCTGAATATGGCCTCAAAGGAGAGCGCTCACAGGGAGAAACCGGGGTTTGGCTGGATCCAGGAAAGCCTTATGCCAGAAAGATCTGCGCAATGGGTGTAAAAGCTTCCCGATGGGTGACTCTGCACGGTTTTGCTTTGAATGTAAATACAGATATGAGGTATTTCGAATACATTATTCCATGTGGTATCAAAGATAAGCAGGTAACTTCTTTGAAGAGAGAGCTTGAAAGAGAGCTGGCACCAGAAGAAATGGAAGATATTAAAGCGAAAATAAGAAAGCATTTTGCAGATGTTTTTCAGGCTGAGTTAATCTACAAATCAATATAAAAAACTTTTCCCTATACATTCCTGTTATTGATGTATAGGGAATTTTTTATTTATTAACCGTATTCTAAAAAAATCAATATCACATTGATTTCAGCTTTTTACGAATGTCAGACAGCCTATCAGAATTATATACACTCTGGCATTCTTCTTCTATTTCTTTGGATTAGTCTTTTAATCTGATGTTTACCTTTTTTTCTTCCCACATTCGTAGAAATATTTTTATCTTAAAATTAAAGACATTACCTTAAAATTTCATTTTATTACCAATTTAATAATGATATTTAAAATTTTATGAAAAAATATTTGCGTGTGTTCTAATTTTTGCTACTTTTATTATCACAAAATAGTGAACTATTATTAAATTTTTAAGTTCATTAAAAACACCATTAACCACCAAACTATGAGAATTATGAAAAAATTCCTTTTATCCATGATGGTATTCGTGACCATGCTGTCATTCAATGCCTGCTCAGATTCGAGCGCTGGTCAGGATCAAAATTTAACCTCTAAGGAGTCTTCTGAAATTGGCATGAAAGACTTCGGAAGAACTGTTCCGGTAGGGATAGAAAAAGAAAACGGGAAGTTCAAAGTTTCATTTATTATTTCAGCACAGCCTTATGAAATAAAGGACAGCAAAGAAAATGAAAGCTACATTTCCATGATTCAACAGGCTGTAAAAGATGAGTCACCAATTCACATTTTCCTTAAATCCAATACCAATGAAATTGCAAAAGTAGAAAAAGCAACAGAGGAAGATATCCGTTTTTTCAAATCTGCTTTCACAAAAGAGGAAAAAACAGAGAAGGGACAGAGTAATAAACTTGCTTCTGTTATTCCGGACCTTGCGACTTTAAACAGCCTTTTTGCACAGATTAAAAACCAGTCATGCGGAACTTCTACAGCATCATCACCATGTATTACGTTCAGATATCCGGTAGATGGCTGCTATGCAAGGGCTCATAAAATGAGACAAATCCTGATCAATGCAGGGTATGATTGTGAAAAGCAGTTTGTATATGGAAATCTTAGAGCTTCTACCGGTAGCTGCTGTGTATCATGGGTATATCACGTTGCCATACTTGTAAGCTTTAAAAATGCTTCAGGAGTAGTGGAAAAAAGGATAATAGATCCTTCATTATTTTCAACCGGACCTGTGACTGACACAGCTTGGAGAAGTGCATGTACTAATTCTACCTGCGGTTCCACTTCTGTTTCATCCTTTGCTAACACAGCAGGAAATGTTTACTACAGAAGCCCGTCAGGTTCTCTATTGTATGACAATAATTATGTGAATACGAATTGTGTTCTGACTACCTTCTCATCACTTTCAGGCTGCTCACCATCTCCTGCACCTAGCGTAGGACATTGCGGATTTTAATTCTTTTTCATATAGCTCCTGCATTGATTATTGATCAGTTGCAGGAGCTTTTAATTAATAATTTACCTTATGAAAGCCTTATCATACTTATTATTACTATTTTTTATGATTGCATCCTGCTCCGGAAATTCAAGTTCACAGAACTTAACCTGGTATAATAATTCTACGATCACTAATATTACAGAAGACCCTGACAAACCGGAAGATTTTGCACGGGTTTCTATTGGAATAAGTGCTCAGGTTTTTTACATTTCAAAAAAATCTACTGATTATAAAACCATTATGGAAAAAGCTAACCAAAGTTTTAAGAAAAGTAAAGCTTTTAATATTGGGATAGAAAATAAAACCAACATCATCAGACAGATTAATGAGGTGAAATAATCTCTGGAATATTCCGGTTTATCTTATCACAGAAATTCCGGCATCTACTTTTATTTCTGCTCCATGGATATAGGAAGCTTCTTCCGAGGCCAGAAAAAGAACTGCATTCGCTATTTCTTCTGGTTCGTCCTGTCTTTTATGAGCTTTTTTCTTTGTTCAAATTCATTAGGGCCGGGGTACAAAAAGAAGCAATCCCAACTAAGAAAATAATGAACCCCAAGATCACGAAAACTGAGCCAATTCCAATCAAATCTGCAATGAAGCCTGTACAAACAAGCCCCAGCATAGTGGGCAGCACTTCTATACTAAAATACATCGAAAACACACGCCCCAACATCCCGGAATGTACTTCTTCCTGTACTATAGCCGTAAATCCTGAGCTGTAAAATGAAGCAGCAACTCCGCCAAGCCCCGTTAAAACAACGAAAAGCAAAAACTTTTCCGATGACAACAGGCCTGAGCATAAAAAGGAAAGTCCTATTAAGATATGGGATATATTCACAATAATAACTTTACGTACGGAAGGTTTCCAAATTCCGAGTATTCCTCCTCCGATCAATGCTCCTATTCCCCAGGTACTTTCTATGACACTCATTTCAAATTTTCCGCCATTAAAATTTTCAATTGTCATAAGAGGGAACAGTACTGAAATTGGCATAATACAAAATCCTGCAATAATAGAGTAAAGGAATAGAAAGCTCAGTCCTTTATTTCTGATAACGACCAGAAATCCACCTTTCATATCTTCCCACATCATTTTCAGACTTGATGAACTTTTCTTTTCCCACCCTGGTGAAGGAACCGAAATGAAAAATAAGGAGACTATAGCTAATACTGCGCCTGCAATATCCAGCAGCAGAACATTTCCGATAGTTAAAAGACCTACAGCCAGAGCTCCCAGCGCTGGTCCGGCAATATTGGACACTGATTTTATAATCTGGCTTATCCCGGCAATACGCAGCAACTCTTTTTTGGGAACCAGTAACGGTATAGCAGCCTGCATCGCCGGCATATGAAATGCGGAACCGGCAGAACGCAGCCCCAATATAATATAGACCAATTCAATATTTTCATACCCCATATAAAAACTGACAGACATCACCAATGTACAGGCAGCAACAAAACCATCAGCAAGCATCATTGTTTTTTTACGGTCCCATCGGTCTACATATACTCCGGCAAACGGACCTATCAAAGCCTGGGGAAGCAAACCTGCAATTGCCGCAAAAACCAATATTTCAGCAGAACCTGTCTTTAGACTCAACCATATAATAATTGCAAAGCCTACTGCCGAACTGCTTATCAGAGAAAAAAACTGCCCAATCCATAAAATGGTAATTCTCCTTTTCCACTCATTATTGATCATACAAACTTTATTTGATGGCAAAGATAAATCAAAAATTAATTAAACAACAAAAAAGTTGTTTAATTAATTTTCAACATGCACAATCAAATTTTTCAAAATTAAATTGCACGCAATTTAAAAAATTGTATATTTGCATTATCATTTCATGTTTACTTTAGAATGTAAAGATGAATAATCACCAAGTAGTTTAATTTAAAAAAGAAAAAATGTCACTAATAGAAAACCTAAACTGGAGACACGCTGTAAAAGCATATGACCCAACCAAAAAAGTTTCACAAGAAGATCTTAACACTATTTTAGAATCTGCAAGACTTGCTCCTACTTCATCGGGATTACAGCCTTTCCGAATCATTGTAGTGGAAAATCAGGAATTGAAAGAGAAAATGGTGGCAGGAGCATTGAATCCTGAAGTGATGAGAGATTCTTCTCATGTTCTTGTTTTCGCAGCCTGGGACAGCTATTCTAATGAAAAAATTGACAAAGTTTACGATCATCATACGGATGTAAGAGAGCTTCCAAGAGGACGTTTCGGAAGTTATACAGACAAAATCAAAGAGATGTACGGAGCACAAACTCCTGAAGAACATTTCGCACACACTGCCCGCCAGACTTATATTGCCTTAGGAATTGCTCTTGCACAGGCAGCAGAACTTAAAATAGACAGTACTCCGGCTGAAGGATTCAGCAACCAGGTTGTAGATGAAGTACTGGGATTAAACCAATTAGGCCTAAAAAGTGTAAGCCTTCTATATCTTGGATACCGTGACGAAGCCAACGACTGGTTGTCTTCTATGAAAAAAGTCAGAGTTCCAATGGATGAGTTTATCATAAAAATGTAATACCTTCATCAACTCTTCGTACTTAAAACTTATGGAAAATCCGAAAACACCCAAATTAGAAAACCAGATCTGCTTTCCTTTATATGTGATCGCCAAAGAGATTACCGGGCTTTACCGTCCTTTTCTTGATGAACTTGATCTCACCTATCCTCAATATCTTGTGATGATGGTTTTATGGGAAGGTGACGGGCTTACCGTAACACACATCGGTGAGAAGCTGTTTCTGGACAGTGGTACTTTGACTCCTCTTCTTAAAAGACTGGAGGCAAAAGGACTTATTGTAAGAAAAAGAAAGAAAGAAGACGAAAGAGTGGTTGAAGTATTTTTAAATGAAGCTGGTCATCTGCTTCGTGAAAAAGCTTGTGAGATTCCCGGAAAAATTCAGAAAAAAATCGATATTCAGCCGGAAGAACTTTTACAGCTTAAAGAAACAGTTTTAAAAATCTTAAACAAAATAGAAAAATAAATGAAAACATTATATACAACTCAGGTTACTGCCAAAGGAGGCAGAAACGGTCATGTAAAAAGTGAAAACGGAGTATTGGATCTTGAGGTAAGAATGCCCAAAGGTTTAGGAGGAGCAAATGATGATTTTACTAATCCTGAAATGCTTTTTGCAGCAGGATATTCTGCATGCTTCGATAGTGCCTTGAACAGAGTAATCAGTCTTTCTAAAGTAAAGACGGGAGAAACTACAGTAACGGCACAGGTAAGCATTGGCCAACTTGAAAATGGTGGTTTCGGACTGGCTGCAGAGCTTGATGTGAACATCCCTGGAGTTTCTATTGAAGAGGCACAGGAGTTGACAGAAAAGGCACACCAGATCTGTCCTTATTCTAATGCTACCAGAAATAATATAGAAGTGAAGTTATCAGTAACTAACAACGGTTAATCCAATTTTTTTAAGCATAGTTATAATGAAAGGAGCTGTTTCCATAGAAACAGCTCCTTTTTATTTTTGAAGCAACTGATAAATAAAGAGATATGAATTTTATATATTTGTACTGTGCAGATTTGTCAAAAGCTATAAAAGAATAATAAAAGTCCTACCCCCTAGTCAAAGCTTATATGAGAAATCGGCAGGTTATTCACAACAGCCCATCTATTTAAGTTTTTAACAAAGGAAGGAATCCAATATATAATATATAAATGATGAGAACACTACCAACAGTGACAGTTTATTTAGGACTTATTTTGGCTTCTTACAACCAGTCTTATGCACAAAAAAACCAAGGAAATAATTCTTTACAACAGATTAGTGATCCTAAAATAGCTGAGCATATTACCCGACTTATAGATGCTAAAACCTGGAATTTGCTATTTCCCAACAGGAATAATATACAGGGAAAAGAAAGCAGCCACAAGGACTTTTATTCTTACCAGGCATTTATAAAAGCGACAACCCACTTCCCCATTTTTCTGAATGAAGGGACACAGGAAGATCAGAAGAGAGAGCTCGCTGCATTTTTGGCCAATATTGCTCAGGAAACGAGCGGTGGCTGGGATAATGCTCCAGGAGGTTATTATAAATGGGGGCTTTATTTTATCGAAGAAAATAATAAGGGGAGTGAGAATAATTATTCTGATGCTTCTAAGGTCAACTACCCTCCGGTAGCAGGACAAACTTATTATGGTCGTGGTCCTAAACAGCTCAGCTGGAATTACAACTACGGGCAATTTAGTGAAGCCTGGTTTGGTGATAAAAATATACTTTTAAAAAGTCCCGGACTTCTAGCCAACAACAATGTTTTATCTTTTGCTTCTGCCATCTGGTTCTGGATGACGCCTCAACTACCTAAACCTTCTTGCCATGATGTGATGACCGGAAAATGGCAGCCCACTGAAAAGGATAAAGAAAGTGGAAGAACCTCTGGTTTTGGCACTACTGTAAATATCATTAATGGCGGTATTGAATGCGGACAATCTACCACACAACCCAAGACAGAATACCGTTATGAATACTACCGCTACTTTTGTAAATATTTTGGAGTGAATCCCGGAAAAAACATCACCTGCAGTACTCAAAAACCATTTGGTAATTAACACTATACCGTGGCTTTTTATTTAACTTATCTTTTTTCTAGAAACTTATTATATTATTATCTGAAAATCTATCTCCTGTTCACATCGCTTTTCTGATAGGCATCTACCTTTTTGTAAGAGTTGTTTTTCTCTTTTTCCTTTTTATCGGAAATCAGGATTCCGAAAAGGTGGTCGATCTCATGCTGGAAAATAACGGCTGTAAATCCTTCCACTATTTCTGTATATTTCTGTCCTTTCAAATCCACATATTCCAATTGAATAACTTTGCTTCTATAAAACTGATCTCTGAAATCAGGAATTGAAAGATCTCCTTCCGGGCCAAGATTTTGAAGATCAGATTTCCATACAATTACCGGATTGATAAAATATTCTAAGGGATATCCTTCTTTATCGAAACGCTGTACCCAGATTATTCTTCTGTTGATTCCTACCTGTGGAGCTGCAATACCTACTCCTCCATCTGTTGAAAGTAGTGATTCTTTCATTCTTTTTACCAGGGTAGCTGTATTAGCATCAAGGGGGTCTGCTTCTGCAGACAGACTCAGTAATGTTCTATGCTGATGATCATCTGTTGTCTGATAGATGGGTAACGCGGTTTTCACATCTCCCTGATTGATAATTTCAAGTTCGTTTGATGTTAATTTCTGAGCATTGATCAGGCCGGCAAAAAGGATGAACAGAACGGATAATTTCTTCATGTTGATGGAATGTAATACAAAGGTAAATATTGTATCACAAATATGATAATACTTAAAGCTCAGATTTAAGATTCTTTGACTAATTCTGGAATTTTATGTTTTGGCTAAAGCCGTTGTTTTTAAAAAAAATACGGCTGGGCTTTAGCCCGGCCGTATTCATGTTTTAAATTAAAAAGTCTTTGTCATATCAGCTGGAATAATCAGATTAAAATCTGTCGGGATATAGTCTTTTGCAGGTACTTTCAATGCTGGATCTTCAGATTCAAAAACAGAAATTACTGCCATTTTAAGATTTGGGTTTTTCTGTTTGATATACCAGTAAATTCCTCCGAATTCTTTGCTGTGATAGTTCCCGTTATAATGGATAAAAGTTTTTCCTGCCTGGAAGTTTTTCAGGATAGATTCTGCCATGGTTGCATCTTTCGTTGCCTGTGCAGAAATAAAATTCATCACTTTTGTTCCTTCTGCATGGTCGCCCATCATTTTTTTCATTTCCGGATATCCGGGGGTATCTAAAGTGACTTTAATAGGCAATTGTGCAATATATGTTTTCTCTTTATCGGTAAGTTTATTTAATGATTCAAGTCCTTCTTTTGAGGTCTGTGAAGCATATTTTCTTGGAATATTCGTTGCAATAAAGTTTAACTTTTTATCTTTTGCAAAATCTACCAGAGGTTTATAGTCTGTAGCATAATTGTTCCATAAACGGGCAGAATCTTTGAATGTTTTAGCATCAAATTTCCCATTCAGATACTGATTGAGCTGAGGCTGGTTGTCTCTTTCAAACATTTCTGCTCCTAAAATAAGCTGACCGTTTTTCTTTTCGTATAATGCCTCTGTAATTTTCAGCTGCAGCCAGTGATTGATAGAACTGTTATGATTTTCACCAAAAAAGACCACATCATAATCAGCCAGTTCCTTAATCAGTTTATCTGTCTTTACTTCCTTTCCTTTCTTATCATAAAACTGGTAAGCTTTAAAATCCTGTGCATTGAAAGTACAGAAACCTGCCAGCAGAATCATTATGAAAATATTCTTCATTTTATATCTTTTTTATCGTTCAAATTTTAATCACAAATTATGTATTTTTTTCGGTAAACGGCGAGTTTGCAATTTTGCTTTTTCTTCCTTTTACAATAAAAAAGACCGCTTTGCATTTTACAAACAAAACGGCCCCATTCAAATCATCTAATTATTATTGCTCTAACGCAGCAACAAGATCTTTCCATTCCTGAAGTTCAGGAATTCCTGGTTTTCTTTTTCCAAAAAACTGAACAATAAAGTCACCTTCGTTATTGAATACTTCAATAGCTGTTACTTCACCGTCTTCAGTTGGTTTTTTAACGATCCATGCTTCTGCAATCTTTGTTACATCCAAATGCAGGTTGAAATCCGGATCCATTACATTGAACCACTGCTGATGCCAAAGTGTTTTCTTTACATTTCCCGTGTGGATCTGAATAATACCTCTGTTTCCTACAAAAACCATGATAGGTGTATTTTTTTCAGAAGCATCTTCAAGAACGTTTACCACTTTTGCATTATCAATTTTCTTAGCGAATCCTTCCGGAGCTAATCTTAATGCCTGAGTTCTGCTTACTCCGAATTTTCTTGTCATCATAAAGAAGTCGTGAGTATCTTTCAGTTCTGTCCATGCTTTTTTGAATCCTTCAACATCAATATCAGCATCTGCTTTTTCTGCCTGCTTTGGAGCTACAGCTTCAAAGGTCAATACCTGATTCTGATCTTCTGCCCTGAATTTTTCCACGATGGTATCAAAAACTTCTCCGATACTTTCTTTTGTAAGGTAAATTTTGTGAAGAGCTAATCCGTCTTTACCGAAAAACTGAAGACTTTTCTTATCTCCTTCTACTACTGCAAAAGCAAATTTCCAGTGGTTAAGGAAAATTCTAAGATCGATATCTTCACCTACGAAAAGCTGTGCATGAGGGCTGCTGAAATCTCCGTTCAGGTAAGTTCCTTTTCTTTCATGAACACATTCATCATTACGTGTAAGAGCCATTACTTTTCCTAATTGCCCGGCTTCAGTAAGGATACCTTGAAAATCCGGGTTCAGGACAATTACTCCATCACCTATGCTTGTTGCTAACAATTCTGCCTCACTTACTTCTAACTGTGCGGCAGCATTTCTTATTCTTATATGTGGATTTTCTGCTTTCAGAGCTTCCCATTTCTCCTTTAAATCATTAACTAATGTGCTCATTATTTTATTTTTTTATGGTTAAAACTGTATAAATTCTATGTATTGTTTCGTTTCCGGTTTTACTTTTTATATTTTCTTCCTTTTCAGAGATTTTCATTCTTTTAAAATGAGTTTTAGAGACCAGCTCTTCCATTTCATTATTATGATACAATGTAAAATCGTATTCTGTAAATGGTAATTTCTCCATGAATTCTCTTTGTCCGAAAGTAAGAACGAAAGTTCCGTCATCCTTCAAAACTCTGTAAACTTCATTTAAAAAATCTACTGGATTTTCCCAGAAATAGACGGTATTGACTGTAAATATCTTATCAAATACTTCATTTTCAAAAGGGAGTTTTGTTCCTTCATACAATATAAAGTCTGCCTGGCTGCTGAATTCCTTATTCAATTTTCTGGCTTCGTTATACATTGTTTCGGAAACATCAATTCCTGTATATTTCAAATTGGCGGCTAATTTTAAAATATTTTTCAGATGGCCTGCATTTCCGTGACCTATTTCAAGAATATGTTCATTGTCTTCAATCAGAAGTGTTCTGATACTTTCTAACGTCATTCCGATGTTAGTGGCATTCATCATTTCACCGATCTCAATACCTTTATCACCCTGAGGATTGGCAAGATTCTGTGCAAGGATTTTTAGTTCTTCTTTTTCCATGGTTATCCAAAAATGATCATTGGGTTATTAGTAATAGGATGTCCGCATATGGTACATGGAAAGTTATACGCTTTGCTGATATTATCTGCAGTAAACACTTCCTCCGGGGTTCCATAGGCAGAAACTTTTCCTGATTTCATTAATAAAATCTTATCTGCAAACTGTGCGGCAAGATTCAGATCATGCAGAACAACAATAGCACTGTTGGCTTTTTTAGTAAAGTTCTTAATGATCTCCAGTGCTTTGTACTGATGTTTTATATCAAGATTATTCAAAGGTTCATCCAAAAAAACTAATTTGTGGGTGATCTCATTCTGCAGCTGAGCCATTACTCTTGAAAGATGTACACGCTGTTTTTCTCCTCCTGAAAGGGTGTTATATTCCCTTTCTTTCAAATGAAAAATATCGGTTTCATACATCATATTGTTCATGGCTTCAAGATCTTCTTTTCCGGGCTGGGCATCAAAATACGGATACCTTCCCATCATGACAACATCTTTTACCTGTAAAGGAATTTCATTGGAATTGTGCTGGGAAAACTTAGCTTTATGCTGAGACAATTCTCTCACTTCCCAATCTCCGATAGGTTTATCTTTAAATAGTATTTTAGATTTACCATCTTTTACCTCATTTGCCAAAATGCTCAGAAGACTTGATTTTCCTGCTCCATTTGGTCCTACGATTGCTAAAAATTCACCGTAATCTAAAGAGACATCAACACTATCCAGAATTTTAAAATTCCGGTGATGGTAATTGATCTGATGTGCTTTTATCATTAGAGTGATTTTTTAAATTTAATTAAAATAGCAATAAAAATAGGTCCTCCGATCAAAGAGGTCAGAATACCAATAGGAAGTTCTGAAGGTGCCACAATACTTCTGCTGATAGTGTCGGCAATCAAAAGTAAAATACTGCCCAGAACTGCTGACAATGGTAATATAAACACATAATTGGATTTAAATAAAAGTCTTAAAATATAAGGTACAATAAGACCCACAAATCCAATAGTTCCTGAAAATGCCACACAGGTTCCTATCATCAAAGAGGTAATAATTACGATCTGCTTTTTCAGTCTTTCTACATTAATTCCTAAATGCTGAGCATCTTTTTCACCCAGCATCATTGCATTGAGTGCCTTTCCTTTTGGGAGCAGGACGGTGTAAGAAATGACAATGACTACTGCCAAAACGATATTTTTGGTCCAGGTAGCTGCTGCAAGACTTCCCATATTCCAGAATGAAAGATCTCTCAATTGTTCATCTTTTGAAATATAAATAAGAAATCCTGTAATAGAGAAACCGATAGAAGTAATGGCAACACCACTTAACAGCATCATGACAACATTTGTTTTTCCTGCACTGGTAGAGATCCTGTACACCAGCATCATCGCCAGTAAAGCTCCTATAAAAGCAGAAATACCTACTAATGAGAAGTGTACAATTTCAGGAAGATACTCTTTAAAATGCCCTCCCAAAACAATAGCAAATGCAGCCAATAGTGTTGCTCCTGATGTTAACCCGATTGCCTCTCCTGTTGCCAGTGGGTTTTTAAAAAGTCCCTGCAGTGTAGTCCCGGAAACGGCAAGCATACTTCCTATCAGAATGGCCATAATAATTCTGGAAGTTCTTACTTCCCATATAACATATTTATCACTCAATGACAGAGCGGGATCTCCTTTAATAAACTGGCTTAAAACCGTAAACGGCGAAACACCATTAAAATCATAGACCCCAATATAAAGTGCCACCACTGCCAGAATAACCAGCAATATGGCACTTATAATAAGATAAAAGTATAGTTTACTTTGCGTTTTCAATTAAAAGTTTGTTTAATCCTACTGCTGCTTCTCCTAGTCTAGGTCCGAAACCTGATACTAAACCTCCATCCATTGCGATGATTTTTTTATTTTTCCCTGCGTTGGTCTGGGAAACTCCCGGCATTTTAAGGGCGCCTTCGTTTCCTCCAGCTCCCTGAAGGCCTGTTTCAAAGAAGAATAATACATCTGGATTAGCTTTTACAACTGCTTCAGGAGTTAATGGTTTGAAATCTTCGAAATCATTTACTGCATTTTCTCCACCTGCAAGGTTGATCAATGATGCCATAGGTGTATTTTTACCTGATACCATCAGCATATTACCTCTGGCATAGATGAATAATACTTTCGGCTTTTTAGCAATTGGCTGAACCTGTTTAAGGTCTGCGTCAATTTTATCATTTAATTTCTGATATTCAGTATTTCCAAGGGCTTTCGCAACTTCTTCGATTAATTTTTTGGTCCCGTCAACAGTGTATTCCTGTTTAAAAACGTCAACTTTAATCCCTGAAGACTTTATTTTACCTAATAATTCAGGATTGATATCTTTATCAGAAGCAAGAATCAAAGTAGGGCTTACCGCCATAATAGGTTCAATGGTCATTGATCTTACGTGTCCCAAATCTTTTGCTGTAGTCTTTAAAGAGGCAGGATAAGTACTGGTAACGTCTGTTCCAACGATTTCTTTTTCGTGGCCCAAAGCGCTTACGATCTCCGTAATTCCACCGTTTAATGTTACAATTTTATTGTTGCTTTTCGGCGCTTCCGAAGCTGCTTCTGTTGTATTTTCTTTTGCTGTGCCTTCTGCTTTTTTACAAGAGTATACTGCTACAAGAACAGAGGCTGCAAGAATGAATTTTTTCATGATATACTATTATTTGATTTCTTAAATTGATTAAAATAAAGGTTTGTATTCAAACTGCGGGAATCCACGCTCTCCCTTTTCGTTGGTTAATCTGGTAAATCTTAACTTGAAATAATACCCTTCTGCATCTTTAATTACGTAGAAAACATCACCTTTTACCTGATATCCATCCGGTCCTACTTCTCTCCAGTTGCCACCAATCACCCGCTGATCTTTATAAACAAATTTTGATTTATCAATATCTGAAAGTTTAAAATTGGTAAATGCAGCTGCTCCTGTTGTAGGTGCAGTTACTTTCACTTCATAAGCTCCAACTCCACCAAGGTTATTAGTCGTTGTAAAATCTGCATAAATATAACTACCTGCTCCTGCGATTGAATTAACAAATACAGAGAAACAAATATCCCAATTTTTCTTCTCCGGCTGTACAGTAACTGTTGTTTTATTTTTTAAGCTGTAAAAGCTGTAATTATATGCTGAGTTTTTATTAATCACCACTTCAGTATGCGTTGTAGAATTAAGTTCTGCATATTTTACTTTATAAGCATCTCCCTGTCTTACTACCTGTACTTTCATCCAGCCTCTGCTGTCTCCTCCTGTAGTAACTGTACCTAACGGAACTGTACCTGTAAAAATATTTTTACCCATATTAACTAAATAAACAGGGTTATCAGCATCGATCACCTTAATCTCTTCTATGGCAGTATAACCAGATGGAAAATTTCCGGTAACATCATCAATATAGCTAATATTGGCAGGATTATAATTGGCTACCTGTACCTGGTTCATTAAGGCAGTAACATCTGATTCTTTAACTAAATCTATATTGGTTGCATTGGCAATTTTTCCGGCTCCCATCATAATTGATGGATTGAGAATAACTTTAAATTCACTTCCTGAATAAAAGCCAAGGTCCCAGTCTGTTCTTTTAGTAACCATCTGAGTATTTGTACCCAAATCAAACCAAACCTGATTAGGCTGGCTGGGTCCTCCTACGGCAGGGTCAACAACGTAGCCATCCGTCTTAGATATTGCTATCGGATCTTCATTATCATTGATGCAAGATTGAGAAATAAATGACGCTCCTAGTAAAAGATAAACCAGTATTTTTTTCATTTTTTAGATTTTAGAAGTTATAACTTAATCTGGCAAAGTAACTTCTGCCATAGAATAAATTAGAAGTTGGATCTGCAGCACCGTGAGCAGTACCGGCAACTGTACTATCTCTCACAGATGATACATCAAAAATATTTTTAACACCTGCACTTACTTCAAGATGCCTGTTGAAGAAAGGTTGTGAAACAATAAAGTCCATCATATTGAAGTTTCCTCTTTCTCCTACTTCATAGTAAGGGTTTGCAAGGTCCGGAACAAGAACGAACATTTGAAGTTTCCCTACATATCTGTAAAACAATGAGAAATTGGTATTGACTTTTGGTAAAGTATAGCTTCCGGCAACTTTCCCTTCAAAAGTATAGAAAAAGTCAGTTGGTGATTTTACTGCACCTGAAGACAATTCTTTTGAAATTCCATAATAAGATGCATTGGCAGCTAAAGTGAACTGATCTTTCTGAGCACTAAAGTTGGCCTCAAATAAATAAGATTTAAACTTATCTATATTGATATATTTATATTGTAATGGCTGCTGATTAACGATTAATTCTTCAATCCTGTTTTTAAGCTTCATGTAAGTAGCACTCGCTCCCACTTTGAAATTCCATCCGGAGATTGCATTAAACCTTTTGTCTGCATTTAATGAAGCTGTAAATCCTTCCTCAGGTTTTAAATTTTCATTTCCCCGGATATCATGATTACTATCTACGAAATAAGTATACAGTTCGTCAAAATTTGGAAACCGGTTTGCACTTCCTACTACCAAACGGATATTCGTAGTTTCATTAGCCTTTCCTCTCACCGTTAAGGAGTAGTTATGCTGGGTATCAAATTTATCACTAAGTGCAAGACGGTAACCGGGACGAATGGATAACCATTTGTTTGCATTCCACTCCGCAGAAATGAAATTTGCATAGTTGAATATTTTTCTGGTCACATTATTTCCGGCAAAACTTCCTGCAATAGATCCTGCATAACCTGAAGTATGATCTAATTCGTATCCTAACTGGAAATCAATTTTATCATTATCAAGGAAATTACTGAAAACTCCTCTTGAATAAATAATATCTGCTTTGTTGTATGACTGGTACTCATTCTTATCACCTCTTACCTCACGTTTTGGAACGTCATAGGTGAAATCTCTGTATTTTCTGTCCTGAGTCTGATAAGAAAAATCTCCGGTATAATTGATCGCCCCTAACTTGGTCTGAACATTAAGCTGATTCACATATCTTGTAGTAAGGTAATCTCTGTCTGTAGAAACATAAGTTCTGTTTCCTTCGCCTAAATAAAGTTCTCCAACAATTGGATTATAATAGTTCAGCTTTTCGCTGACAAAACCGAATTTATAGAATATGGACGTTTTATTTTTACTGTATCGTACAATACCATCAACATTCAATACGTCTTTAGGCTGCCACAGATATCCTCTTTTTTTATCTTGTCCAAAATATTTATATCCTTCCTGAGTTCCTTTGAATCCCTGAAAATCATTATGATTAATATTTGCCCCTACATACCAGTGTTCATCAATATTATACCCTATGTTCAATGTTTGTATATGTCTTCCTTCTCCTTTTTTATAAAAATCATACTCTTTACCTACCGTTTCTTCCTGTACAGAAGCATTGAGGGTCAACTTTTTGGTGCTATTCTTTTTGGTAATAATATTAATAACCCCTGCTACTGCATTACTTCCGTAATCTACTCCCATGGAGCCTCTTACAATTTCAATACGTTCAACATTATTTACATTCAGTTTTGTAAGATCTATATTATTTCCTAGACCTATATCTCCAACGATAGGAATATTATCTACCAGAATTTTAGTATATTCTCCACCTAGTCCCATAAGACTTGCTGTAGAATTACCTGAGTTACGATCTGATGTGATAAGAATATTTAAGCTTTGATTCAGAACGTCGGCTACATTGGTGGCAGCCATTCTTTTAATTTGTTCTGCATCAACTACTTCAACTTTATAAATAGATTTATTAATAGATTGCTGGGTATATTGCCCTGTAACGACAACTTCTTCTATTTTCTTCTGATTAAGAGAATCTTTTTCTTGTGCACTCATCCATAATACTATGGATAATGATAGAACGGAAAGCACCTTCTTCTTCATAGAGTAAAAATTTTGGCAAATATAATGCTTTATTTAGAATAGTTAAAAATTAATACTTATTTTTGTAGAATAATTCTAAATAAAAATAATGTCATGAAATTAAAACTACTTTTAGGAACATTAATGTTTACGGCTTTCACAGCAAATGCACAAGTATCTTCAATAAATGAAACTTTTAGTTCTTTCACTACCGGTACGGCATCATTACCTCAAAATGGATGGAGTACAGTAATTCCTGCTTCATCTAATCCTGCTAATCCTAGCTGGGTACCAATGCTTACAGTAGAACCGGGAACTGGGAACAATTTTGTTCAGGCTTATTCATTTTTTGCAGGAAGTAAGGCATTTTATTTGATAACTCCACAAATTGTTGCTCCAAATGGTACTCAGACTTTATCATTCAGTTCGGCTCTTATTGGTGGTACGCCAGGAGGAACGGGTACTCTTGAAGTTGGTCTTGTAGCAAGCCCTTCAGATATGTCTACTTTTACTCCTATCGGAACTACTGTAAACCTTACATCAAGTACAGATGCTACGACAACTTTCAATGTACAACAGTCTTCATTCCAATATATCGCATTCAAGTTCACAGCATCTACAGTCCACGTAGCATTGCGTATGGATGATGTAGTATTAACTGCTGCCAGCGGTACGCTAGGTGTTTCTGATCATGTTAAAACGAAAAATGCTCTGCAATTTGCTGTTAATTCAGAGAACACGGCATTGGAATTTGTTACAGCAAAAGCGCCAAAAAATATCCAGATCTACTCTGCTACCGGGCAGAAAGCTACAGAAGGGAAGCTTAATGGACAAAGATTTGACATCAGTACACTTCAAACCGGAGTTTATTATGTTCTTATTGAAACTGCAGAGGGATCAGTAGTACAATCTAAGTTCATCAAAAAATAAGGTTTATTACACAATCATATACCTTTATAAAGCCGGCTGGAAGATTTCCAGCCGGCTTTTTTTATGAAAAGATAGTCCTGCCTCTATCATAATAATAACCAGTGGTAAGAATGATGATTAACACTTATTTATTCTCCCCGAAAACTTTATATCAAAAGTGAACACGACAAAAATCATGTTTTTATTTAGACTGATTAAAAATAATTATATACTTTTGTAGAATAATTCTAAATAAGGATTCAAAAAAATTAAATTATGAAAACAAAACTATTTTTGGCTTCGATGCTTGCACTAACGGTTCAGCAGACTGTTTTAGCGCAAACTGATGCATTAGGGTATACACAAGTAAATATGTCTATGGGAAGCGGATACCAAAACCGTGTATTTGTTAATCTGGAAGATGGTAATATGGTTCCTCAGCCTGCTAATACATGGGATGTTGCTTTTTATAGAAATTCAAACTTTGCATTTGGATCAAGAATTAATGATGCTAAAGATATTGAAGTATATGCAGCTTCAACCAATCTGGCAGACTGGGATACTATCAGTATAAGTAATGAATCTTCTTGGGGAGCACCTCTTTATAACCCGGATCAGACAACAGATTTGAGTCAGGGAGCCTTCGAACAGGGACCGATTACTGATCAATTTCTTCCGGCAACAGGATGGGGAGTATACAATACATTAAATCATCATATTGATGGAAAAGCAATTTTTGTTTTAAAATACTCAAACGGAGCCTATATCAAATTTGCAATTTTAGACGCATTTGCAGGTTATACATTTAAGTATTCTAAATGGAACGGAAGTACCTGGGGGCAAACGGAGACCAGAACAATTACCAACGGAACTGATGATGCCTTCTTTAATTATTTCTCATTCGACACAGGAGCAAAAGTTCCCAATATGGAACCTTCCAAAAATGCATGGGATCTGGTATTTACAAAATATTATACTTTTTACAATGGTCTTCAGATGTATCCTCTTTCGGGAGCTATTCAAAGTCCAAATATCAAAGTGGCCATGGTACAGCCGGAAACACAGCAAACAGCTGCGTACAGCATACCTGCAAGTACCGCTTTCTCATCTGCTATAACAACTGTGGGGCACTCCTGGAAAGGGATTGGAACAGTAAAAAACGATGTAGTATACTACGTTAAAAAAGGAAGTGATTACTACAGAATGTACTTCACAACCAACGGAGGAGCCACTACAGGAAATATGTATTTCAAATACAAAAAAATTACTGAAACATTAGGTATCACTGAGGTAGGTAAAAATGCAAGCTTCGGAATCTATCCTAATCCAACAACTTCTGACAAACATGTTACCGTATTGTTTGATGTAAAACAAAAAGCAGGCAATAAAGGTAATGTGGAAGTTTATGACCTTACCGGTAAGCAGGTTTATTCTGCGGAACTGTCTAACCAGGCTGGGTTCTACAAACAAGATCTGAACCTATCACATCTTACTTCAGGTAATTACCTTGTAAAAATCACTTACGGAGGCAGTTCGGAAACGAAAAAGCTTATCGTGAAATAAATTTTTTATTTTAATACTTTCTATTTTTTCTAATAAAAAGGCGGTTTCAACTTCTTGAAACCGCCTTTTATATTATTTAATAGATTTTAAATCCTTTATAAACTTCCGTCGAGCTCTCCATCATTCTGGAAGCATCTTTACGGAAATCCAGCAGATGATCTTGCCCTATATGTCTGTTGTGGTGTTCTACACTCTCCCATAGCTCAATAAGGAAAAAAGTCCCCTTATTATCTTTATCTTCAATAAGGTCATACTGCAGGCAGCCTTCTTCCTTTCTTGTTTCTTTCACAAGGTTCTGAAACAGCTCTACCGCATCCATCAGATAGTTTTCATTAAATTTAAAGAGTGCAATGATATGTAAATTCATGTTCTAATATTTAGTGATGTAAAAGTAGAATATTTTCAAAACCAAATATATTTTTAATGCTTTTATTTTTGAACATTTAACATGTTTTTTAATTGAAAACTGATTTATAAATAGTTATGGAACTCATGATAATCACCAGAAGTCCAATCATCAGAAACATCTTCTTCACAGGAAGTCTGGCGGTAAGCATAGCGGAAAAAGGAGCCGTTATAATTCCTCCTATCAAAAGCCCGAGAATAATGTTCCAATGCTGAATACCAAGGGTAAAGAAAAAAGTAACTGCAGCAGTTACAGTCAGAATAAACTTGGCTACGGTAGAACTTCCTACTGCAAATCTGGGGGTAAAGGCATTTTTGATCAGTGTTCCGGTAACCAGAGGCCCCCATCCTCCTCCTGCGAATGAATCTATAAAACCACCGATTATACCAAGTCTTGTGAGGTTTGTTTTTCTTTTCAGTGCCTTACTTTGTTTTCCTTTGAAAGCATTTGATAAGATTTGTATCCCGAGATATAATGTATAAAATGCAATAAGTGTTTTTGTAATTTTGGCATAATATTCTCCCAGATATGTTAAGGAAACAGCTCCAATAACGGCACCGATAACAGCAGGAATCGCCAGTTTCTTAACCAGGTTTTTACTTACATTTTTAAGTTTGATATGGCTTACACTTCCTGCAGCCGTTGTAAAACTTTCTGCAGAATGAATACTGGCACTTACAATATGTGGGGGAATATTGAGGAGTAAAAGTGTCGTTGTACAAATTACGCCGTAGCCCATTCCCATAGATCCTGCAACAATTTCTGCAAAAACACCTACTAACAGCATCCAGTAGAAAATATAATTGTCTTTGGCTAATATGTTTAAAAGCTCATCCAGATACCCTAATTCGTACATAGAAAATACGGCAATACCTAAAATTGCTACGGTTACAAAAAGTAAGTTAAGCCTTACCTGGACTTTTCTTGAAATTACCATATATAATATATCGTTTCGGTGTATTTACATCTTCATCCACCATCCGCATGAGATAAAGCTGAAGCATTGCAAATATCTGATAAAATAATTATCCTACCAAAAAGATAGACTAACAATTCAAAAAAAAGGATCAGGTTTAGTCAACCAGATCCATTAAAGTTTTTTTCTCTAAAATATTTAAAGAGGCATCCCTAACTTCGATCAGTACATCATGGAGCCCGCAGTGATCTTCATTACAGTCTTCACATTTTTCATAGAAATTCAGACTTACACAGGGAAGCATGGCAATAGGGCCGTTTACAAGACGGATAATCTTGGCCAGTTTTACATTTTCAGGCTTTTCTTTGAGGAAATATCCTCCCCCTTTTCCTTTTTTACTGTCGAGAATCTCCGCTTTTTTCAGTTCAAGCAGAATATTTTCCAAAAACTTTAAAGGAATCTTTTTGTGTTCCGCGATTTCGGAAATAAGAATAGGCCCTTCATTTCTTTTTTCTACAAGATATGAAAGTGCCTTAAACGCATATTGAGATTTTTTTGAAAGCATTACAGCAAAAGTAAGAAAATTGTTTAATATTTGAAAAAGGTTAGAAAAGTAGAAAAAATAAAGAAGACCAGAAGCTATAAAAAATTGAAAATAAGCACATTATACACAAAACCCTACTACCCTCACCTTTTATTGCAACAAAAAACGGTTCTCCAGAATCTTATTTCATTAGACTTTATTTTTATGACGAGTAATAAATTGGCTAAATAAGGTTTAAAATAAATTACGTCACCTTATCCGCTTTCTTTGTCCCAACAATTTTGCCTTTTTCCCATTAAATCATTATGTTTGTCTTATGTTCAGTAAACAAGAAGCACAGCAGTTAAAAAAAGACTTTTGGACAGCTTTTGGAAAATCTTTTCCAAGAAAATGGATTCTCTATGATACCAAAGTCAAGGATATGGCATTCAAATTCTCTGCAGATAATAAAAAAGTAGAAGTATCGTTAGATATTGAAATGAAAGATGAAATCTTCCGGAATGCTTACTATGAAAAAATCTGGTCGCTGGAAGATATTTTAAAAGACTTCATCGGAGAGTTTCATAAAGAAGAATATTACAGCCTGGAAAATGGCAAAGTTATTAGCAGAATCTGGGTAGAAAAACACAGTGTATCAGTATTTAACAAAAACACATGGCAAGAAATTTTTGAATTCTTTTACGACAAAATGGACGGATTTGAAAGGTTTTACTACGAATATGAGGATTTTATAAAGGATATATGAAATCCTTATGAAAATTATACTAATATACACTAAAGGATAAGATAAAAAAGAAACTTATCTTTGCTTCATACCACTTAAACTAATAAATGAAACTAACTAACATGATTAAAAATGAAAAAAGTGTACAAAAACATTTTTGGAGAAGTCATATCCAAAAGCAATGCTGCGAAGCTAAATGAATATCATCTGTATTACTATGACAAAGGTTCGGATTTCCTGAAAGAAATAGAATTCATCAGTGAAGATAGTATATACAATATCAACTACTTTCTAAGTGATCACGAAAACGAGGAACAGGTACTGGATTACCTGAAAGAAAAATCTGACTTTTTTGATATTGAAAAAAGAGAAACAAGCGGTCATTTTATTATTTCTACCAACAAACTTTACTCGCTTTCTGTAGATGATATGCCTTTAATATCAAAGACTGTCTTCAAAACAGATGATCCTGAAAATTTTATATGCTCTCAGGTTATTGACAATGAAACAGCCGAGCCCCAACTTGAAAAAACGGTTAAATGCTGGTATACATCTGATCAAAGCGGAGAAATATATGCAGCGATAGAATGCAGCTATCAGGAAGACGGGAAACTGGAACTTGCCATCGACAAAACTTCTGATCCTGACCACGAGGAAAACTGGAAACATTATGATTATGATACCTTTCAGGATCTTCAGGAACAATTTTCATCCGACATCAGCTATTACAGAACCGCCACATTATTACCTAAGGAAGCCTATCAAAAATAATTATTTTTTTATCACCTAATCACAATTTATTATAATGGAAGACAGTCCAGTTTTTTTTACAGACGGAAATGACCCGGAAATGATTAAAGCCTATCAAAAAGCACAGGATACTTTTAAGTATTTCTGGCGTGAGCAATCGTGGGAATACAGAAGAATTATCCCCGGGCTTGATGTAGCCTGTGTAAAGACTCTTTTTGAAGAGCAGGATGAACAGACAGGAGAAAATCTTGCTGAGCATATGTGGATCAACGAAGTTTTTTTTGACGGTAACAGTATCAAAGGCTACCTGATCAATGAACCTAATGAGCTTAAAAATATTCAGGTGGGCGATTATGTAGAGATACCTTTAAGTCATCTTACCGACTGGCTTTTTGCGATAACTCCGAATGTGCAGAAGCCTAAAGGACTCTCCAAACTCTTTTCATCATCATCACCCGTACTTCCGAAAACCTACGGTGGATTTACGATTCAGAAAATGCGTGCTGATATGTCTGAGGCAGAAAGAAAGGATCATGATGAAGCCTGGCAGCTCGACTTTGGTGACTTCAACGACATTCAGGTGGTTAATAACCAGAAAGAAAACCCTGAAAACCTTATTGAACATCCTATGAGCCAAAATATGAAGGATGAATTCGATAAGTTCTTGCAACAATATCCTGATGAAATCCTCAATATTGACGACCATGGTCTGACTCTTCTTCACAGAGAGACTATTGCAGGAAATCTCACCACTGTAAAGGTTGCTTTGAAGGCCGGAGCCGATAAAAATATTCTATCCGGAAATGGAAAAACAGCTTTAGACTATGCAAAACAATTGAAATGGGATCACATTATTCCTGTATTGGAAAATTAACAGAATATTTAATCAAAACAAAAAAGAGAAACGTTCAAGTTTCTCTTTTTTGTTTTGATTAATGGTTTGACTTAATAATATTTTCAACAAGCCCGGTTTCAATGGGATTTCCTCCCCCATTGTTATAAAAATCCAGAGGAATAATTCCCAGACGCCTTTGCCCGGAATAATTTGTGTATTGCTTCAACCACGGATTCATAGCAGGATCTACTCCTATTCCACCCCAGGCGTACTGGTAGGGTGTATGATGAAATGCTCCAAAGGCAATACTGTTAAAACTCACATACATTATAGACTCGTTTGCCGAATCTTTTTTCATAGCTCTTTCCAGATTTTCCTGTACATACTTTACTTTTTTATGGGTGTCATAACTTTGATAGTTATCTTCGATATAAAACTTCTGTCCTTGTGCATTTTCACTTTCAAAAGTAACATCATCTTTCCAGGGTCCGAATCTCACTCCTGCTTTGCTTTTATCTATTCCTGAGTTTCCGGTATTCAGATCAAATCTATAAAAAAACACAATCTTTCCTTTGGCCTGTCCCAGGTCCGGAACAGAGTTTCCCTGATAGTAGAGACCGTTATATTTTTTAAGATAATACATGAAATTTTCAGAAATATCCTGTCCGCTTTTCTCATTATTGACGGACATTAAAACAGTTTCGGAAGGGTGATTTTTCAAAAATGTCTGACAAGCATTCAATACTTCACCAAATGTAACATCACAGGAGATAATACCGTGATAGAGACTTAATGGGTCAGATGAGTATGAAGAATTTACCAATCTGATATCCAGAAAACGAATTCCGTTCTCAAGCTGCTGCTGGATATCATAATTCTGACACCGTGCTCCAAAGGCTGCAGAAGAAATTTTGTAAGTACCCGAGTCATGGGTTCCCGGGATACTCAAAGCTTTCAATGAGTTTTTTTGATTCACTTTACCCATCCATTCAGAAGCATTAAACTTGCAATAAAACTGATTGACTCCTGAAACCAAAATATTACATTTGAAATAAATATTCTCACCCGTTTCCAAAATATAAGTTCCTGAATTTTTTTTAAGATTCCGGCTGCCAATCCACCAGTTATTTTCCAGTTTTGAATTGTGCCCCTGCCCTATTTGAATATCATATAACTCACAATGTCTGTTCTGATAATCAAAAGACAGTGTACAGGTAAATGCAAAATTCAGTTTGCCAGGCAATGCGTCATTAGAACTGCAGCCAATGGCATTACCGCCTGATATTTTATTTTTAAACCATTGGGCAACTGTATCAGTCCCATGCCTTCCCGCCTGAACATCTATTTCCCACGTATTTCCGGACTTCTGAATAATATCCGGTATATTTTCCCAGGGCTCCCCTGAAGAAATGCTATGTTCTGTTATTACAATTCGTAAATTACTTACTCCATCCATCATTTGGAGGAGAAATCTGTTATGTCGTTTTGTTGGCATGATAGTATGATTTTGTGATATTTATTTACACTTATCATACAAAACTAGAGAGAAATAAAGAATGCTATTAGCGTATAAATACGGATTTTAGAGAATAGGTATTTCCTGAAAGAAATCACTATTTTTTTAAATGATAATGATAAAAAATCATTTTATCTATATTTATATAAAGGCACAAATAAAAAGTCACTGTGTAAAAACTAAAAAATCTAAGAAAGCAAAGAGGCTTCACACTGGATATAAACAAAAAAGAGAAGCTTTCGCTTCTCTTTTTTTATTCAAATTTCTTCTTTCTCAACCAGAAGAATAACCCTCCTATCAAACCTATAATCACCAGCGGAAGTAATAAATTCAACCACTGCCAGTTGGTTTTTTCTTCGGTGATTCTGTGCCTGTCCAGAAGTCGTTCTTCAATATTTCGATTTCTCAGCTCCATTAGATTACTGTCATCTAACAGATAATCTAATGCATTTCTAAGGAACTGTTCATTTCCAAATTGTTCGTTAGTCAGCAGATCCACTCCCAGCGGAAGCGGTTTCCCTTTGATTACTTTATTTCTTCCAACATCTCCGTCTGCAATAACGATCATTTTATTTTCAGGACTTGCAGCTTTAAATCCAGGATAAGATTTCCTTTCAATTCTTGATGCATAAGCAGAGTTAAATTTCCCTTCCAGTGCTACAGCAAAGATTTTGGGTGTGCTTGGCTTTTCCATTTGCCCAAGGCTGTCTACGCTTGCAATTTCTTTCAGATCAACATAATTCGGAACCTGTTTCAGCAATGTTCTTTCACTGGATTCGAAAAGAACTTTTGTTTTGATATTCTTTCTTCCTCCTAACGTATCGATAGAAGTTGGAAATTCAAATTTTACAGGATTAATATTTTTAGTAATCGGATTATTACTTTCAGCAATTCCCAATGGGTAATATGGCCATGGCAGACTTGTATATTGGGGATTTCCGCCTACTTCTCCTGTTACAAGTCTCAGCAAAGCAAACTTCTTAACATCTTTTACCAAAGCGGGATTGATTCTTATCCCATAATTGAAAAAGAAATCTGTCATATTGATATCTACCGGGAAAGGCATTACTTTTTTAGACCTTGTCAGTGTATCCATTTCAGCATTTACGGCATCAATCATCCAAAGCGTTTTCCCGCCATTCATGATATATTGGTCAAGGATTACTTTTTCATTATCTGTAAAAGCTTTTCTTGGCTTTGCAATCACCAAAGCACTCATCTGCTTTAGCAAAGGAACATCTTCCTGTGAAAGTTCGGCCTGGTTCTTAGGAATGATAGGTCCTGCATCATAGTTTTCCATTGCCAGATGCACAAATCCCTGAAATTCTTCAGCACTCAATTCATCATGATTTACCAGAATCCCTATTTTCTTTTTCTTATCAACTGCAATATTCTTAATATTGGATACAAGGCTGTATTCAAGACCTTCAATTGATCTGGTAAGCTGCTGATCTGCGTCTATACCTGCCTGCTGTACTACCAAAGGTATAGATGCCCCATCATTTCCATATTTAATAACAGCATAGGGAAAAAGAGTGATCTGTGAGATCTTTCCATCTTTGATATCCGGAAGAATAGAAGGTTCCATTCCCATCGCCATCAGGGTATCCTGAGACATTTTTGTCTTAATCGGGTCGATGAATTTAAAATCAATCTTTGAATTGACTTTTCTGAACTCTTCCAGCATGAACTTCGTTTCGCTCTGAAGCTGCTTAAAGCTCGCCGGAAAGTCACCTTCAAGATACACTTCAACAGTAAGAGGCTTTTTCACAGACTCCAGCACTTTGATGGTACTGTCGGAAAGAGTATATCTTTTTTCTTTTGTAAGGTCTAATCTGATCCCTGAATACGCCAGGATAATAACAAGGGGAACAATCACAAATAAGAAAATTCCCAGTGGAGATTTAGCATTGATCTTCTTCATAATTCTACTTCTTTTTGTTTATAAAATGATTGGACAATACTAATGAAGCTCCAATGACCAGAATAAAATAAGCTACATCCTTAAAATCAATAAGACCCCTTGTGAAGCCTAAGAAATGCTGATAAAATCCTATATTCTGAAGAAGAAAATCTGCTCCTCCCAGAAGTTTGTAGCTCGCCAGCTGTTCGATTCCAAAGTACATAATGAAGCACATGAAAACACCCAGAAGATAAGCCATAATCTGGTTTTGTGATAATGAAGATGCCAAAATTCCCACTCCGGAAAATGCGGCAATGAGCATAATCAGCCCCAGGTAACTTCCAAGAGTCATCCCAAGGTCAATATTCCCTGCCGGAACTCCTAACACATATACCGTATAAAGGTAGATCAAAGAAGGAATCAGACATAAAATCCCCACGATCCATACGGAAAGGAATTTTCCTGTTACCAGATCTGAAATTTTTAAAGGTTGTGAAAAAAGCCAGTTCAATGTTCCGGTTTGCTGTTCTTCAGCAAAAGTTTTCATGGAAAGCGCCGGGATGATGAACATCAGCAGCCATGGAACCAATACAAAATAGCTCTGCAGCGAGGCCATTCCGATCTCAAAAATATTAGAATCGTTGTCGAAAAAGAACAGGAAAAGGGTCGCTATCAAACTGAAAGCGGCAATGATCACCCATGCGCTCCAGTTTCCAAAGTAACTCCAAAGTTCTTTCTTTAAAATTGCAATCATAGTTTTTTAGTAAAGTGTAGAAAAGATAGATATCCTACTCCACAATTATTTGTTTTTTTTATTTTTATTTACAAGTTTTACGGTCATCATGATCAGAAATACAAGAACGAAAAATCCTGTAATTAATTGCCACCAATATTCAATTGCCATTGATTTTAAAATAACCGTGAATACGACCAGAAACAAAATGAATGTCGCAATTTCATTCGCCTGTCTCAGTTTGATATTGGCAGTTTCTAATGGGTCTCCGTTCAGTACCTTTAAATGAAGTACTTTTTTCCAGCACCAGTAATGGTAAACAGCAAGCCCGATAAGAAAGGTAAGTTTTAAATGAAACCATCCCATTTTCATCAACCCCGGATTTAAGGCGATCATGACCAATCCACATACTGTCATAATGACTCCTGCCGGAACGGTAATGATATTCCAGAGTCTTCTGGCCATAAATGTGTACTGCTCTCTAAGAATTTTCTTTTTTTCTCCCGGAAATTCATCGGTATCCTTATAGTAAACGAAAATCCTCACGAGATAAAAAATTCCCGCAAAATAACTCACCATAAAAATAATGTGCAGCGCTTTGATTATTGTATAAAGCATTCAGAAAAAATTAACAGCAAAGATAAGCTTATTATATAATTGTTAAAAATAAATTTCTTTTGATCAGGAAAACCTAATTAAAATGGAGTTCTATAAAAAAATAGTTCGGCTCGGGGCAGCAAAGCTGCCCGAGCCGAACATTATATTTTCATTGATTGGACCAATTCAACGATTAAGAGATCACTCCTAATTCTTTTCCTACTTTTTCAAAAGCAGCAATCGCTTTATCCAGATGTTCTTTGGTATGAGCAGCTGATAACTGTACTCTGATTCTTGCTTTTCCTTTCGGTACTACAGGGTAGAAGAAACCAATTACATAGATTCCCTCATCCATTAGCTTTTCAGCCATTTTCTGAGAAAGCGGAGCATCGTAAAGCATCACAGGAACAATCGCAGCATCTCCGTCCGGAATATCAAAGCCTTTTGCTTTCATCTCTGTTCTGAAATAGTCTGCATTTTCCATTACTTTATCACGAAGTGATGTATCGTCAGAGATCATATCCAATACCTTCAAAGCAGCGCCTACGATTCCTGGAGCTAAAGAGTTTGAAAACAAATACGGTCTTGAACGCTGTCTCAGCATATCAATAATCTCTTTTTTACCGGAAGTAAATCCTCCTAAGGCACCACCCAAAGCTTTTCCTAATGTAGAAGTAATAATATCTACTCTTCCCATTACTTCATTTGCTTCATGAGTACCACGGCCTGTTTTCCCAATAAATCCTGTTGCATGAGAGTCGTCTACCATTACCAAAGCATCATATTTATCAGCAAGATCACAAACTCCTTTTAAGTCTGCAACAATCCCGTCCATAGAGAATACTCCGTCTGTAACGATGATTTTGAAACGGTGATTCTTTTCAGAAGCTGCAATTAACTGAGCTTCCAGATCAGCCATATTGTTATTTTTATATCGGTATCTTGCGGCTTTACAAAGACGAACTCCGTCTATGATAGAAGCATGATTCAATTCATCTGAAATAATAGCATCCTCTTCTGTAAATAATGGTTCAAAAACTCCACCATTCGCATCAAATGCCGCTGCATAAAGAATTGTATCTTCAAGACCTAAGAAATCTGCAATCTTTTTCTCTAAATCCTTGTGAATATCTTGTGTACCACAGATAAAACGTACAGAAGACATTCCATACCCATGAGACTGGATCATATCCTGAGAAGCTTTCATTACTTCCGGATTGTTGGATAATCCCAGATAATTATTCGCACAGAAGTTCAATAGCTTTTTACCATTAGCTTCTATTTCTGCACTTTGCTGAGAAGTGATGATTCTTTCTTTTTTGTAAAGTCCGTCACTCTCAATATTCTGAAGTTCATTCTGTAAATGTTGAAGGTATTTTTCAGAGATCATTTTAGTAATTTTTTAGATGTGCTAATTTACTAAAAAGGCCGCAAAATAAAACCTTTTATATGTTTAATTCTAAAAAATTGGTGCTATATTCAGTTTTAACGATATTAGTCTATAATTTCAGTAGGATAATACCTATATTTGTTTAAAATTTGAGCGTATGAAATTAGTTCCGGCACAGAAAATAAAAAAAATAAGTCCCGAAACCTTTATCAAGAAGCATATGAAGCCAAGAATTCCGGTTATTCTTCAAGATTTTGCAGATCCGGAAAGCCCTGCTTTTAAAAAGTGGAATTATGATTATTTTAAAGAAATTGCAGGCGAACATAAAGTCAATATTTACGGTAGCGAGATTGAATCACTGGACCGAGTAGCCAGCAAACCGATAGGACAAAGCACTTTTTCAGAGTATCTTGATTTGATTACCTCCTCTCCTACCGAGCACCGCCTTTTCTTATTTAATTTATTAACCATTAAACCCGAGCTTAAAAATGATATTCATTATAATGATGTTACAAAAGGAAAAATTTTAAAATGGCTTCCTTTTATGTTCTTCGGAGGCGAGGGTTCAATTACCAGAAACCATGTTGATATTGATATGTCTCACGTTTTTATCACCCAGTTTCAGGGAATCAAAAAAATATGGCTTTTCCCTTGGGAACAGTCTGATTTACTTTACAAACTTCCCTATAATTTTCATAGCATTACTAATATTAAAGAGCCTGACTATGCGGAATTTCCGGGATTAAAATATGTAAACGGCTATGAAGCTGTTATTAAACCGGGAGAAACCCTCTATATTCCTTCCGGATGGTGGCATTATATACAATATGAAACGGAAGGTTATTCTGTTTCTATCAGAGCCCTGCCTTCAGGATGGCTTGAAAAATGGAGAGGTTTTAAAAACCTTGTTCTGATCAGACATTTTGATAATGTAATGCGAAATGTATTTAGACAGAAATGGTTTGATTTTAAAGTACGAAAAGCTGTTAGAAAGGCCAACAGATCAATCAAAAAACAACGAAGCTTTCAAATATGAAAGCTTCGTTTATAATTATCAATCAAGAATATTATACCCAATAAGGGGCTTGTCAGAAATCATTAATGTTTAATAAACTTGATATTTTTCTCATCAACCGTAAAAATATAAGCGCCCGGAACCAATTCTGAGATTCCTATTGCCTTACCCGGCTGATACGTTCCTTTTCCTACCAGTTTTCCATCAAGAGCATGAATGGAAAACTCAACAGTCTTATTAATTCCCTTTATATATAATTCATTTTTTGCAGGATTCGGATATAAGCCAAAGTTATCTTTCTCAACTGACGATATGCTTAATGTATTATCCTGAGTCACGGTAGAGTTTTTTTCCAGAATCTGGTATTCATAATTAAACTGAACACTTGCAATCGGGAAAGATACAGACTCCTGGAAGTATTGGTTATTGGAAGTATTATTAAGCACCAAATAAGCAGTTTGCCCAGCCGTTCCGATTACTTTAACAGGTAGAGGCATTTCAAAAAAACTGACAGTAGGACTACTTTGTGTCTGACTAACTTTAAACAAAGTCTGAGTTCCAGATTGCTGCCATTTGATAGCATAAGTAGGATATCCTTCGCCAGTCACCCAATCATTAAAAAACTCAGTAAAATCTTTTCCTGTAGACTGAAGTAATGAAGTATTAAAGTCTGAAGTCCTTACATAATTGTAAGCAAGAGCAGGCCTTGCATGGTATTCTTTAAGCGCCTGGTAAAAAGCGGCATCTCCCAAGATCCACTTCAGCATTCTCAGAACATAACCTCCTTTTGCATAAGTAAGCCTGCTGTCGAAAATTCTGTTGATACTTGAAAGTCCGCTATCCGGAACATAAACGCTTCCCCCGGGACTTCCGGTAATATAACTGATCTGCCCATTCAGGTAATTCATAAAATCTGTATTGGGCATCAGTAGTTTTTCATTGGCCAAGTGTTCTCCAAAAGTGGCAAACCCCTCATTCAGCCAGATATCATTCCATGCCCCGCAGGTAACTTTATCTCCAAACCACTGATGGGCAAGCTCATGAGCAATAAGAGTTTTACTCCAGCCTCCCAGAGAAGACATCGTTTGATGCTCCATTCCTCCTCCATACATAAATTCCATATGACCGTATTTTTCGTTACGGAACGGGTATTCACCAAAATAGGTCTCAAAAGTATTCATTACCTGCTTTGTCCAGGTAATATTCGCCATACTTGTTGCATTGGAACTGGTAGATGGATAGACATAGTTGACAAAAGGAAACGGAGGGTTTCCGATTGTATCAGTCAGTTTAACAAAATTAGTAATAGCCAGTGCAATCAGATAAGCGGGTGTAGGATACATCGTTCTCCAGAAGGTAAGCTTTGTACTTCCTGTAGGAAAAGTTTCTGACATCAGTTTCCCGTTGGCTGCTACGTTATAGTTTTGAGGTGTTGTAATTTTAAAATCAAATCGGTCAATTTTATCATTCATACTCTGCTTGGTAGGAAACCAGTCCTGTGCCCCATAGGGCTCACTTAAAGTCGCAAGAACAGGTATTCCTCCCTGAAGGCTTGTTTTAAAAGCATCATTACCTGTAGACGGGGCTCCAGAATAATATATAGTAAGAGAATCTAATGTATTGGCCGGAATAGATGCCGGAAAATCAATCTTTAATTCCTTTGTGGAAAGCTGCTGAAAGCTGGTGATATTCGATCCGTGATATTTCACCTGCGAAACCGTCAGTGTATTGGAAAGGTCAAAATAAATGCTTCCCATATTCTGTGTAGGTTTAAAGTGAGAAGTTACAGAACCTGAAATATTATAAACTGCCGGATCCAGGGTAACGTCCATTCTTTGGTACTGCAGGTCATAATTCAGGGTATTGGCATTCACGTTCCCTATATTCATTTTGTGAGTAAAGGACTTCTTTTCCTTTTCAATCAAACCTTTCATATCAATGTTTTGATCCTGTTTCTGGCCGTAGAACGGTTGGGATATCAAAAATCCCAATATCAAAAGGTACAATTTTGTCATGCTTAGAAAATATTTAACCAAATATAAAAAAAACCTTTTAATCAATGATTAAAAGGCTATTATAATATATAAAATAAAAAAAAATTAAAGTTCCAGTGCCGGTTCAAGAATTTTCTCCATTCTTTTCTTCACCATATCTACTGATCCGGAATAATTATTGACCATTAGGGAGAAAACCAATGTTTTTCCGGAATTGGTTTTTAGATAACCCGCCAGTGTTTTTACTTTGTTTAAAGTTCCCGTTTTAGCAAATATCTGACCATTACCTCCTCCGATGAACATTCTTTTCAAAGTTCCAGACTGTCCGCCAATTGGCAAAGAAGTGAGATAAGACCTGTAATACTTCTGATCCATTAAGGAAGTTAGAAACTTCACCTGAGAAATAGGAGTCACATTATTACTTCTTGAAAGCCCGCTTCCATCAATGTAATTAAGGCCCAACATGTCAAAGCCGGCATCTTTCAGATGTCCTGTTACTACTATTCTTCCCGATTCTGAAGTCTGATCACCTATTTTCTGGAATCCTACAGTTTTCAGCAAAGACTCAGCTAATGAATTGTCACTGTGCTGATTTGTATAATAAATAATATCACCTAAAGTGGGAGACTGATACGCTGAAAGCATTTTTCTGTTCTCTGGTGCTGCATCTGTCATTTTTGGAGTTACCTTTCCGGTAACAGGGATTCCGCTTTTTACCAAAGTCGTTCTGAAAGAATTAGCAAGGTAAGCCGGTGCATCCGGAAGTTTGGTTGTCAATACTCCGTCTCCTTCATATTTTTCAGCATATACCATCTGATGGGCATAAGGAGAAACGTAGAAAAATTTCTTTTCTGTAGAGAAACCTCCTTTTTTAACGATCAGTTTTTCATTTGCAGGGTTTATTCCACGAGTTGTTCCTGCAGGCAGGTAGTAATTATTGTTTTCCAACCATACAACATTTTCCGGAAGCATTGAAATATTGCCTTTGAAAAGCGCTGTCTGAATGATAATATCACCATTTACCTTTTTGATTCCCTCTCTTGAAACACCTCCTATGAAATCTGAGATAATGTCTCTGTAAGATGAAGCTCCTGCTTTATTGGTTCCTAACGAAGGATCCCCGCTTCCAATTACATAAAGATTCCCATTTAAAACTCCGTTTTCATCCACAGTTCCTGAATACTCCAGCTGGGTCATCCAGCGGTAGTTCTCGCCCAACAGATTCATTGCGGTTTCTGTAGTCAATAATTTAGTAGTAGAAGCCGGAACCAAAGGAGTATTTTCATTGTACGAAGAGATTACTTTCTTCGTTTTTGGATCATACACAACGAATCCCCAGCTTGCATTTTTCAGCACAGGATCTGCCATCATTGTGTTTACATTAATATCTACAAGTTCTTTTGCTGACAAAACAGCTTTTTCCACCACCGAACTAACCGGTGAGGGCAGATGTAAACTGCTTTTCTGATTGTCATAATTCTGAGAATAAAGAACGGTAGAAACGGTAGACTGAGCCAGGAAAAAACCGGAAGCCAACACCGCTACACTTGAAATATATTTTCTGTAATTTACCATCTATCTTCTTTTTGTTCTATAGTTTTGACTCTATAAAAAATGATAAGTTAAATCATTCAATAAAAAAGCCAAACACTTAATCAACGTCCAAAAGTAGAAATTATTGTCATACAAAAGCCTATAGCCAGCTTATAAAAGACTGTAAAGTTTGTTAAAAATTGTTAAAAATCCACAAAAACCCCTTTTTTAACGCTTTGATAAGCAGTGATTTCATCAAATTCTTTTAGACTTATCAAAACCAGATCCTTAAACTTCTCATAATTTTTACCCCTCGGTAGCTTAAGCAAAATCTGAAACTGATATAAATTATTCAGTCTTGCAATCTGGGCCCTTTCCGGTCCCAAAATACAATCTTCCGGCAGATATTTTCTTAAGATAGATCCCAGAAACTGAGAAGCACGGTCTACCTTTTCATCTCTGATATGCTTCAGCTCAATCATAATAAGCTTAGTAAATGGCGGATAGTGAAATTTCTGGCGCTCTGTAAGAATGTATTTATAGATCTTCGCCGGATTGTTCATCTTAATAAGCTGAAATACGGAATGTTCAGGATTATAAGTCTGAATCAGAATTTTTCCCTTTCCGGATACTCTTCCTGCTCTTCCGGAAACCTGTGTGATCAGCTGATAGGCCCTTTCCTCTGCCCTGAAATCCTGTACATACAGCATAGAATCTGCTTTTGGAATCGCTACCAGTTCAATATGGTCAAAATCCAGTCCTTTAGATATCATTTGTGTTCCTACAATGATATCGGTCTCTCTATCTTCTATCTTTTCATACAGCTTTTCGTAAGCAAATTTTTTACGCATAGAATCTACGTCCATTCTATCCACTTCATTTTCGGGGAAAAGTTTAGAAACTTCTTCATGAATCTGCTCTACTCCAACGCCTCTTTCATTTAAATTTTCGGATTGGCATTTAGGGCATGTCTTAGGTTTTGAAGCTTTTTGTCCACAGTAGTGGCATTTCATCTCGTTAGCTGCCTTATGGTAAGTCATCACCACATCACAATTGGAGCAATAGTTCACATATCCACAGCTTTCACATTCTATTACATTAGAATAGCCACGACGGTTGTGAAGGACAATAGCCTGGTTTTTTTCGTCTACTGTCTTCTTTATTTCTTCAATAAGCCTTAAAGAGAAATTTCCGGAAACTTTTTTAGACTCGTGAGCTTCCTTGAAATTGATAAGTTCATATTCCGGCAGACTGACCTCCCCGAACCTTTCATTCAGAAATACGTATTTTATCTTATCTTTTCGGGCTCTGTAATAACTTTCCACAGAAGGGGTTGCAGATCCAAGGATCACTCCCGCCTTATAAAGCCCTCCCAATACCAATGCTGCATCTTTAGCATTAAAATAAGGAGATACTTCTTTTGGTTTGTATGCAGAATCGTGTTCTTCATCTACAACAATCAAACCTAAATTCTGATAAGGTAAAAACAAAGCATTACGGGTAGCAATCAGAACACGGATATCATTCTGCTTAATTCTTCTCCATACTTCCACCTTTTCAAAATCAGTCAGCTTCTGATGGTAGAATCCCAACTGCCTGCCATATTTTTTTTCTAATCTCTGGGTGATCTGTTTAGTAAGAGATATTTCGGGAAGTAAAAACAGTACATTGTTTCCCTGTTGTATACATTCTTCTATTTTCTCTAAATAAATATGGGTTTTTCCAGACGAAGTGACTCCATGAAGCAGAACATTTTTCCCCTCTTCAAAGGCTTCATCAATTTCGGATTTAGCTATTTTCTGCTGTTCGGAAAGTTCTTCAAGTTCTTCAATCTCTCCTTCATAGCTTTCTATACGGTCCTTCTGCATATAATATTCCTCCACAAAGCCTTTATCTGCAAGCGCTTTGAAGTGAGAACTTCCAAAGTAACCATCTTCAAAAAGTCCGGCTTTCTTAATATGAATATCCGGATGTTCTGTTTGTTTTTCCAGAATCAAAAGGAAAAGATCTTTCTGTTTGGGAGCTTTATTAAGTTTTAAAAGAATTTCTGTAAGATTCTGGTTCCTCAAAACCTCATCATTAATTTTTACATAGGAAACCTCTTTCGCTTTATATTTTTCAGCAATTTTTTCATCAATCTCAATATACTGCATGTCAATAAGTGAGTTGATGGTTTTAATAATCTCTTTTTTAGGAATAAAAGCCTCAATATCTGTAAGGTTAATCAGCTGCCGAACTTCCAGTGCCTGAATAAGGTACATTTCACTCACATCCAGATTTTCAAAATCAATAACAGCACCTGGTTTCAGTTTTAGATAGGTTTCACTTTCCAGCTTTAATGAGGAAGGAAAAGCAAACCTGTAAATTTCCCCAAGACTACACAGATAATAGTCCGAAAGCCAGTTCCAGAAACGAATCTGTTCCTCAGGAAGGATTGGCTTATCATCCAGCATACTGATCACATCCTTTGCGACAAAATTCTCAGGGGCATTGTTATGAAGTTCAAATATAATTCCTGTATAAATCTTCTTTCCTCCAAACGGTACCAATACCCGCATTCCGGGTTGTATTTCAGATATCAGTTCTTCAGGAACTTTATAGGTAAAAGATCCTTTCAGGTTCAGTGGTAAAACAATTTGAGCGTATTGCAAGGGAATTTTTTAAAGTGTAAAATTAGATTTTTCTTCACAGAATTGCAATTATTTATATTTTTATCGTTCTTTTAAAAACCAATATTTTCAATTAAAACTTTATAACCATGAAAAAAGTATTGTCTCTGTTCTTCCTGTTTCTTTTATTAATTATTCAGGCACAGGAAAAAACAGCTATAAAAAAGACTGAGATAACAATTCCAATTGGAAAAAAACTGCTCCTAAAAACTCATATAGAAGGTAATACTATCAATGGTTTTGAAATTACTGATGAACAAAGTATCAGTGATAAACCGGATATGATGAAAGTTCTGAAAAATTTTGAAAAAGATAAAATAACTGATAACAGTATTGAATTTACCTTTTGTGAAGCACAAATGATGAATAATCCGTATTTCATACTTAAAACAGTACAAAAAACCGGAAAGCAAATGACTTTTAAAGCTAAAATCAGGTTAAAAGGATCTCCTTTATATTCTTCAACCTCCATTATGCCCGTTGGAAGCAACAGTCTTTCTCTTGAACAGTGGCAGAATAATATTGACTCCATTTTCCTTTATGACTTTAAGCTAAAATAAAAGCTGAGTCATCTCATACCAAAACGCAGAAGTAAAAAATCCTACAATAATACTGACACCAATGATCAGGTTGATAAGTTTTGTATTGAGTCTGAACTGCTCTGCTATGATACTTGAAGTAATCAGGGTAGGCATTGCTGCTTCAAAGATGGTAATTTTTGCAATATCCCCTTTGATGCCAAATAATAAAGCCAGTCCCACAACGATTGCCGGAGCCAGAATCAATTTATAAAGCATAGACATAGACATTTGCGGGATCAGTTTTTTCCATCCGTTAAATTTTAGCTGCAGTCCAACTGAAAATAAAGCTAAGGGGCTTACTGTGGCAGCTAGCTTATCAAAGAAAGGCTCTGCAGCTGTAAAATCTATAAATTGTGACAACACTAAAGCAGAGATACAGCCCACTAACGGTGGAAAGGTTACCAGTCTTTTTAAAATAAATACAGCACTTACCTTACCTGATCTGCTTCCTCCTTTTACAGCTGCTATAATTCCTAATGTAGAAAGGGCAAAAAACATAGTCTGGTCACAGATAATGGCAATACTCAGCAGCCCTTCTCCATAAAAAGCACTGATCAGAGGAAATCCGATGAAAGAAGTATTACTATAACCACTTGCCAGTTCTAAACTGCTTCTTGAACGCCTTGAGTACCCCTTGCGCTTGCTGTAAAACATCATAAAGAAGAAACAAAATACAGAAATTAAAAAAGTAGCTGCAATAGGAAACAGCATTTCCGTTGTCCATTTTACTTTAGGCAGGTATTTAAAAGAAACTGCCGGAAGAGCAAGATAAAGAATCCAGGTATTGATCCCCTTGTGGGCATCAGGGTGGATAGATTTTGTTGCTTTGAATATCATTCCTGCAATAATGCAAACTGCAATCAGAACAAAATTTACCATAACTATAAAGAAATATGATGCAAATTTACGGCTGATTTTTGAGTTGGAAGAGTAAAATTTATATTTTCTCGGGTATGATTTCTATTAAAGCAGGAATAATAGGGGGTTAGTAAAAGTTTCTTTTACATATCAACCCTTCCAGATTTCCAGAAGCCTAAAATCCGGAAATAATTTTAGTTGTTCATGACTTCCCAGAGGCTCATGACTTCAACTTTTTCTAAAGGTTTTGAAAGGATAATTCTCCTGGATGATCCAGGCAGGAGATCGAAAAAATTATCACTGAAATGAGTATTTCCAATCAGATAAACATCTTTTGCCAGAACATCTGCAGATACTTCTATCTCCACCGGAGATATTTTTCTGATTGTAATGTCAGGTTTTGAAAGTTTTAAATCTTTTGGTCTATTAAAAAAGAACAGTTTTTCATATTTTAAATCATTTTCAGAGGTGATTTTTAAAACAGCTTTTGATGTGTCAAATTGGACTAACTGTGATTTTGTAATGCTCGATATTTTTTCACTGGCATCTGCCTTCAGGTCACCGGACTTCCTGCTCTCCCAAAGCTTTTTCCCTTCAAAATCAATCAATTCTATTTTTAAACTAAACTTCAAATCTTTAAGCAAATCACTTATAAAGTAAATATCATAGTTTTTATCAGTCTCTGCTACGGATATCAATATAGGTTCAAAACTTCTTTTAGCCTGATAGTGAAATGCCTTCCAGTTCCCAAGATAATCAATGGAAGACCATGAAACCACGGGCCAGCAGTCATTGAGCTGCCAATATAAAGTTCCCATATTATAAGGCTTTGCACGGCGGTGAGCTTCAATGGCAATCTGCATTCCGCGGGCCTGCAGCAGCTGGGAAACATAATTGTATTTCACAAAGTCAGTGGGGATTTTGTAATCACGCTTTAAGTATTCATTAATAATATCCCAGCCTCTGGAATGTTTTTCATGAGCTTTGACCGTTGAGTTTTCCACCCTTAATTCCGGAGTACCGGAAAACATTGATTTGGCAGTTTCAAGGGTAGGCATTCCCTGAAAGCCATATTCAGACATGAAGCGTCCTACTTTCTCGTTATAAATCTCAAAGGGCTGTTCTCCCCACCAGACTCCCCAATAGTGAGAATCTCCTTCTGTAAGGCTTTCTTTATGCCCCCACCCGATTGATGGAGAACTTGGCCAATAGATATTTTTATCTGCGGTAAGATTTTCTTTTAAGGCAGCAGGAATAACATCATGAAACAGCTTTTTATAATCCTTCCAAACCTGTAGTGAATCGTTCTTTGAATACCTGAACTGCTTCTGATATCCCCAGTTGACAATCGCTTCATCAATCTCATTATTTCCACACCACAAGGCTATGGACGGATGGTTCTGAAGTCTGTTCACCTGATCTTTCACTTCTTCTTTTACATTGTTTAAAAATGCTTCATCTGAGGGATAAAAGCTTCCTGCAAACATAAAATCCTGCCACACCAAAATTCCGTTTTCATCGCAGGCTTTGTAAAATTCATCATCTTCATAAATCCCGCCTCCCCAAATACGAATCATATTCATATTGGCATCTTTGGTATCTTTGATCACCTTTTGGTATTTTTCTTTCGTAATTCTTGGTAAAAAACTATCTGCAGGAATCCAGTTTGTCCCTTTGATATAGAGTGGGCTTCCATTCACCTTAAAGGAAAAGGATTTTCCGTTTGAATCTTTTTTCTGAATCAGTTCTACTGTTCTTAAACCCATCTTTTGGTTCTTTTCTGAAAGTACTTTTGCCTCTTTGAGTAAGGAAACCTGTATATCATACAAATAGGGTTCACCTCTTCCGTTTGGCTGCCAAAGTTTTGGATTATGAATGGTAAAAGGGATATCTATCCTGTTTTGTCCTTTTTTCAATGAAATGGTATTCTCTTTACCGTTCAAGATAAGGTTATATCTCCCTGCTTTGCCTGCCACAATTGAAGTATGAAGAGCCAGGTCTGCTTTTTTATCGGCTATATTCTTCTGCTCAATCTTCAGGGTTTCTATTTTCGCGGTATTCCAGTATTCAATCTTAATATCTTTCCATATTCCTGCTGTTACAAGCCTTGGTCCCCAGTCCCAGCCAAACTGGTATTGTGCTTTTCTTACAAAACTTCTTGGTGACTCAGGCACTGTAAAGGGAACTGCTTTTGCCAGCTCTTTTCCGGTACTGACAGCAGATTTAAAATTGATTTGCAATAGATTATCTCCCTTTATCAGATAGTTTTTTACCGGAACCTTCCATTTCCTAAACATATTATCTGTTTTTTTCAACAGTTTTCCATTCAGGTAAATTTCTGCGAAGGTATCAAGTCCGTTAAAAATCAAATCTATATTTTCCTTCTTTAGTTCCTGTGACGAAATGCTGAAGGTAGTCTGATATTCCCAGTCTTCATTTTCTACCCATTGTACTTTCTTTTCATTTTCATCTTTAAAAGGATCAGGAATCAGTTTATTATTCATCAGGTCCAGATGAACAGTTCCCGGTATTTTGGCCGGAAACCAGTTTTTCTGCTTCGGGTTTCTGAACTGCCAGTTTTCAGAGGATAAGCTTCTTTCTGAAAATTGTGCAAAAATGATATTCTGACTGAAAAGCAACGCAAAAAGTAGTATTTTATTCATCAATAGTTTGTTTACAATGCTGTGGACTCCGTCCTTATTGGTTTACCGTTAAAATTATGCAGTATGTCACTTCGTTTCAGATAGGCTAATGTCTGTGAATGAAAAAACCGGATTGAATTCCAATCGTATGTTTTGTTTTATGATTTATTCTTAAGGGCAACCACCTCATCAGGATTGGCAAAAGCACCGCCATCTGTAATAGCAGAAGAGTGGAAATAATCCGCTTTTGTAAACGCTCTTAATTCTTCAATATTTGAGGAACGGAGACCGCCTCCTACAAGAATTTCTATTCTTCCACCGGCTAGTTCAACCAGTTTTTTCAGGTTTCCTTTTCCCTCAGATACATTGGGTTTCTGACCTGACGTAAGAATTGTTTTAAAACCACATTCTATGACTTTTTCTAAGGAATCTTCCAGTGTTTTAGCTCTGTCAAAAGCACGATGAAAGGTACAGGGAAGCGGTGCAGCAAGCTCTATCAAAGCTTTATTCTGTTGCATACTGACCTCATCATTCTCATCCAGAATGCCGAAAACAAAACCATCAACACCAAGAGTCTTTAAATGAACCAGATCGTTTTTCATCTTTTCAAATTCTGTTTCTGAATAGGTAAAATCACCTCCCCGTGGACGAATCATTACAAAAATCGGGATATCTATTTTGTCACGAAGTTTCTTTGTGGTTTCAAATTCCGGAGTGGTTCCTCCTTCACTGAGACCAGCACATAATTCTATTCTGTCTGCTCCATTTTCGAAAGCAATAATCGCTGACTCAGGATTAAAGCAGGCTATTTCTATTTTTGGCATTTTAATTTCTGTATATTTTAATTCTATTTCGGCTCTTACTGTACTACGTCTGCAATTAAAAAGGAACTGTTTTCTTTTATAATCTTCACTTTAACCGGATATTCAGCTTTTAGTTCTTTATCGGTAAGTATAACGTCAAATAAATAACTGTTATCACCGTCAGAAATCAGCTGGCATTTTGTTACCTTTATCTCATTCCAATCCTGTCCTGTGATTAAGAATCCAACGCCTGTTCCGGCTTTTGACGTATCAAACTTATCTTTCCATTTATCCTGAAACTCCTTTTCAGTGAGACTGCCATCTACATCCAGATCAACGTTCATTGCATCTGTTTTATAATCAAAATAATCTCTGGTTGTCATTTTCTGCATATTCTTTTCCTCATTTCCAAGGTCATCTTTGAAATACTCTTCAATGTTTTTCTCCAGCCAGTTTTTTGCTTCTTCAGAATCCCTGGATTTATTTTCTACAACTACATTTTCTTTCACCTGAGGCTTGGTTTGTACTGCTTTCTCCTTGTTTTCCTGCTTGCATGCTACAATTAAAAATAAGGAAGCTATTATCGTTTTTTTCATATATTCTGATGTAAATGGGTACCCGGGCTAAAGTCCGTTCTATTTATTCTAATATTTGTTATGAATTGGTTATAAGAATATTATTATTTTGATCTCAGCTTATTTCAAAGCAAATTCCGGTTTTTCAAGGCGGTTCCCTTTCTGATCATAAACGGCAAAATTAAACCCGTCCTGAATACAGTAAGAACCATATTCTCCTTTTTTATTGATGGCAATGAAACCAACCTGAATATCTTTTAAATTTTTGTTTCTTCTTTGAGTAATTTTTACAATTCTGTCTACCGCTTCTTTACAAGCCTCCTGCGGGTTTCTGCCTTGCCTCATCAACTCAACAACAAGATGTGTTCCTACTGTTCTTATCACTTCTTCGCCATGACCGGTTGCCGTAGCCGCCCCTACTTCATTATCTACAAACAGTCCTGCTCCGATTATCGGGGAATCACCTACTCTGCCGTGCATTTTAAAGGCCATTCCGCTGGTTGTACAGGCTCCGGAAAGGTTACCCTGGGCATCTAAAGCTATCATTCCTATGGTATCGTGATTCTCAATATTGGCAATGGGCTTATACTGACTGGTTTTCAGCCATTCTTTCCATTCTTTTTCTGATTCGGCGGTAAGAAGATTTTCTTTTTTAAAGCCTTGTGAAAGGGCAAACTGTAAGGCTCCATCTCCTACCAGCATAACGTGAGGCGTTTTTTCCATGACGGCTCTGGCTACAGAAATTGGATTTTTCACATGTTCCAGACATGCTACTGAACCTATGTTATAATTTTCATCCATGATACAGGCGTCCAGAGTGACTCTGCCGTCTCTGTCCGGCCGGCCGCCATAACCGACACTTCTTTCTTTGGGGTCTAATTCTACAAGACGAACACCTTTTTCAACGGCATCTAAGGCTTTTCCTCCCTTTCCGAGAATAGTCCATGCTTCTTCATTGGCTTTTAATCCAAAATTCCAGGTAGAAAGTACAATGGGTTTATTTTCAAATTTATTGTTTTCCGGAAATTCAGAAGCTATTAATTCTAAAGGGTTTACAGCAAGTGCAAGAGAAGCTGCTGCTGTTCTTTTTATAAAGTTTCGTCTACTTTGCATGTCAGGTTTATTAGGCTTACAAATTAGCAATTTTCCAGCGGGTACAAAAGCTAAAAAGACTGTAGAAGAATCATCTACAGTCTTTTTAGAATTTTAGAATAAAAAAACAGGCTTTTTTATGTCCTGTGACCAGGAAACTGACATTCTATGAAGCACAAAATTACACCTGAATATGAAATCCGTTTATTATGATCAATGGGGCAGTTTATCTTTAAAATATCCATATACCCAGGTTCCTGCAATGGCACTCAAAAGTGTAACCGATACAGCCAACGCTCCTGTCCCTATCTGAGCGAAGAGCGGACCCGGACATGCTCCTGTAACAGCCCATCCAAAGCCAAATATTAATCCGCCATAAATTTGGCCCTTATTAAATTTTTTAGGAGTGAGTGTAATAGGTTCGCCATCTATTGTTTTTATATTAAACTTTTTAATAATCCATACGGAAGCCATTCCTACCAGCACTGCGCTTCCAATGATTCCGTACATGTGGAAGGACTGCAGCCGGAACATTTCCTGTATTCTGAACCAGCTGATCACTTCTGCTTTCACAAAAATAATTCCGAACAAGATACCCGCAACAAGATATTTCAGGTTATAGTACCATTGACGGTTAGTATTACTTTCATTCATACCAGCAGTATTCTGACAGCTTTTATCATTTTCTTTTATCATTATTTCAAATGCTCTTTAAAATTATACTTATAGGGATAAAATCACCGGCAGAATAATATTTGCCATAAAAAAACCTCCGATCATAAAACAGATCGTTGCGACCAGGGAAGGCCATTGCAGATTGGAAAGTCCCATGATTGCGTGTCCACTGGTGCATCCTCCTCCATACCGGGTTCCAAAGCCCACCAAAAACCCACCGACGACCATCGTAATAAACCCTCTGAGGGTCAGCAGACTTTCAAAATTCATCAGTTGGACCGGAACCAGATTGCTGTAGTCTGTAATTCCATAGCCTGCCAGTTCGGTTTTCAGATTGGGATTAATTTTTATTTCAGCCGGATTAAGCATAAAACTGGCGGCAATCATTCCACCGAAAAAAATCCCGAGCACAAAGAATAGGTTCCAGGATTCTTTTTTCCAATCGTATTTAAAAAAGGGCACATCAGCCGGTATACAGGAGGCACAGATATGCCTAAGCGAGGAACTGATTCCAAAGGATTTGTTTCCCATAATCAGCAAAGCGGGAACGGTAAGGCCAATCAACGGACCTGCAATATACCAGGGCCATGGTTCTTTTATGATCTCCAACATTTTTTTTATATAAATTTATTTAAAACTTTGATCTTACACATCAGAAAATGGTCCTGAACTTTTTGTAAAGTTCCTGTTTTCTTTTTTCTGATACTGCTACTTTTGTTACATAAGAAAAATATGGACCTATCAATGATGCATGGAGGTTCATGATAATAACCCTATAAAAATGTTTATGATAAGAATTCGCATAGCTAAACCATCCCGCTAAATCTTGGGTTTACCGCCACAAGGTGTAATATGAGTAGCTTTAATGAAAAAACTGTATTATGAATTGATATTTTTCAGAATAATAATTTTATTTCTTCCCAGTTTCAGCTTTCCTACTGTTTCCAGTTGTTTAAGGAGTCTGGATACGACTACTCTGGCAGTTCCCAACTCGCCGGCAAGCTGCTCATGGGTTGTGTGAATAGTTTCAGAGCCGGAGAGCTCAGATTTTTTTTGAAGAAGGTTCAGGAGTCTTTCATCTACCTTTTTGAAAGCAATGGCATTAATAATATCCAGCAGTTCTTCGAATCGTTTATGATAGAGTCTGAAAATATAATCCAGCCACTCCGGATGTTCTTTAATAAATAAAGAAACCTTGTCTACCGGTAAAAAAAGGATTTCAGCATCTTCTTCTATTTCAGCTCTTACAATACTTTTTTCGTTGTGCATTCCACCCAGAAAAGACATAATACAGCTTTCCCCCGCTTTGATGTAATAGAGCAGAATTTCACGTCCGTATTCTTCTGTCCTGATGACTTTTAGCATTCCTTTCATCACGATAGGAATGGAACGGATAGAAGCATTTTCGTCTAAAATAATGTCTCCCTCGTGATAGCTCTTTGTTGTACCATACTGGTACAGCTTCTCTACCAGCTCCGGTGACGAAGAAAACTCTGAAGAAAGTATAGTATCCTTCATTTTTTACTGTAATCTTACTTAATTAACGCCAATTTCATCAACAAAAAGCCATGCGTTGGAATCTGCTCCCGGGTTTCCTGGGGGAATAATTCCTGCGTTTTCTATGTTTACTTTCAGATATTTTGCATTCTGAGTTCCTACATTCAGCCTGATCTTTCCTTTAGCATTCTGAATTTCCTCTTTGCTGATCTCCTTGATCAATTTAAAGTTTTTATTATCATCGGAAACAAAAATTTTCGCAGATTTTGCGAGATGAATCCAGCTTCCTTTATTCTCTAAAGTATTAAAATAAACTTCTGAAAAAACTGTTTTCTGTCCGAAATCTATTGTTGCGATCACATCTTTCCCCTGAAAGCCAAGCCATGTTTTGCCCAGTTGTCTGGTATTGCCGATTATTCCGTCTACAAGGGTAAAAGCACCACCAAAGGAATAATTTTCACTTGGTTGCTGTTCAAGGCTTATATTTTTTCCGGTCGTTTTTGAAATTGTAAATTTCTGGGAAGAAACAGCGCTTTTCAACTGCCCGTCTTCAAAATAAGCTGACTTAATTGTTAAGGAGCTGGGAATCGGAACTGGGCCCTGATATATTTTAGAATTCAGAGAAGGAGCGGTTCCATCCAGCGTATATCTTATTCCGCTCGAACTCTGAGAAGTTGACAGCTCATAATCAATACCATTATTTGCAGGGATTACTTTTCCGGAGATATTGTAAATACTTTTCGCATAGTTTACCTTCATTTTATCCAGAACTTTGAATTGGGTGATGACTCTGTTTTCAAAGTCTTTATAATTCTCAGGGTCTGAGGTTCCCCATCCTACTTCAGAAAGTGCCATTAATCTTGGAAAGATCATATATTGTACCTGCTTAAAGTCTAAAATATATTCTGTCCACAAGTTGGCCTGAACCCCCATGATATATTTTGCCTGCTCTGCATTCAATTCAGAAGGAACAGGGTTATAAGAGTATACTTTATCCAAAGGGGTAAAGCCTCCAAAAGCATTAGGTTCGGATTGAGGATCTCCCTGATAGTGATCAAAATAACAGTAAGCCCCCGGAGTCATGACGGCAAAATGTTTAGATTTTGCGGCTTCAATACCTCCGTTCACTCCCGTCCAGCTCATTACGGCTGCATTAGGAGCTAAACCTCCTTCCAGGATCTCATCCCATCCGATTATTTTCCGGCCTTTGCTGTTTACATATTTTTCAATTCTATGGATAAAATAGCTCTGTAAGCCATGTTCATCTTTTAAATTATTTTTCCTGATCAGATCCTGACAGTGAGCACATTCTTTCCATCTGGTTTTCGGGCATTCATCACCTCCAATATGGATGTATTGAGATGGAAAAAGCTGTATAACCTCATCCAGAACATTTTCTAAAAATGTAAATGTTTCATCTTTCGGACAGAATACATCATCAAAAACGCCCCATTTTGTTGCAGCTTCAAAAGGCCCTTTTGTACAGGCCAGCTCCGGATATGCTGACAGAGCGGCCAAAGCATGTCCCGGCATTTCTATTTCCGGAACAACGGTGATATGTCTGTCCTGAGCATATTTTACAACCTCTTTGATCTGCTGCTGGGTATAAAAATAAGGGCCGTAAGGTTTCCCGTCAAAAGTATTGTCTACATATGCCCCGATCATTGATTCTTTACGTTTTGAACCGATCTGAGTCAGTTTCGGATATTTTTTTATTTCAATTCTCCATCCCTGATCATCTGTCAAGTGCCAGTGAAAAGTATTCAGTTTGTACATCGCCAGATAATCAATATACTGCTTCACCTCATCTACTGTAAAAAAATGACGGCATACATCTAAATGCATTCCTCTCCATGCAAAATTCGGCTGGTCTTCAATTTTTAAAGCCGGAATCTTCTTTACATCTTTATATTCTTCAAGCAGCTGACTCAGTGTCTGAAGGGCAAGAAAATATCCCTGCCGGGTATAAGACTGAATACGAATCTGCTTAGGTGAAACTTCCAGAATATAAAACTCTTCTTCTCCTGCAGCTCCTTTTGGCAGTTGCGAATAGACCAGTTGAGCATCAGCATTCTTTGAATCCTTAGACTGTAATACTGAGGCTATCCTTTTTTTGAAATAGTCTGTTTCATTTTTAGGAAGTTCACTACTTACAAGCAAAACATTAGGAATCGTAAAATTTCCTTCATTGAGCTTTATATTTTGAGGATAAGGAATTAAGTTCAATTTATTCTGAGCAAACATTAGGGTTGAAATTAATGCGAAAAAAACTGACAAGGCTCTTATCATTGGATGCAGTTAAAGGTTTTAGCTAAGATAATTATTTTCTAAAACTCTTTATAAGTTTTTAATCATTAAAGTCACAAAAGCTTTTAAATTTTTTACACTGTATTAAATTATATGGTTTATTTTTTGATAAGTATAGATGACTTAAAAAAATAAAACGTTTAAATTTGTAAAAAAATATGATGAAAAAAAACATTTTTGTGGCAGCCGGTTTGTTATTCTCAATGTCTACCCAGGCACAGCTTTTAGATATGATAAAATCTACGGTTAAAGACAAAACTGGTGTAGATCTTAATACTCCGGCAAAAACAACGGGTAATACAGCATCTGCAACAGCCACTACTCCGTCCGCCCATTCTACAGGTTCTCCTATAAACCTTGGAAGTCTTACCTCAACACAGATTTCATCCGGATTGAAGGAAGCTTTAAATATTGGAGTAACAGATGGTGTAAAGAAACTGGCCGTAACGGATGGCTTTTTTAAAAATGAGGCGGTAAAAATCTTAATGCCTGAAAAACTAAGAAAAATTGATACCACCTTACGTTCTATCGGCATGGGAAGTCTTGCTGATGAAGGGGTAAAGCTTTTGAACAGAGCCGCTGAAGATGCAGTAACACAAGCTGCCCCTATTTTTACAAGCGCTATTACTTCTATGACGATTACTGATGCTAAAAATATCCTGCTGGGAAATGATAATGCTGCAACCAGCTATCTTCAGGGGAAAACCCAGACTCAGCTGTTTAATGCTTTTCAGCCTAAAGTAAAGGCTTCTTTAGGAAAAGTAGGTGCTGACACGGTATGGAAGAACCTGATCTCAAAATACAATACTTTTACAGGACAATCTGTTACCACAGATCTGAATGAATATGTTACAACGGAGACCATCAATGGGGTTTTCAAAATGGTAGCAGACAAAGAGAGCGGAATCAGAAATACACCTGCGATGAGAACGACAAGTATTTTACAGAAGGTTTTTGGAGCTCAGGATAGGAAATAAATAAAACGTTAGAAGTTAGATGACATACTAACCGTTAAAGTATAAAAGGAGCTGTTTCATTGATGAAACAGTTCCTTTTTTTGTTTTAAATTCTTTTGTCTTGAAACAAAAGAAACAAAAATTCAAGATCTGGACCTCTCCGCTAAAATTAAATTCTGTTCCCTAAAAATTCTAAACTTGCGCGAATTCTGTATGGGTTAATCTGTTCTAAGCTGGTCTCGCGCTTCGGACAGGAGAATTTTCTTAACGCTCCCATTTCCTATGTCATATAAAATATCCGGCCTCACTTTGTGAGGCCGGATATTTTATTTATTATAGTCTGATTAGAATTGCATTTCAGGAATTTCTCCTTCAATAATAAGTTCTGCTTCTGTAGCTTTGATAATGTCTTCTACTGAAACGCCTGGTGCTCTTTCTACCAGTTTAAATCCATTTGGAGTAACATCCAGTACCGCTAATTCAGTTACAACTTTTTTCACACAGTTTACTCCTGTTAGAGGAAGTGTACATTTTTTCAGGATTTTGCTTTCTCCGGCTTTATTCACGTGCATCATAGCAACAATGATATTTTCAGCAGAAGCTACCAAATCCATGGCACCACCCATTCCTTTCACCATTTTTCCGGGGATTTTCCAGTTGGCAATATCTCCGTTTTCTGAAACTTCCATTGCTCCAAGAATGGTAAGGTCTACTTTCTGACCGCGGATCATCCCGAAACTGAAAGCAGAATCGAAGAATGAGCCTCCTTCTAAAATAGTAATTGTTTGTTTTCCGGCATTGATGATATCAGCATCTTCTTCACCTTCGAAAGGGAAAGGCCCCATTCCCAAAACTCCGTTCTCACTCTGGAATTCTACGGAAATCCCATCCGGAACGTAGTTGGCAACTAAAGTAGGAATTCCGATTCCCAGGTTTACATAATAACGATCTTTCAGTTCTTTTGAAATTCTTTTGGCAATTTGTTCTTTTGTAAGCATAATAAAAACTTAGAGTGCAATTTAATTATTTTCACTTGAATACAAAAGGGCTTTATTCCCACTTAACAATTAACACTGTTAGTTAAAATAATATCTGTAATTTTGCAACATTATTTATTAGAATGAAAATACTCTTAAAATATCTTAAACCTTACCAATGGCTGATTGCCATTTCCTTGTTTCTTGCTACTGTAAATCAGGTTTTTTCTTTATTTGCCCCAGCCATTACAGGAAATATTCTTGATCAATTGGTAACTCATCCTAATTTTTTTGATAAGGAAAAACTTTTACCCAGAAATCTGGATGAATATTTATACGGGACTTCTATTTACCACGGTGCGTTTTATTTTTTGGGACTACTTATCGGAACGGCAATGGTAAGCAGAATTGCCAAGGCTTTTCAGGATTATGTGGTAAGTGTTATTACCCAGAAGTTTGGTGCTAAAATATTCACAGACGGGCTGCGTCATTCAATGGCACTGCCATTTCAGGAGTTTGAGGATCAGAGAAGTGGTGAAACCTTGTCTATATTAACGAAAGTAAGAGAGGATTCTGTAAAATTCATTACCAATTTTATCAATATTTTCTTTGGAATTTTAGTAAGCATTATTTTCGTTTCTGTATATGCCATCCGCCTTCATTGGTCTATTATGCCGGTATATATCTGTGGAATTTTCCTGATTGCCTTTATCACGAATTTATTGAGTAAAAGAATAAAAGTGATTCAGAAAAATATTGTTTCAGAAACAACTGCTCTGGCCGGAAGCACCACAGAAAGTTTAAGAAATATAGAAATTGTTAAAAGTTTAGGATTAACCAATCAGGAAGTTCTCCGTTTAAATAATAATACCTACAAGATTCTCGGACTTGAGCTCAGAAAGGTTAAAAGTATCCGTTCTTTAAGTTTTATTCAGGGGACAATGGTTAATTTTCTTCAGCAGATGATCACCCTGACTCTTTTATTTTTAATTTTTAAAAGCATTGTTACTCCGGGGCAGTATCTGTCTCTTATGTTTTATGGTTTCTTCATTTTCGGGCCGATGCAGGAAATCGGAAACATCATTATTTCTTACCGTGAAGCTGAAGCTTCTCTTCAAAACTTCGACCGGTTAATGAAAAAAGAAGTGGAAGAAAAACCTCTACATCCCAAACAGATTGGTGCTATTGAAGAATTAGAATTTAAAAATGTTTCTTTCAAACATCAGTCTGCTCAATATAAAGCATTAAATCACATTTCTTTTGATCTTAAAAATGGGGAAACTATCGCCTTTGTAGGACCCAGCGGTTCCGGAAAAAGTACGCTGGTAAAATTACTGGTAGGACTTTACAGACCTCAGGAAGGAGATATTTTATATAATTCAATTAATGGTAAAGAGTTTGATTTTGATGAACTGAGAAATCAGATTGGTTTTGTAACTCAGGATACTCAGCTGTTTGCAGGAACAATTAAAGAAAATCTTCTTTTTGTAAACCCTAAGGCTACCGAACAGGAATTGGCTGTTGCTCTGCAAAAATCGAGCTGTACTGCACTGCTGGAAAGAGCTGAAAAAGGGATAGAAACCGTGATCGGAGAAGGCGGCCTGAAACTGAGTGGCGGTGAAAAGCAAAGAATTGCTATCGCACGTGCTCTTTTAAGAAAACCTCATTTGCTGATTTTTGATGAAGCGACTTCAGCACTGGACAGTATTACGGAAGAGGAAATAACTTCTACGATAAAAGATATTTCAAAAGAAAAAGAACAAATTACGGTACTCATTGCCCACCGTCTAAGTACGATCATGCATGCGGACAAAATCTATGTGCTTGAACGCGGACAAGTGGTAGAAACAGGTTCTCACAATAACCTGATTGCCGAAAAAGGACTCTATTACGCCATGTGGCGCCAGCAAATCGGGGAAAGAAAAACACTTACTCCTGAAGCATAAAAAAAGCGCTGAATTTATTTTCAGCGCTTTTTTTTATTGTCAACTGTCTTTTAAGAAGCTTATTCTTTAGTTCTAACGGTTCTTTGCTCTATTCTCTTTTCAAATTTTTCTCCCTGAAAAATTCTCTGGATCATAATTCCCGGAATATGAATCTCATTTGGGTCCAATTGTCCAGGTTCTACCAATTCTTCTACTTCAGCAATGGTAATGGTAGCAGCACCTGCCATGGGATGATTGAAATTTCTTGCTGATCCTTTAAAAATAAGGTTTCCGGCATGATCTCCTTTCCATGCTTTTACGATAGAAAAGTCTGCTTCGTAAGCATTCTCCAGAATATGTGGTTTCCCTTTGAAATCTTTAACTTCTTTTCCTTCTGCTATTTCGGTTCCATAGCCTGCCGGTGTATAGAATGCCGGGATTCCTGCCTGAGCAGCTCTGCATTTTTCAGCTAAAGTACCTTGCGGTGTAAGTTCCACATCCAGTTCTCCTGAAAGCATCTGTCTTTCGAATTCTGCATTTTCACCTACATAAGAAGAGATCATTTTCTTAATCTGTCTTTTATGAAGCAGTAATCCTAATCCGAAATCGTCTACTCCTGCATTGTTTGAAATACATGTCAGATCTTTCACATCACTTTCTACCAAAGCATTAATTGAGTTTTCAGGGATCCCGCAAAGTCCAAATCCACCAAGCATCAGTGTCATTCCATCCTTGATTCCGTCGATGGCTTCCTTTGCATTTTTTACTCTTTTATCTATCATGAAATATTAGATTTTTCTGTTGGCTAAATTTAATAAATTTTATCATATCTATGGTATTTTGATTAACCTGATATTTAAAAGCGTTTTTTATCTGGTCTGAATTTTGGTTAAATAATACTATTACCTTTAAAGTAAATAATATGGAAACAAAAGACATTTCAAGAATTGCCCTTGGTACATTTCTTATCACAGCAGGGATAGGCCATTTAACTTTTGCCAGGAAGGAGTTTCAGGCTCAGGTTCCGGACTGGGTTCCTTTGAAAAAAGATGATACAGTTGTCTATTCCGGGATTGCTGAAATAGTATTAGGAACCATGGTAATAGCAACGCCTAAAAAGTACAGAAAAACAATGGGAAAAATTGTGGCTGGCTTTTTCGCCGCCGTTCTACCAGGTAATATTGCCCAATATAAAAACAGAAGAGATTCTTTTGGTCTGAATACGGATAACAGGAGATGTGCCAGGCTTTTTATGCAGGCTCCCCTGATTGTCTGGGCGCTTAAATCTACGGATGACTGAAATAAAGAATCGGGAAAAATTTCATTTTTCCCGATTCTTTATTAACTGAATTATATAAAGATATATGTTTATTCCTTTTTATTCAGGGCTTTCCTTTATATTATCTTATTGAATGATTAATTTTAAAGTAAAAAGTTTTCTCCCGTGTACTTTTACAAAATAGACTCCTTTCGGAAGGTTCTCATTTACTAAAGAGAAACGCTGGTTATTAATATTTTTTGATACATAAAGCAGCTCTCCTGATGCAGAAATCAATTCGATTTTCTCAATCGGATAGTCACTTTTAATGAAAGTAGGTTCACCCGGTTTGGTTGGATTAGGGTATAATACTACATTTTTCTCTGTACTTTTGGTTTCTTCAGTTCCTAAAGTGGGTGAAGCCACCTGAAACTGTACTCTGTTTGAAACTTCTGTATAAGAATCGTTGGTAAACATTACCATATAATAATTTCCAGGTGTAGCTGGTACCGCTGTTCCCTGTATTGTTTTCGTTCCCTGTGTCACTCCGTCAAAATAAGTATAAGAAACAAAATTATCATCAGGTGTCTGAATATTTTGAGGATAAATACCCAGCCAGTCTTTGATAATTCCCGGGGAATCCGTCCAGGAAGCAGTGATATTTTCACCTAATGTATACACCGGTTTATTGATCCATAAATCTGTAACAATATCTCCTACTTTAAAGAAAACCTTCTCTCCCACTCCGTTATAACCATCTTCCAGTAAATAGTGAGCATAGTAGTATCCTTTCGGAAGACCTGTAAAATTAAGGGTTCCTGCTGAAGTGGTCACATAGCTCCATTTAATAGAATTTGTTGTTCCCGGAGTTTGCCCCATTTTATAAATTCCGATCCAGTCTTTCTGCAAATTAGGGCCATCTGTAAAATTAATAACCACAGTTCCGCCTACAGGATAAGTATCTGCAGTCGCCTGTAACTGAACTTTAGGTCCTACGTAGAAATTTTTTCTTGCTGTAATTTCCGTATATCCGCCGTTAGCAAAAAATCCTGCAAAATACTGTCCTTTATTTGCCAAACCATTGTTGAAAGTAACAGTTCCTGCAGTCTGCCCGGTGGTATATAGGTATCCCTGAGAAGTTGCCGAAGCCGGAGTCTGTCCTTTTTTATAGATCCCTACCCAATCCTGCTGATTTCCAGGACCTCCTGTAAAGGTAGCCGTGATGGGTTCATTTTGGGCATATTCTACTTTATCTAAAGCAAATGTAGGGTTAGAAACAACGCTTCCGGTAATTTCGAACTGTTTCACATCACTCCAGTCACTCCACTCCAGGTTTCTGTCTCTGTAGCGGGTTTTTACATAATAAATACCGTTTGGAATAGAATTCTGTGCCAGGGTAACTTTTGTGATATCTACTCCTTCATTCAAATTTTTGGTCTTATCCGGAGTTCCGTTTCCCTCTTTTCCGAACCAGTTTTCAAAGTCACGGTAAAGCTCTTTTTCAATGACAGAAAAATTGGCTGTTTTACTGATAAGGAATTGTGTTGTATTTAAGAGTTCACCATTAGAAGACGAAAATGCACTACCATTTAAGGTAATAGGTAAGGTAGTTGCCCCTGAGAAAGTATTTGTAATGGATGGTTTTGCAGGTTTGGGCTGATTTTTATACCGGTGAAAAGAATCTACCAGTACATTATTTTTCTTATTATATACACCACCAATAGAATAGCATTCAATGTCTACTTTTCCCGTTGGCACATCTACTTCTACGATCTGATAGGTCCAGTCTGTCAGTGTTTTCTGAACATCATCAAAATCCTGCTCGTTCGACATTCCCCAATACTGATCCCAGGCAGTTCCTCCCGAAATGATCTGGTAAGCCGGGCTGTTTTTCAGCTGCCCTCTGTGATAGAGATGGTGATGGGCACCTACGTGCATTAAATATTTCTCTGAAGTTACCAGAAGTGGTACTGCATTTTCTCTTACCCAAGTAGAAATATCTCCTACATACTGCTCAGCCTGATAAGGTCTGTGGCTCAGGGAAATGATCCAGTCTACTGTAGGATCGTTATTTGCTTCAGTTAATATCTGTTGAAGCCAGGTCTGCTGAGCTGATCCGGTATGTTCAGAACTTAAACTAATAAAAAGGACATTACCTGCCTGCTGAGCATAATAGTTCTCATTTCCGGAGCTTATATTCTTATATTTAATTTCATCAATATAAAAATGAGCATAATAGGAATTCATTCCTAAAGTCCCATAGGTCTCGTGGTTTCCTACTGTGGTTTGAATAGGCAGATATGGTGATAGCTTGATATTCTTTTTAAAGTGAACATTCTCATAATGGTCTAATGTTCCTACATCTACCTGATCTCCCACCATAAAGGTAAGAGCAATATTATCTGACGGATCTGAGCTGGCTCCGAATTTTTCTTTTAATTTTTTATAGGCATTCAGAGTAAGACTGTCATATCTGGGCTCTGCTTTGATCTGGTTGTCTCCCATGATAAGAAAACGGATCTTTCCATTTGCTGTTGCGGCCTGCCCTGGCAAAGGAAGGGTTCTGAAATTATAAACGGCAGACTCGCTGGTTCCCGTTTTTATCTTGTAATAATATTTTGTATTGGGCTGCAGATTGGTAATCTTTGCCGTGTGGTAATAATAGTTGTTGTTGTATCCTGTATCGGAGAAGATATTGGTAGTGCCTGTTACCGTTACGTTCAGATTGGCTGGGGAATCTCCATAGATCACGGTTGTTTCGTTATTGGAAGCTGTCTTCCAGTTCACGATCATAGAATTCGGAGCCGGGTTTTGTAAATAAGGGAACAAAACCTGTCCGAAAGCCATATGGGCCGCGAAACAAAAAAAGAGGAAATAATGTTTCATAATAGCTTAGTTTTTTAATAGTAGATTAAGTTTCAAATTGTAAATCAGTGATTTAAAAATCGTTATTCCGATTTTTATTTCGGGCAAAAGTAGACTTCCCATATAAACTCAGCCTGATGGAACTTTAAAGAAACTGTTAACTTTTCAGCAAAACTGAAATGAAAAAATTATAGTTTTTAGCACATTAATTATTTGGCATATTCAAAAACTATTTTGTACATTTGCAACCTGTTATTCAACCTCTGACGAAAAGCGTGTAAGTTGCTTAGCATTAACATTTTATTTATTAATAATGGATTTATTAAAGTACGTTCAAGACAAGTACATTGCGAAAAAAGAATTCCCTGAATTCAAAGCAGGTGATACAATTACTGTGTATTACGAAATTAAAGAAGGACAAAAGACAAGAACTCAGTTCTTCAAAGGGACAGTTATCCAATTAAGAGGTACTGGTTCTACAAAAACTTTCACTATCAGAAAAATGAGTGGTGATGTAGGAGTAGAAAGAGTATTCCCTATCAACTTACCTGCACTTCAGAAAATTGAGGTTGACAGAAGAGGTAGAGTTAGAAGAGCTAGAATTTACTACTTCAGAGACCTTAGAGGTAAAAAAGCAAGAATCAAAGACGCTGCTTACAAGAAGAAATAATTCAGACAACAATAAATACAAAAAGAGGCTGTTTACCCTGTGTAGACAGTCTTTTTTTATGATAAAACATGGAAATTGCAAAGACGCAAGTTCTTTTATCATTGATAAAGTTGGTTGAAAATAAAATATTTTAAAATATTAAGCTTTTCTAAGAAGCATTAGAGCAAAGCTAAAAGTCAAAGATTTCTATAAGCAGATCAGCTTAAGAAAAAGGTACTTTACTATTCTTAATGGCTCAAATTAAGAAGAACAGTTATTCATTTTTCATAAGATACTGCAACGGCGTTGATCCTGTATGCTTTTTAAAAAATTCAATGAATGCACTGTCCGATGAGAAATCTAACAGATGTGACACCTCTCCTATTGAATGGCCATCTACCAATAATTCAATAGATCTCTGCAACCTCCATTGTTGCCTCCATTCCTGATAAGTTAATCCTGTTTCTTTTTTAAAAATACGGCTGATTGTTTTTTCAACCGCTCCAATTTCCTCTGCAAGCTTATTCAGCATCGGCGGCATTGAATTTCTTACAGTCCATTCTTCAACCGTCTTTTTAAGACGCCTGTCCTGCGGCATCTTAAGAACTAATTTTTCTTCGGGAGCCAGACTTATTTCATCCCAGAAGACCTTTACAATATTTTCCTGGCTGCTGTCAGCAGGAGCCCATTTCCAAAAGCATATCCTTTCCACTATTTCTTTTAATAAAGAATTTACGTGTAATACTTTCAGACTTGAATTCATATATTTCTCTGCATATCCATCATCGAAATAAACCGACCTGTACGCTACTATATTACGAAAATTGACTCTGTGTACTTCATTGGCAGGAATCCACAGCATTCTGAAGGGAGGCAGCACAAACTGTCTGTCAGAAGTAGTAACCGTCATACAACCTGATGGTGCATATAACAACTGAGCCTTCGTTTTATGAAAATGAAAACCAGAATCATGCATTACCATATCAGAGGCAATCCCGATGACCTCCTCATGAATGGAATCAGGATCGAAATTTTCATTTTGCTTGAGTACAGCCATGTCTTATTTTTGATGTTTTTTGTATTTATACCATTATGAATATACACTGAATTTTTCAAAACTTTGCAAAAAAAAATGAAAAAGAAAAATCCACTCTGGCTGCTTATATTACTTGTCATGCTTCCGCAGTTTGCAGAAACCATTTATAGCCCGGTTTTGCCAATGATACAAGAGCAATTTGGAGTGATGGAAGAATCAGCTACGCTTACTATAAGTTTATATTTTATGGCATTTGCTTTAGGTGTTGCATTCTGGGGAGTGCAGTGCGACAGGATCGGAAGGAAAAGATCTCTGGAGTATGGGTTGCTTACCTATGGAATCGGAACTTTAGCTGCTGTCTTTGCTCCAGATTTTAAGATTCTTCTTGCTGCAAGAATTATCTCTGCCTTTGGAATTTCCGTTGGCTCCATTGTCACGCAGACTATTCTCAGGGATATTTATGACAAAGACAATATTAGTAAAGTATTTTCCTGGATCGGAATCGGGTTATCTATCAGTCCGGTTGTTGGGATGATAACAGGTTCTGTATTGGTTTCCACTTCAGGGCATCACGGTGTTTTTATTACATTATGTCTGCTGGCAGTCTTATTCTTTATTTTCTCCAGAAACAAAATCTCAGAAACGAATCACTCTCGTAGGAAAATCAATATCCGGACGTTAACCGGTTTATTAAGAAGAATGCTCCATGATCATGAGATTATCAGATGTTGTTTATTGATTATGAGTTTCAATGTACTGCTGTTTTCGTACTATTCGCTGGCTCCGTTTATTTTTCAAGAACATCATTATTCATCTTATGTTTTCGGATATAGCAGTGTTGTACTGGCAGGTGGTACATTGGCAGGAGCAAAGCTTAACAGATATCTGCTGCTGAAGAATATACAACCTCAATATCTGGTTAAATCAGCTACATACAGCGCATTTGTTGCAGCTATTTTTGTATGGATTCTTATCAGGAAAGAAATTTATTTTTTAATCCCGTATTTTTTCATTGTCATGGCATTCAGCATTGCTATTCCGAACATTCTAAGTACAGCACTCATCAGGTATAAGAATGAAACCGGAAGTGCAGGGGCTTTGCTGGGACTTATTTACTATATATTAATAGGTTCCGGATTGGTGAGTATGGGATATATACAGAATCTTGGAATTTCGTGTGTTTTATTTTCAGGAATCGGAGTCTGTACTTTATGGATATTTGATAAAAGGAAGAGTTAAGTTTAAAACATTAAGTTTAATTAAGATATTGAGGATCATTAAATATTGCGTTAAAAGCTGTTTTAATAAGAATCTTCATTGGCATTCATCATAAAAAAACTTAATGTTTTAAATCGTATTATTTTATAAAGTTATAAAGCGCTTCAAAAAATTTTGGATAAACTTCTATATGAGGTAAGTGGCCTGCATTTTCAATTTCCACTAATTTTGAACCGGGAATTTCTCTCTGCGTTTTCTTTCCCAATTCCTGATACTGCCCCATTTTCGGCTGAAGATCTTTAGGTGCTCTATCCTTTCCTATTGCAGTTCTGTCTCTAGTACCAATGATCAGCAAAGCAGGTACCTTTATATTTTTAAATTCATAGCAAACCGGCTGATTGTAGATCATATCGGAGGTCAGTGCAGCATCCCATGCGACTTGTGGGTAATCTGCATGAAGGGTCCAGCCGGCAATCAAATCTAACCAGGGTTGGTATTCTTCTTTCCATTTATTATCATAATAGAATTTCAGCTGGTAATTTTTATAGGTTTCTGCTGTATTTTTAAGCTCAGACTGGTAAGCCTGATCAATGGTCTGGTAAGATGCAAAGGTTTTATAATCCTCCAATCCAATTGGGTTTTCCAGAATCAGTTTTTGAACTTTGTCAGGATAAAGCAAGGTAAATCTTGTTGCCACCATTCCTCCCATTGAATGTCCTAACACAATCGCTTTATCAATTTTCAACTCATCCAATACGGCCTTTGTATTTTCAGCAAGCTGAGAGAAAGAAAACTGATAACTATGAGGCTTTGAAGACTTTCCGAATCCTATCTGATCAGGAATGACCACTCTGAATCCTCTGGCAGATAAATCTTTTGCCGTTTTCTCCCAATAGGCCCCGTTAAAGTTTTTCCCATGGAGAAGCATGATCGTTTTTCCATTTGGCTTTTGAGGCAATACATCCATATAGGCCATTTTCAGATTATTATCCTGAGATTTAAAATTGAGAAAATGAACTTCATAGGGATATTGATAATCAGACAGTGTTGCATCCAATGGTTTTACCTGTGAAAACATATGAACGGAAGAAGCTGTCAATGTAAAAGCTATTATTAGATTTCTGAAATGGTTCATGAAATTTTATTTTAGATTTTAAAATTAAAAAAACCGCTCCAAAAGGAACGGTTTTAACTGATATTTTTATTAAATATTATTTTTTACGATAATTCTGCCATGGACACCTCTTTCTCTTTTTTGGAGGGAAGATTCATAAGAACAATAGCGAAAAGAATAAGGGTAATTCCTATCCACTGTATTAAAAACACTTTTTCACCCAACAAGACAAAAGCCATTGTTACAGATACCGGAAGTTCTAATGATGAAACAATACTTCCCAGCCCCAATCCTGCATTCGGGAAACCGATATTGAATAAAACCGGAGGAATGATGGTTCCAAAAAGGGCTAAAATAGCTCCATATTTCCAGAATATTGAATAATTGAATGAATGGATATGTTCTGTATTTTCTGTAAAGTTCAGATAAAATGATTTCAGCCCATCAAAATACATCGGCCCTATCTGAGCAAAGAATAAAAATGCAAAAATCACAATAGAACCACCCGCCAGCATGATAATACTCTTTCTGAAAACAGGGAGATGTGTTGCTAGGGTATTGGACGTAAACATGGTCAGCGTATATGAACCTGCTGCCAACAGCCCCCAAAATACGCCATGCCAATCCAGTTCTATCTCCATATTAATAAGGTTGGTAGCCAGGACTGTCCCCAGTAATACAATAACTACAGAAACAACTTTCCTTGCATTGGGCAGTTTTTTTGTCAGAATACTTTCTACAACCACACTAAACCACACGGACTGCATTAACAGTACAATCGCAATGGATACGTTGATATACTGAACTGCAATATAATAAAACAAACTTGTTCCCCCAAGCGAAGTTCCTGCCAGCATCAGCATTCTTACTTCTTTAGAAGTTGGTAATGACAGCTTCTGTTTCGAAGTTAGCGTTTGAATAAAATTCAGGATCAAAAGCCCTGTCAGACCTAATACAAACTGAGAGGTCGTCACTTCAGAAGTAGTAAAGCCATCATGATAGGCCATTTTCACAAAAGTGGCCAGCATACCGTATATGCTAGCTCCAATTCCTACAAATAAAACACCTTTTAGTATATTTTTCTTCTTCATAATTTTTTTTACAGCCTGCAAAGTTACAATATATAAATTAAAATCGTCCGACGTGTTGCGGTGATAGATAAAGAAAATCGCCACAAGTCATCTTGTGGCGATCTTTAAAATTGATATATAAATGTATTATTTATTAACAATTACTTTTGAACCAGCTTCAAAGCCTAATCCTTTTACTTTTACCATATAGGTTCCGTTAACTAGATTACCTGTAGAAATTACTTTTTTAGCATCAGGTGAAATTTTATCTTCAGAAGAAACCAATTTACCGGACATATCATAAAGTTCTACACTTACTTTTCCTATAGTTTTAGAAGGGAAGTTGATATAGAATTCGCTTTTAGCCGGATTCGGATAGATTGAAATCTTATTATCCTTAGTGGAATTTACTTCATGAGTCGCTAACAAACATTCTGCAGGAACTTCAAAATTCTGCACCTGGTCATTAATATTATTTTTAGCACCTGCCGAAGCGTTTACTCCTAATCCTCTTCTTGCAAAAACTCCCCAGATCATACATTTATCTGCTCCCTGAGTGGTTGCCATTTCTGCAGCCAATATTGCATTTCTTCCTTCAATAAAGCTAGGATTACATGCCTGAAGTTTCAGGGCATCAGTCACCAACTGTAATACTTTTGTACTTCCGTTGGTTGTATTAGCCAATACATCTGAAGAATACCCGTATTTTTCAACATATTTCCAATGAAGATCCCATAGCATTGTAGCCCAAACGAATCCTATAGAATGTACATCCGGAACAGTTGCTGTTCCATTGTTATACTCCATTCCATTTGTATTTCCATAGGTAAAACCGTTCACGGTAAGATCCGGTGAATATTTTGCAGGTCTGATACCATCTCCGTTTGTTGGCTGTCCCATTGGATAAGTACCTATACCTCTTGCTACAGCAGCATTATCTCCTGGCTTATTCGTTAACATTAAAGCAAAGAAATCTGACCATCCTTCTCCCATCTGCTCTTTACTTGTATTTGCATTTAAACAACCCGCACCAGTACCTGTTAATCTATTTGAAATTCCGTGTCCGTATTCATGTGTTACGATTCCGTTATCAAAGCTTCCGTCTGGTGTCATGTTGCCTTTCAGACTAACATTTACGGTTGTACCTGCAGCAAGCTGGCTTTTTATATACTCACCTTCTGCATTGGTAATAAGCACTGAAGGAATAGTAACCAAAGGATCTGCTCCAGACATATTGCTCAAGGTTGCTCCATTGACTGTATTATTATAAACAATAGCAGCCATAGCACCAGCATTCTGAAGATTTTTCACTTTATCAGTAAAAGGACATGTTCCTCTTTCAACCAATCCTATTTTTTCTACCAATGATCCTGCAGGTAAAGCCGTACATCCATCCAAAACCGGTGATAATTTCACATCTCCTGTAGTCCCAGCCATGGTAAGGGGACTACCAAATAAGGCAGTTCCTGCTCCCGGTGCACGAGAAACCGCTGCACTTGGAGCATTATAATAAAACACACGGCCTACTGGAGACCAAAGGTACATCTGCATCTTACCATTATATCCTTCCTGAGGGGAAGAGAAATTAGCATTGTTTGAACCGCTTCCATCTTGTGCCTCTGCATATACAGAATCGTCATCAACACCTCCTTTTCCAAAATTGTTTTGCTGGAAGTTTCTCGCAGATTCTGTAAATCCGAACTGATAGAATACATCATGAATTCTATTGTTCAGATAAAATAAGTTAGTAATAGCAGCATTTCTGTTATTAAGCGGAGTTTCATTGATATTGAAAGGGAAATCAAAATTTCTTGTTGCACCACCATCAGCAGGTGCCCCTGTTAGATAATTTGGAGGTGTTAAAGCTGTTCCGGCAGAATCTTCATATGCAAATACGTTGTTTCCTCTGGTAATAGTATAATGATCTACACCGTCAGAATGCCATCCTTCAGGAGAAGCGTTCAGAAGCCAAGGGTTAGTCAGAATTGATCTTGCCCCGAAAGTAGCAGCTTCAATAGGTAATGGAAATACATTATAGGTAGCATTATCTGGTGCAAACATACCAGCATTGCCTTGTCCTATTATGTTTTGAGGCCCAATAAGTGTATTTTCAAAATGATCGGCATGGTTATGATTCACATCCGAAGCATAGGCGTCAGGGTGAAAGTTGCAAGATACCGTCAAATTATTTTTTAATAAAATCTTTCCATTATTGGCATCTACTAAAATATTCCAGTAATTTGGAGATTTAGGCTCCATTAAAGTATACTCATACGCCAGACGAAGGTTTCCATTATCATCGTTCGCGTATACCAGTCTTTGGTTGGCAGATGTAGATCTCTCTTTAGTCTTTTCAAGATATCCAAGAATCGTAAAATTCGCGATATCAGAATTCTTAAGTTCTTCAGCAATCTTTTGAAGAGCTGCAGCTTTATTGATTACCGTAGTTCCTGAAGTAGATACACCATAGTCTTTCACAAAATTGTCTGTATAATAAACAATCTGATTGTCTTTAATAAGTGCAGTCCCTACAGAGCTGTATATTGGCAAGCCATTATATGTCTGTAAAAATTTCACCACATTACCATTCAGTGATTTTGACGGATCTACATTATCTAAGATAATATTATTAAGATCAGATTTCTTATATTCTCTTATTTTATTTTGAGAAATATAATCTTTAATCAGCTTTTCATTATCCTGTCCAAACAATACTGTTGGAAATACAGAAAATACTGCAAACAAAAGAGGTAGAGTTCTATTTTTCATATCCATTATTAAAGTCGCTAATCTACAAATATTTCACAAAATAAAATACTCCATTATTAACAAAATTCAAAAATAAATCAATACAAATAAAAACAAATCATTAAAATAAAAATGCATATTTCTCAATAAAGAGAAATTACTAATCACATGTGCCTCCCCTATTATGTTTAACAGCATTTTATATTATTTTCAATCAAGTTATTTCAGTTAAAACTGACTTATAAGAAGATTCCGGCCAGAAGAAATTTCTTTTATTTTTAATATTTTTTTAATATTTCTCCGGGAAATTTTTATTATCAGGTGCTTTAATATATCTAGGGTTCATTTTTAAATAAAACCACCCTGCTGTCATCCTATATCCATAAAAAAAGCCGCTCATATATGAGCGGCTCCTTATTTATAAATGGGGTAAGGATTATTTACCTTCTTCCATTTTTCTCTTCAACTCTGCTAATGCATCGATGTCTCCAAGAGTAGATCTTTCTTCGTTGTTTGAAGAAGAAGATACGTTTCTAGAAGAAGATTCTTTTACGTTTTTCTTCTCTTCGTCTCTGAAGATACCTGTGTGAGAAACTACAACTCTCTTGAATTCTTTGTTGAATTCAATTACTTTGAATTGAGCATCTTCACCTTTTTTGATTTTAGATCCATCTTCTTTCTCTAATAATCTTGAAGGGCAGAAAGCTTCAACCTCAGCATCTTCGAATTGTACAGAAGCTCCTTTATCGTGAACTTCTACAGCTTTACCAGCGTGGATAGTTCCTTCAGCATATTTAGTTTCGAATTTATCCCAAGGGTTTTCAGTCAATTGTTTGTGACCTAGAGATAATCTTCTAGCCTGAATATCTAATTCAAGAACTACAACGTCTAATTTATCACCTACTGCACAGAACTCAGATGGGTGCTTGATTTTCTTAGTCCAAGAAAGATCAGAGATGTAGATTAATCCGTCGATACCTTCTTCTAACTCTACGAATACACCGAAGTTAGTGAAGTTTCTTACAGTTCCTACATGCTGAGATCCTACAGGATATTTAGTTTCGATGTTTTCCCATGGATCTTTAGACAATTGCTTGATACCAAGAGAAATTTTTCTTTCTTCTCTATCTAAAGTTAATACTTCAGCTTCTACTTCATCACCTACTTTCACAAAGTCACCAGCAGATCTTAAGTGAGTAGACCAAGACATTTCAGAAACGTGGATTAATCCTTCTACACCTGGAGCGATTTCTACGAATGCACCATAGTCAGCAAGAACTACTACTTTTCCTTTTACTTTGTCACCTACTTTCAAGTCAGCAGAAAGAGCATCCCAAGGATGAGCTTCTAATTGCTTCATACCTAATTGGATTCTTGTTTTCTCGTCATCGAAATCAAGGATTACAACTTTTACAGTCTGACCATCCTCAAGGATTTCAGATGGGTGGTTCACTCTAGACCAAGAAAGGTCTGTAATGTGAATTAATCCATCTACACCTCCTAAGTCAATGAATACACCGTAAGAAGTAATATTCTTAACAGTACCTTCAAGAACCTGACCTTTTTCAAGCTGAGCGATGATTTCTTTTTTCTGACCTTCGATATCTGCTTCGATCAATGCTTTGTGAGATACCACTACGTTTTTGAACTCAGGGTTGATTTTCACAACTTTGAACTCCATAGTTTTTCCTACAAACTGATCGTAATCTTTAATTGGCTTAACGTCAATTTGAGAACCAGGTAAGAATGCTTCGATTCCGTGAACGTCAACGATCATACCACCTTTAGTTCTAGATTTAACAAAACCGTTAACGATTTCTCCAGTTTCGTGAAGTTCGTTTACTTTATCCCAAGCTTTAAGCGTTCTAGCTTTTCTGTGAGATAATTGTAACTGACCAGTTTTGTCTTCTCTCTTGTCAACCATTACTTCTACCTCATCACCTACTTTCAGGCCTTGGTTGTAACGGAATTCGTTAAGAGAAATAACACCTTCAGATTTGAAGTTGATGTCTACGATAGCTTCTTTGTCAGTTAATCTTACAACTCTACCAACTAAAACGTCATTATCGTTCAGGCTGTTAAGAGATCCGTTATAGATTTCTTCTAAATCGCTTTTTTCTTTTCTCGCATCTGCATCAAGACCTGATTCGAATGAATCCCAATCAAATTGTTCTGGTGCTACGTTTTGGTTTAATAAAACCTCTGCTGAATTTGTCTCTTTTGACATTTTCTAATAAAATTTGTATTCCTTCTTTTTTAATGGTTTGAATAAATGCGGATTAAAAAATACGGAAGTAATTAAGTTTAAGTAATTTACCCATCAAACCTTTTCGCCACAAAAGTGGGTGCAAAGATATGAATTTTATTTAAAACAAACAAAAGATTTCCTCTGACAGAACTATCACTTAAACAACTGGTTATCAATGTCAATTTGTTAAGAAGAGACCAGAACCAAAATCAGGATAATAAACAACGGCTGTCATACCACAGATTCCTGACTATTGCTCTATTCTTTATTTTTTGAAAGTTATTTTTCTGCTTCCATCCTCCTGTACATTGTACATAGTTTAATCAAATATGAATTTTACAGCAAATCATTTAACAAAACGCTTTTTTTTCAATCAAAACAACAACATTTATAAAAACTATAACATGCAAAAATATTTCCTTTTCATTTTAATCAGTCTGTCATGCTTTATAACCACAGTGAAAGCCTGTACCATCTTCTCTTGTGCAAGAGGGGGTGAAGTATTGGCAGCAGCAAATGAGGATGATACGACACCTTTCACCAGGATCTGGTATAATCCCGGTACTAAAGACCGCTATGCCTCTGTCTGTTTTGGGGCTCCGGACATGCAGATAGCAGCAGCAATGAATGAGCATGGGTTATTCTTTGATTATACAGCAGCCAACTATGACCTTAGCAAACTGAACCTTACCAATCCTTATCCCGGAGATATTATGTGGGAAGTTCTTGGAAAATGTAAAACCGTAAAAGAAGCTATGCTGATCTTAAAAAAATATGATTACATATCATCTTCTAAAGTTTTAATAGCAGATAAAGAAGGTAATTCTATTACGGTAAATCCAAAAGGGATTGTTGAAAAAACAGGCGATTTTCAAGTGAATGCAAACTGTAATATGATCAACGGAAAACTATCCTGCCTAAGACCGGAAATAGCTGCTGAAATGCTTTCTGCTTCAAAAGAAAATAATGTAGAGTTTTTAAAGAAAATTCTGGATAAAACACATCAGGAAGGAGAACTAAACACTTTATACTCTGCCATCTATGATCTGAAAAAAGGAATTATCTACGTTTATCTATTCCACGATTATAATACAGTTTATACCATTGATCTGAAATCCGAATTAAAGAAAGGATACAGAATAGAAAATCTCGCTGACCATTTTCCAGCATCATTTGCTTATGAGAATTTCTCAAAAAATCATTCTTTATATCTTAAGGAATCTATTTTTCAGGAAATGAAAGATAAAGGCATTGATACAACTATTGATCATTATATTGCAGAAAGCGAGAAGCTGTCGCCAAAAAATGAAAAATTAAATTCCGCCATGCTGGAGGCAGCCTTACAACTCATAAAATATTCATGGAACGAACATAATAATGGCAGCGAATGGGGCTATTGGTTCAGTAAACCTCAGGGATATGATATAAAGAAGTATAAAGACAACAGATTGGCCTCTGCTGAAAAACTGCTGGGTTATTTATCTGCTCACGAAAATAAAGATCTGAAGCTGCGGAATTTCATGTACGAAATATCAGGTTATATAAATCTTGTACAGGGAAATACTAAAACAGGGAAAGAATTCTATGCCAAATCAATCAGCAATCCCGAGGAAGCTTATGCAGTGACTTTGACAAGAGGAAATGAAATAATGAAACGACTAAACAAATAGATTATTTCATTTAACCATTCCTTTATTCTAAATTTGCACCATGGAATTAGAATCAATTTATCAAAAACTGCAGATTCAGGATTTGAATCAGATGCAGAAATCTACGTATAAAGCTACTGAAAACAACCAGGATGTTGTTTTGCTCTCTCCTACCGGTTCGGGGAAAACACTTGCATTTTTATTTCCGGTTCTTAGAAACCTGAAAAAAGAGGCTTCCGGAATTCAAGCATTGATTTTAGTTCCGGCAAGAGAATTAGCGTTACAAATTGAACAGGTTTTCAAGGCAATGGGAACAGATTTCAAAGTTTCTGTATGCTATGGAGGACATGATAAAAAAATAGAGGTCAACAATTTAATTGAAGCTCCGGCTGTTTTAATCGGAACTCCGGGCAGAGTTGTTTACCATTTAAGGAATGAAAACTTCGATCCAAAAAGCATTAAGACCTTAGTTCTTGATGAGTTTGATAAAGCATTGGAGCTCGGTTTTCATGAAGATATGGAATTTATTGCCAACTCACTTAAGGGTCTTTCGCAAAGAATACTGACTTCTGCAACAGCAATGGATGAAATTCCAAAGTTTACTGGGTTAAAGAATGAAAAACTTGTTGATTTTCTGAAATTAAGTGATGTAAAACCGGATATTCAATTAAGAAAAGTAATGACTATTTCTGAAGAGAAACTGGATACTCTTTTTAATTTGATCTGTAAAATAGGAAACAAAAGAACCCTGATTTTCTGTAATCACCGTGAAGCAGTGGACAGGATTTCTGAGCTTTTACGCGAAAAAGGTATCGACAGAGAGACTTTTCACGGAGGAATGGAACAGGATGAGAGAGAACGTGCATTATTGAAATTCAGAAATGATTCTGCAAGAATTTTAATTACAACAGATTTGGCTTCCAGAGGATTAGATGTTCCGGAGGTAGAATCTATTGTACATTACCAGCTCCCGCCTAAAGAGGATGCTTTTATCCATAGAAACGGACGTACAGCCAGAATGAATGCAAAAGGTTTTGCTTATCTTATCATGACTGAGGAAGAGAATTTCCCTTTTATCAAAAACAATACTCCGGAAGAAAGTGTAGCAGGATTCAATAAGGTTCCTGAAAAAACACCTTTCCAAACTATTTATATCAGTGCCGGGAAAAAGGATAAAGTAAACAAAGTTGACATTGTGGGCTACTTACTTAAAAAAGGAGAATTACAAAAAGAAGATGTAGGCATTATTGAGGTAAAAGATACCACCTCCTATGTTGCTGTTTCCAGAAACAAAGTAAATGCTCTTTTACGAAAACTTCAGAATGAAAAACTGAAAGGGAAAAAAGTAAAAATGGAAGTTGCTTACTAAGGTTAAAACTGAGATTCAGTTCTAAAAACAAATGCTTCACCTCAAGTCATATTGAACGGCAGGTGAAGCATTTTTTATACTTAAGTTATTTTTAAGAAATCTGATTTACATATCTTTTTTGTGACTTGTACTGTAAAATAGCTTATTAATTAAAATTACTTTACTCCTTTTACCCGCATTGGGAAAGTGTACACAGACTTTGAAGCTGTGATGAACAAAATATCGTTGTTTTTTCCACCGAAAGTTACATTCGAAGTCCATTTCTCAGGAATAGAAATATGATAGATCTTCTTTCCGGAACGGTCAAAAACATGTACTCCATCTCCTGTTAAGTAAAGGTTTCCATGTTTATCCAGAGTCATTCCGTCTGAACCCATCTCACAAAATAGTTTTTTCTCAGATAATTTCCCATCTCCCAAAATGTCATACACATAAGTTTTTCCGGCATCAATATCCGATAGATATAACTTTTTCAGTCTTTCACTTCCTACAATCCCATTGGGTTGTGTGAATGTTTCCAACTTAACGATTTGTCCCTCTTTATTTCTGTAATAAAGACTTTTATGGGATAATTCCTGTTTAAAATTAGTCCAATAGTCTCTTTCATACAAAGGATCCGTAAAGTACATTCCGCCTGTAGCGTCATTCCAGACATCATTTGGGCCATTCAGCCTTTTTCCTTCAAAACCTTTGAGCAAAATTTCCACTTTTTTATCTTTCGATATTTTCCAGATTTCTCCCTGATCATCAGAACAGGTGATCAGAAAACCGTCTTTATCAAAATGGGTTCCATTTGCTCTTCCTGTTTTATCTAAAAACTCTATAATCTTATTACTTTTCCAGTCCCAATAATAAATTTTATCATTAGGCTGATCTGTAAAATAAACATTCCCCTCTTTATCGGTTGATGGTCCTTCTGTGAAACTAAATTGATCCGAAACCATTTCCGGCTTTACACCTTCATAAAACATTTTACTATAATTTACTGATTGGCAGTTTACCAATGCCAAAACCAAACCAATCATCCCTATTTTAAAGATATTCTTCATCTTTTATTTTTAAACCTGCAATTTACGACATACTCCGGATGATGCCAAAATATCTCCGCTTTCCTGTATATTTTTTGAAAAACAAACAATGTCCTAATTATCCTATTTTTTAAGTAGATCATATTAGTAGTCAAGCTATATAATCCGGAGCTTTGCGGTAACAGGATCAATCACTTTTTTTCTAAAAAAAACAGCTCGAATAACAGGGGTAGGTCCGGATGAAAAATATTACCAAAATACTTTTATAGCATACAATAATGAGCGCAGAATCCAACAATATCAAATCTTTAGAGATTGAGAATGAAGATTTCAGAAATTCAGTGGGAACAATGGATGAGTCCGGAAAGAGAAAATGGATTTTCCCCAGAAAGCCAAAAGGAAAGTATACCAATTACAGGAATTACACCAGCTATTTTCTTCTTGCTCTATTTTTCGGATTGCCTTTTCTAAAAATCAATAATAATCCTTTTCTGCTTATTAACGTTATCGACAGGAAATTCTTTATTCTAGGACAGCCTTTTTATCTGCAGGATTTTTTCATCCTTGCTTTGGGGGCGGTCACTTCTGTCATTTTCGTTATGTTGTTTACAGTGGTTTTCGGAAGGATTTTCTGTGGCTGGCTATGCCCTCAAACGCTTTTTATGGAAATGGTATTCCGTAAAATTGAATACTGGATAGAAGGAGACAGAAATAAGCAAATGAAGCTTGACAGGCAGGAATGGGATGCTGAAAAAATAAGAAAGAGATTAACGAAGTGGTCAGTATTTCTTTTAATTTCATTGATTATTTCCCACTTCATGTTCATGTATATTGTAGGCTACAAGGAAGTCTTCCGTATCATGAATGAAGGGCCCGTAAAGCACTCATTGAAGTTTATTACCATGATCTTTTTTACCATGACTTTTTATTTCGTTTTTGCATGGCTGCGTGAACAGGTTTGTACATTGGTGTGTCCTTACGGAAGACTTCAGGGGGTATTGATTGATAAGCAGACCATCAATGTATATTATGATTTTAAAAGAGGGGAAGGCCGTGCAAAATGGAGAAATAATGAAGACCGGAAAGCTGCAGGAAAAGGTGACTGTATAGACTGTAACCAATGTGTGGTAGTATGTCCTACAGGAATTGATATCAGAAACGGACAACAGCTGGAGTGCGTGAACTGTACAGCCTGTATAGACGCGTGTGATGAGGTAATGGAGAAAGTAGGTCTGCCAAAAGGTCTGGTTCGTTATGCTACAGAGGCTGAAATTGAAAACAGTGATAAGTTCAGAGTTACTCCAAGAATGAAAGCCACCACGGTAATTTTGGCACTGCTTATCGGATTCCTGGGATTCTTAATGTACGACCGTGGTTCTATGGAAGCGAAGTTTATCAAACCGGCAGGTTCTACCTTTTTTGTTAAAGATGGCAAAATTACCAACACCTTTATCTATACCCTTCTGAATAAATCAAATGAGAAAAAAATGCTTACCATTAAAGTGATCAGCCCGGTGAATGCAGAAATCACCTATTTTGGCTCTGAAAAAATCATATTAAAAGGTGACGAAATTCTGAAAGGAAACATCAACATTTCTTTCCCTGAGGAAGACATTAAGTTTTCAAAACAAAACATGGTGATTGGTGTCTTTGATGAAAAAGGAGTACTTGTGGATTCATTTGATACCACTTTTGAAGGACCATTCAAGCTTGCACTTTAAAGAGTTGAGAATGGAAAATGAGAAATTGAAAATTACTTAGTGCTGTGTTTTGTCTTAATATATTTCATCCTTTTTTAAAATTATTTATACAGAGAGCCGTATAACTTGCTGAGCCTTATTTTAACTTTCAATTTTTAATTAAAATCTAAGCTTTATATTTCCTCATAAACTGAGTAGGAGTCATTCCGGAACTTTTCCGGAATACTCTTACAAAGTAGGAATATTCTTCGTACCCCAGCCTGAAAGCAATTTCAACTAAACTTTCATCCAGGTACATCAGCATTCTTTTGGCTTCCAGCACTACTCTTTCAGTAATAACGTCTGTAGCTGTTTTTTGAACAACAGTCTGTACTATTCTGTTCAGGTGTTTTGATGAAATTCCCAATAAAGAAGCATAGTAAGTAATTGATTTCTGCGTTGCAAAGTGCTCTTCCAGCAGGTTTTCAAAATCCTGATAATGTCTGAAATAAGAGAGTCCGGCAGAAGAAGCCATCGTGTCAAAATCCCTTGAAAACAGTCGGGTTGCATTGATAAATATCTGAGACATCAATGAAAGCATGAAACCTTCTTTCATAATGTTTTTGGACTGGTGCTCTTTTCCTAATTCCTGAAATAAACTGATATTTCCTTTTAGTTCCAAAGCGTCCAACTGAAGCTTTCTGGAAAAAGATACAGATCCGAAAAAAGGAAAGTTTCTAAGTTTCTGATTCACGTAATGCATTTCATAAAACTCCTGAGAACAAAAGAAAATATAGCCTTCTATATCTTCTGAAAGCTCCCAGCTATGAATCTGCCCCGGTGAAAGAAAGAATAGACTACCCTCAGAGACTTCATACTTCTGAAAATCGATCTCGTGCATCCCTGTTCCTTTGGTAAAAAGGACGGCTGCATAAAAGTCGTGCCTGTGAGGCTTTTCTATGTGACGGTGTCCTACCACCAGATGATTCTTCATGGTATTAAAGTAAAAATCGGAAGTATTTTTACCAGCCTGGAAAAGATCAATATGAAGAACAGAGATTGAATTCATCATCTATGTTTTAACGAAAGAATACTATAATTAATTTTACCTATGAATATATTACATTTTAAAGGTTCACAAATTTATACAAAAAAAGAACGATATATCACAAACCTTCTTAAAATTAATAGCTGTCTCTTCATCATCCCTTTATTGCAAAAATCCCTTTTAAGGGTTAATAATAACCGCCAAAAATAAAAGTCTGAAGCCACTTTTAAAGATATATTTGGTTGAAACTTTAAAAAATTTTTATCTTTGACGTTTAGGAGTTGTAAAATGAAAATAAATTTACCTGATAAACTGTATTATTCTATAGGAGAAGTTGCGAAAGCTTTCGATGTAAACACCTCATTAATACGCTATTGGGAACAAGAATTCCCTATTATCAAACCTAAAAAAAACAGAAAAGGAAACCGATACTTCACTCCTGAAGATATCAAGAACCTCCAGATGATCTATCATCTGGTAAAAGAAAAAGGTTATACCCTGGATGGAGCCCGCATCGCTTTGACTACCAACAGTAAAATTTCTGAAACCATCACTATTATTGACCGCCTTGAGTTTGTAAAAGCCGAGCTTATAAAGCTAAAAGAATCTTTGGGCGAAAGGGAGGGTGAGTAAAAAAACACTTATTTCAATTCATTTGTATTTTGTCATATTTTTTGAGTTGCCTTTACTTGTAAGGGGTTGGTAAACTTCCCTGTTTCTCTAACATAGTATCTACTACACCCTATCTTCATAATTTATGATAATATTAAATACCAACTTATAAGCAAAGTTTTTATTATATAAATTACAATTGGTAGCTATTTTTTTTCTTTCTATTATTCTTAAATCTAAAATAATAGATTACAAGTTTATATAGAATTAACCAAAATGTCAAAAAAATTATTGCCTGCAATATAAATATTGATAAAAATGAAATATCAACCATCACCAGACCAAATAACAAAACATTAGTAGGATAAGTGAAAATTACTAATGGATACCATAAAGGACTATCATAATCAAATCCCATAAAGGAATATTGGGGGAAGCTGACTAAAACAACTAAAGTACCTAAGAGTACATACAATAGGCTCAGCAACATTGTGCTAAATAAAATTTTATTTCTTTTCATGTGGTTTATCTTAATTTAGGAAATGTAATAGCTTGTTTAAAAAACGGTAGCAACTCCATAGCCGCCACTATATTTTTAACTATTTTTTAGATAAAGGTATAACACATATAAATATATAAAAAGTAATAAAAGTAATTCTTATAAATAATAGGCTTTTACTAATGTTCATTTGACCTCCAAAGTTGGAAGAGTTCAAACCGTTTCCGCCCGTATGGTTTAAGCCAAATGGATAGTAATTGTAGGTATCGGTAATTTCAGGAGCGCCTGCGCTGTTTTTGGCAAAGGTGACCCTACTTAACGACATTAGCAGTTTTCGTAAAACCTTCTCTTTTATTGGTCTGTCAAGTTGGTCTTTATACTGATAAATATACTTATTGTTTTCAAAATAAATATATAAAGTTTTTAAAACACAAAACCACCGCTCAATAGCAGTGGTTTTGTTATGATTACTTCACCACACGATATAATCGTGCAACAGCAAGGGGAAATACATTATAAACCAGATGAATTGGGAAGCTTTTTTATAAACTCTTTTATTTTAATTTCCTTTAGCCCATCATGTTGCATATAATGTTCAATTTTTAATGCTTTACTATAATCTTTATAAGATATTTTATATCTTAGTATTCCTAATGAGAATTTTGATATTTCAATTCTTAATTTTTCCATTTCCAATTGATGAACGTCAACATCTTTTTCAAGCATTTTTTCAAGATCCATCAATTTTTGGCATATATAATAAATTTCATCCTGAAGGAAGACAGGAGGAAACCGAAGTAAAAAATTTATCCTGGAAAGAATAATTTTTTTTTTGCTATATTCTTTTATTCCATAAAAATATTCTAATTTATTAACATTTATATCAGCGCTTAATATTAAAAATCTCACTACTTCTCCGGGATTCACCTGATTGGAGTAAAAATTTTTCAATTTTCTAATGCCTGTCCATCCCGCTCTGTGTAATGATAAATCAGCTTGATTTAAATAAGCAAATAAAAATACACACAAGTTATATTCTAATTTTATTTTTTTCATATTTTTATTAAAAAGGCCACCACGAGCGTTTAACATATTTTGGGTTTAAAGTTTTTATATCCAATTGCATACGTCCTTCTACTATAATTCTTCCAGAATTTCCTTTACCACCAATATAAGAAGTAGAGGTTACTCCCCATTTAGGAACTGTAAATTCTATATATCCACCACCAAGATTCCCCCCTGCGGCTTGTCCCAAGTTTACTTTTGATGGACTTATAAAAGGAGCTACTTCAACATCAACTCCAAATGGTCTAGGCGATGAAACATTAATAGAACCGCTTTTTTTGATAGCATTAACAGCTGAAGTAGATGTATGATGTCGTACTGTTATAAAGTCCTCTATGAGATTTATTTCTTCTTTTACAGCCAATCCCGGTTTCTTTAGTGCTACCGCACCA
>NZ_JBYOKO010000006.1:0-253740 GCF_057799275.1 Chryseobacterium sp. 14P4.3.2
CTTTAAAGTATACTGTTTATGCTTATCTAAAAGCCCTTCTGCGCTTACCGAATCTCTTTCGTTTTTCAGTGGGGCAAAGATAGAAACTTATACCTTACACAGCAAACTTATTTAACATTAAATTCATATCTGATTAATATTTGATGCTAAAACGCTGGCTGGTAAGGCTAAAATTTTTAAACAAATGTTTCAAATAAAGCATATATATAAGATAAGCATTGAATAATCCCTCACAATACTATTTATTGAGCCTTTTCTTCTTTATAAATTAAGCTTAAAAATTCTGCATAAGACTTCTCCAAACCAATAATATCACCTGATTTTAGATTTAAACCTCCTACTCCCGATGTATCCGGCTTTACTTTTAAAGCAGAAACCTGAAAGTATTGGTTATCATCACCCGCTTTTGGCTGAATCTTTATAGTGGAACCTAAAAGTTTCTTAGTTGAAATTGTATATACTTCTCCCGGAACCGTTTTAAATTTTAAAAATGATCTTGGCGATAAAGTATAATCTTCCTTGTTAACACTTATTTTCTGTTTCTTTTCTGAAGATGCAAATAGGTACAAGTCTCCATGCTGAGTTGCTAATTTATCTTTGGGAGTATAGTATAAAGCAATTTTATAGTTAGCAGGATTGAATGACTGGGGAGTTCCGTCAATATTTTCAAAAGGTTTTAAAGTAAATGTATTGGCTCCGATCTCTTTTCCTTTTTTGTATACCATAGAAAATACAACAGCATCATCTTTTGAAAATCCTTGTACTTCTATTTCTCCCAAATAAACAGCATCAGTAGCTGCATCTTCCTTTTTATAGAAGAATTTATCTGAATTGTCGTTAGTTTTTTCGACTTTGGACAGATAAACATTCTGTGCATTCCAAAGCTGGGCGCACAGGACGGAAATGATAATGGCTATATTCTTCATCTATATTATATGTATTATTGTTGTGAAAGAATATCAACACATTCTTCAAGGCTGTTTTCCCAGTGCTTAGGTTCTATTTTGTAGATCTGCTCTATTTTATCTAAAGACATTGTACTTCTTACAGGTCTTTTAGCTGGGGTTGGATATTGCTCTGTGGTTATAGGGTTTAACTTCACCGGTAACTTAGAGAGTTCTGCAATTTTTTTTGCAAATTCAAACCATGTTGTTTCAGGATAATTGGAGAAATGAAAAACGCCATAGGTCTTTTTGGGAGCCTGAATAATATCCATAATCGCTTCTGCAAGGTCATTTGCGTTCGTAGGTTGTCCAAACTGATCAGCAACAATTCCCATTTCATCTTTCTGAGCGAACAAATTCAGCATTGTTTTCACAAAATTCTTATTAAATTCAGAGTACAGCCATGAAGTCCTAAGGATAATAGTTTGAGGATTTATTTCCAAAGCCAGTTCTTCTCCTTTTCTCTTTGATTCTCCGTATACTCCAATTGGATTGGTAAAATCATCTTCAGCGTATGGCAGATTGGTGCTTCCGTCAAAAACATAATCTGTAGAAACATGAATTAAAACTGATTTATTATCAGCACAAGCTTGTGCAAGGTTGGCAACTCCATCTGCGTTTACTGCAAATGCTTTCCCTTTTTCTGTCTCTGCCAGATCTACGGCTGTATATGCAGAAGCATTGATACAGTAATCGGGTTTGTTATCATAAAAGAAATCATTGACCTGCTCTTGGTTTGTGACATCCAGAGTTGATGAATCTGTGAATAGAAATTCATATTGGTTTTCAAAATCAGGTGCAATCTTTCTAATACAGTTTCCCAACTGTCCGTTACTTCCTATTATTGCTATTTTTTTCATTTATTATATTATTAATTTTATTTTCAAAGTATTCTCAATGAAGTTGTGTTCATTAAGAATTTCTTGCGTTCTGAGATCTTAAAAATTTAACTCTTGACTGGAAATCCTTTTGGGGCAAATCCACGTAAAATTTATCAAATATTTGTTTTATATCTTCGGGATGTACCTCAGATCTTCTGGTTTTGACATTGAAATAAATAATGGTAACCCAAAGCACGGCATGAATGGTTTTTTCATCCAGGCTTTTCATAAGAATTTCAACTTTGGCAGTTCTATCCTGTATGTCTATGGTTTTGCTGCTGATCACCACCTGGGTATTATATCTTACTTCTTTTAAATAGGCAATTTCATTTTGAATCGCAATCCAGGTACAGCCGGTCTTTTTAGTGTATTCTTCATAAGTAAATCCATAAAATGTCTCTACATGATCTTCTCTGGCATTGAACATATAGTCGAGATATTTTACATTATTCAAATGTCCGATAGGATCACAATCACTAAACCTAACTTTTACCGTGGTTGATACTTCTTTTTCCATTCCGCAAAAATAAAAAAACCACCTCTAAAAGAGGCGGTTAGTTTTATAAATCTTTGTTAATTTGCTAAAATTACTGAATTCCTAATTCTTTCTTTACAGCTGCTGTTGCATCTGCTCCAGCTTTATAAAGAAATGCTGCTGAATTTGCATCCATAACATACTCGTATCCGTTAGCTTTAGCAACTTTTTCTACAGCATCATTCAATTTTTTCTCAATTGGTCCGAAAGCTACGTCTTGCTTAGCTTGTAAGTCCTTTTGAGCTTTGTCCTGCATTTGAGCTATTTCTTCCTGAATTTTTTGTAATTCAGTTTCTCTAGCTTTGTTTTCGTCAGCAGTTTTCTTAGGCGCTTCTTCTGCAAACTGCTTATATTTAGCTTGTCCAGCATCTGCTTTTTTCTTAATCTCAGCTTGTTTTGTATCTAAGAATGTTTTAAGATCAGCATCTGCTTTTTTCTTTTCAGGCATTGCGTTAAGAACTCCTATTACATCTAAAGTAGCAATTTTTTGAGCCTTTGCCATACCTACTGATACAACCATCATTACTGCTGCAAATAATACACTTAATTTTTTCATAACTGGTAAATAAATAATTTAATTTGTTTTTAGATTTAAAATATAAGTAAAAGTTAATTCAAAACTTACTTTTTACTTTTATTGTTTTTGTCTTTTTTCTCAGTTCCCTTTAACAGGATGGTCAACACTTTTTCTGTATAATCATATTTTCCCTGAAGAAAAATAACACTAATGTTATTGCTTTTATCAAGAACTATGCCCAATCCATTTTTTTCGGACATAGTTTTAATAGCTCCCCAGATCTGATCCTGAAATGGCAGAACCAGATTTGTTCTCAGTTTTGTGATCTCACCATTGGACCCAAAACGTAAGCTGGTAGTTGTTTTGATATTTTTATCGAGATCTACAACTTCTTTTTCTCTAAGTTTAAGCTGGTCTCCTATTAATAATATTTTTTCACTTTCAAAAGCAGCTTTCTTTCTTTCGTATTCTGACTGTAAATTCTGAAGTTCTGACTGCCAAGTATCAATCTGAGCATTAAGTCTTGCTTCAGCTTCTTTATACTGAGGTAGTTTATTTAAAATCTCATTAGTATCTACAACTCCTATTTTTTGAGCATTACTTAGCCCAAACAACAGAAGCATAACGAATGTGAAAGTTACTTTAAAGTTTTTCATATTAATAATTATAATGTTTGGTTCATCAAGAAGTGGGTTTTTCCTCCAGATACATCTCCTGATATTGTTTTGTCTAATCCATATGCAAAATCAAATCCGATTAATCCAAATGCTCCCATATATACTCTTACTCCAACCCCTACTGATCTTTTCAGCTGGAATGGACTGTAAGTACTCCATGAATTCCATACGTTCCCTCCTTCTGCAAATGTCAAAGCATAAATTTTTGCAGTCTGGCTCATTGAAATTGGATATCTTAATTCTAAAGTAAATCTGTTATAGATTGTACCTCCTCCTTTTTGGGTGATATCCTCGTTCTCGCCTCCTGCTGTACTGGCATTTTCATACCCTCTTAAAGGAACTAGCTCTCTACCATCATATCTACCTCCGAAAAGTCCGGTACCTCCCATATAGAATCTTTCAAATGGTGGTGCCCCCAAGTTTTTGTTGTATCCATCCATGAATCCCATCTCAGCAGAGGATCTCAGTACAAGTTTCCCGACGATTTCGTTATATACATCAGCCTTAAACTTGATCTTATAGAACTCCATCCACTTATATTTGTCAATAGGAGACATTGAAGCATAATCCTTTTTCTTAAACAATGAGTATGGAGGAGTCAGCTTCGCTGAAAGCTCTATATTAGATCCCATCGTCGGGAAAATCGGGTCAATACCTGCAGAATTTCTACTTAATCCTAAATTGACACTGAAGTTATTTGCGGTTCCGTTATATTCTGTAGTATCACCAAACTGGAATGGATAGTTATTGAAGTCATACTTCTGGAACTGCAGTCCTGTGTAAAGTGAGAAATAATCATCCGGCCAGTGCAATAGTCTGTTCAGACCTGCTGATGCTGAAAATATATTAAGTTTCTGAGCTGTCCCGTAAGCATCGGTATATCTTACTCTTGAACTATTCAAGCTTACAGAAAGCGCTGTTGCTCTTGTTCCGAATAACCAAGGCTCCGTAAATGAAACTCCATAATTCTGGAAATACTGTCCTGCCTGAACCTGCACAGAGAAAGTCTGACCATCTCCTTGAGGTACAGGCTTAAAGTCTTTAAACTTAAGGAAATTTCTAAGCGAGAAGTTATTGAATGTAAGTCCCAAAGTACCAATGAAACTGTTACCTCCGTAACCCGCCTGTAATTGTACCTGAGAGGATCCTTTTTCAACAAGCTTCCAGTTGATATCCACTGTATTATCCTGTTGATTTGGCTGAATATCCTGTCCTACCTGCTGAGGGTCGAAGAAAGACATCCCGGCTAAATCAAAATAAGTTCTTTTTATTTCTGTTTTTTTGAAGAGCTCTCCCGGTTTTGTTCTTAATGCTCTAAGAATTACGTGGTCATGGGTTGTTGTATTCCCTTGCCAAGTTACTTTATTCCAGCTTGCCTGTTCACCTTCGTTAATTCTAACTTCAAGATTTACAGCATCTCCGTTCACTGATTTTTCGACAGGTGTTACGTTTGAGAAAAGGTATCCGTTATTCATATAAACGGATTTGATATCTGAATCATCTTCTTTACCTCCGTCTTCACCAACTTTTTTGTTGAATCCTACAGCATCGTAGATATCTCCTTTCTTATATCCTAATAATCTTTGTAAATATTCTGTGGCATACACTGTATTACCAGTGAACGTAACGTCCCCGATATAATACTTTTTCCCTTCGTTCAGTTTTACATTGATCTCGTAGTTGTTTCTTTTATTTCTCCATACTGAATCTGAAACGATCTTTGCATCTCTATACCCCAGTGAGTTGTAATAATTGATAAGATTCTGCTTATCTTCCTGATATTTTTCTTCAATGAATTTTGAAGATTTCAAAATTCCACCAATCCCGAAACGTTTTTGTTTTGTTTCTTTAAAAGCTTTATTTCTAAGCTTGCTATCAGTCTCACTTGTATTTCCTTCGAATTCAATGTGATCAATTTTAATTCTTTTACCTTTATCTACATTGATTGTCCAGTCTACCAACGAAGGATCGCCGGCATTTACTTTATCCTGAATAGTGATTTTGGCATCTGCAAAACCTTTCTTGATATAGTCCTTTGGAACATTGGTTTTAAGACTAGAAACTAAGTTTTGAGTAATCTTTGTTCCCGGCTTAAGGTTGTTATCCTTAGCCATTTTTTCGTTCTTTGATTTACCGATCCCCTTCCCTGTGAATTTAACTTCTCCAAGTTCTTTCAGATCTTCAAGGTAAAACTTTAAAACGACAGTCTGACCTTCAATGCTTTGAACATAAACTTCCACTTCAGAAAAAGATTGGGTATCCCAAAGCTTTTTAACAGCATTGCTGATTTTCTGTCCCGGAATATCTACGCTTTCGCCTTTAGTCAAGCCTGTAAATCTTAAAATCTGAGCTGGTGTATATTTTTTTACCCCATCTACAACGATGTCTTTAAGTGTATAAGTGCCTGCCTCATTTTCTGCGTGTACAGCATTATTTACTTTAGTGCTGTCTTGTGGAGTTACTTGTCCATAAAAATGTGCAGAAGCAGCAAACATAATGATGGGTAATAGTCTAAACTTCATTTTATCGAGTCTTTCTTTTCTTTAAATTTATTGACCTTGTATCTGCTCTCCGGTGAGCCCATACCTTCTTTCCTTGTTTTGATAATCCACAATACACTGGAAGAAAATATCTTTGGTAAAATCCGGCCATAGAACATTTAAAAACTGTAATTCAGCATAAGCAATCTGCCAAAGAAGGAAATTACTGATTCTTGTTTCACCACTGGTTCTGATCAAAAGATCTACCGGTGGGAAATCTTTAGTATAAAGATAGTTTTCGAATAGTTGTTCATTAATATTCTCCAGCTCTATCTTTCCTTCTTTTACATCGGAACTTATATTTTTCACAGCATTAAGTATCTCATTTTGTGATCCATAGCTTATTGCTAATACAAGGTTTCCTTTTGTGTTTTCTTTTGTAAGGTCTACCACACGCTGTAACTGTTCACTTACTAGTGGAGGAAGCTTTTCCAAATTCCCTATCACATGCATTCTTAATCCTTTGCTGAAGATCTCTTCTGCTTCAAGCAGTAAGGTTTCTACAAGCAGGTTCATTAGTGTATTCACTTCTTCACTTGGACGGCTCCAGTTTTCCGAAGAGAACGTGTACAGTGTTAAGTATGGAACATCAATCTCATTACAGGCATTAATAGCATTTCTCACTGCATTAATGGCATTTCTGTGACCGAAAGTTCTTTCTTCGCCACGAGATTTTGCCCATCTGCCATTACCATCCATAATGATGGCTACGTGTTTTGGTAAATTCTCAGAATTTATTTTATCTTTAATCAACGACATATTATTCACAATAACATGGAGGTCTTCCGAACGAATATGTCAGTCCTAGACTGAAAGTATTCATCCAGTCATTGGATCTGTCATCTCCAATATTTCTCTTTTTAATAAACTCTTTTTCTCTTTCCTGAGAAACTGCATAATAGTTTCCTGACTGTAATAATGAACCGCCTGTTACGGGATCCAAAATATCTGCGCTAAAGGAAGTTTTCACATCCTTGGACAGAATTTTACTGTGATCCAGCTGATCTGTCAGTGTATATCTAAATGTAGCTTCTGCAAATATAGCCCATGAGTGGTTAAATTTATATTTTAATCCTACTCCAAAAGGGATATGCATTGTTACTTTTTTTCCTAATGAGTAAGCTGCAGTTGTTTTGAAGTCCGTTTCATTAATCGGAGCCATTGCCACACCATCGGCATCTCTTCTGAAGTCATTGACTAAAGTAGCTTTAGGTGCGTCAAACATCAAAGCGCCAATACCTCCAAAGATATATGGACTCAACATGCTGATCTGCTCATTGTTTACTGGAAAAAAGTTATATTCAAACATTAAACTCGTCTCATACACATTGTTTTTTCCGTATGAGTTTCTATTTCTTCTGTAATCTTCCTTTGCCGCCTTATCACTAAATTGAACCTGGTTGTATCCTAAATCCAATCTAATAGTCTGATGCGGGTTAAAATTAAATCTATATAATAATCCTCCATAAAATGGGATGCCCCAATCTGACGTTCTGCTTAAATCCAACGGCTTCTGTAAAATATAATTTGTCCTTCCTACATCTCCCACTAGGTTACTCATACCTAGACGAACCCCCAATTCGTTTCTTTGTGCTTTAACGCTTACCACTCCAAGGAAGGCAAGGAAGCTAAACAATAATTTTTTATTCATAAAAGAATATGGATTTATGGTTATTTTAAAATTTAATTTTTGCAAATATAAAACATTTTTATATTAATGATAATCTTAATGTTTAGTTAAAAATAAACAAAAAAACATAATTTGTTATAAAGTAAACGGCAAAGTGACAAAAATATTCTTTTTTTCATACTATGAAAATACATTATGTATGAAAAAACCCCCATTAAATGAGGGTTTAATGCTTTATTTTTTATTAAAGAACATCTGAACTCTGTTCCTTATTCTGATTAATAGTGGTTCTTTATAGTTTTTGTCTTCATCAAAATAGCCGTAGCCATATCCGTAGCCATATCCGTAACCGTAGCCATAACCATAGCCTTGTTTTGTATTATAATCATTATAAACAAGTCCTAAATGCTTAATCTCATCATTATGATATTTATCTGTAATCATCTTCAGCATATACTTTTCAGTATATTCATGGCGGACAACATAGATATTGGCATCAGAATGCTTCATAAGTTCGTAAGAATCCGCTACTAAACCTACTGGCGGAGAATCTATAATAATAAAATCATATCTCTCTTTCAGTTCTTCTATAAACTTGATGTTTTTCTGGCTCATTAAAAGCTCAGAAGGGTTTGGTGGAATGGGACCTGAAGTAGCAACATCCAGATTAGGGATATTTGTTTTATTGACAATATCGTCAATATTTACTTCCCCGGTCAGATAGTTTGAAATACCATATTTATTATCAATCTTAAAATCACCAAAGATTTTAGGCTTTCTAAGGTCCATTCCCAACAGGATTGTTTTTTTATCACTTAATCCCATTACAGACGCCAGGTTAATAGAAACATAAGTCTTCCCTTCACCTCCGATGGAAGATGTTATCAGGATAACTTTTCCTTTTTCATCATCATTATTCATTAAGAATCTCATATTAGCCCTTATCCCTCTAAACGCCTCTGAAACAGATGATTTAGGTTGTTCTAAAACGGTAAGCATATTTTCATTACTGTTATTACCAATCACTCCAAGAAGTGGGATTTTTGTAGCGCTCAATAATTCTTTGATATTTCTGATCTTATTATCAAGCAGCTCTCCAACCAGGATGAATAACAATGGAAGTAACAGCATTATTGAGATAATTGCAATCTTTGCCAATTTGATATTAGGACTTATAGGCCCCTGCCCCAAATTCTTTGCTGGGTCAATTACAGTAATATCAGATTTATTGGTAGCAACATTCATCTGTGTTTCATTTTGTCTTCCCAATAAGCTGTTATAAGTAGCTTCAATCATATTGTACCCCCTTTCAGCATCCAGATACTTTCTTTCTTTTTCCGGAAAGCTGGATAAATCAGAATTGGCACTGGCTACTTCACGATCAATTCTATTGATTTCATCATAGTATTTGTTATAATAATTTCTAAGACTGTTGGACGATCCCATTTTAGCCTCGCTGATAAGCCTGTTAATCTCTTTCATAGGCTCTGAGCTGGGTTTGTAGATTGAAGCCATTTCTTCTCTCTTCGCATACATAGCCTTTAGTTCAGCAACTGTAGCGGTGAAAAAACCGTCTTCAAAACCTGCAGCATTGGTTGCGATCATTTTATCAAAATTCTGCGACTGAAGTGTATTCCTTATATTGTTCAGAGAACTCAGTTTGCTTACAATATCAGCTTTTTTTGCTTCAAGCTCTTTTATTTTATCTAAAGATCTCTCGTCCCTGTTCTTAATATTGTAAAGCTTTTCTGATGTTTTTAAATAGTTCAGGACTGCGGCACTGGAATCTAACTTTTTACGGATCTTATCCAAATTGCCTTGTAAATAAGCTTCTGTATTTTTATTAACAGTATTTTTATCTTCAAGTCTTTTTTTCTGTAATTCATTTACTGACTTATTCAGGAAGTTAACTGTATTGTTCAGATTGTATCCTTTTTTGGTAATAATCATAATGGTAGAAATCTCTTTATCGAATTCTACACCTATCGTGGACACTATATCATTTACAGTCTGGTTTACAGAACCAAGGCTCACAATAATATTTTTAAGTTCCAATTTAGGAACCGTTGGATTTTGTATCAGTTTAAATCTCAGATTGGGAGATGTATACCACTCATTTACCTTAAGAATTTTGTTGGCTGGTCTCTCATAATTGCTAATATTCTGAAATCCCTCTGCCTCATAGCTATATAAATTTGTAGACTGCCCTTCTTCCGGAAGAACGACTTCATAAGAACCATTGCCTTTCGGAAGTAATGTAATTGGATAGTTAATCTGCTGAAGATGTTTTTTGTCGATTTCCAGAGAAACAGGAGAATCATACTTGTCCAAATAGGTTGATTTAATCGCCCCTTTGGTAGAGTAATTGACAAAAAGATCTAATTCTTTAACTAAAAACTCATTATGCGATCTTGAAAGAAGCATTTTCTTCAGGTAAATCCCATCCTGATTACCTCCCTGCCCCCAGATAAAGTTGATAGACTGATTTGGGGTAAAATAACTTGAGGTATTATTGGATATACTCAACGATAAATCTGAGGCATATACATTCTGTGCATAATATTTACTGTACACCCAAGAAATAGTGTAACCAATAAACAGCATGAAAACAAACCAATACCAGTTCTTTATTATTCTTCTTAAGAAATGTTCGATATCAAACAATGCAAACGTGCCAAATTTTTCTTTCTGACCTTCGTTTTTTTCTACTTGTGTGTCTTTTCCCGGAATCATAAGGATTAAAGATTTTTGATAAGTAAATAAATAGACAACGCAGTAGTAATTGCCGAAACTCCTGTAACTAAAGTTTGAATAGGATCTTTTCCGAATCCATTTAAACTTTTAGCTCTTGTATTCAGATAAATCTCATCACCGTTTTGTACGTAATAGTAAGGAGAATTCATAAGATCTTCACGGGTAAGGTCTATTTTGGCAATTTTGATTCCTTCCGGAAGCTTTCTATGGATAACGATTTCCCTTTTGTCAATCGTTCTGTTTAACCCTCCGTTTATAGCCAATGCTTCTGTAATAGTAAGGGTATTTTTGTGGGCAACTTTTTCCCCGGAAAGGCCTGTAGTTTCTACATCTCCAAGAATATAGTATGTAATTCCGTCAGTATTTAATCTTACTTCAGATTTACCTTCCTGAAAATTTTCATTTACCTTATCCTGTATTTCTTTTGTAATATCATCAAGCGTTCTTCCTTCTGCTTTTACATATCCTATTCCAAAGATATTAATTTCACCATTGGTATCAACCTTCAGTCCATTGAAATAAAAATTTATATTTCCACCTCTGCTTCCCCCAGTAACAATTCCTCCTGCTCCCACAGAACCGCCTCCTGAAACAGCAGAACTCGTCACACCGCCTCCGCCTAATCCTCCCGAAGTATTGTAAGAGGAATAAAACTGTGCAGCATCTCCTTTGGGAGTGGTGACAATGTTAAGATTAAGGATATCATTTTTTGTAATCCTGTATACGGGAATATTGTAGGGAACAAGGCCTTCTTCGTTAATAACGAGACTTTCGCTGGGCTGCAAATATCTCACATCCTTTGTTGTGATACATGAGGTAACTAAAAAAGGGAATATTAAAAATAAATACTTAAAATTCTTCATCATATTTGAATATTGTTTACAAAAGTAATATTTAATTGTTAATTTTTGTTATTTCTTAATTTATATAGCAAATCTGGTAAATAAGCGCCGAAAAAACCTAGTGTAACAATTACCAGCAATAATAAATTTACATTCATGTGTCTTAAATAATAAGCAATCCCTACAATCATCAGATAGTAAAGAATAATATAAAAAGTAGATCTTCTATGGGTAAGATTAAGCTTCAACAGTTTGTGATGAATATGGTTCTTATCTGCGTCGAATGGCGATTTCTTGTTGTAAAGCCTTACCATAATAACATTTAACGTATCTACAATAGGAAGGATTAGAATCGCTACAGCAACTACTGGCGCGGACTGTAAATGATATCTAGGGACATCTGCGAGATTTTTATCAATGAAAATATCAATGAAACAAATGGATGTGAAGGCCAATAAAAAGCCTAGTAACATAGATCCCGTGTCTCCCATAAATATTTTATTGGTTCTGGAATTTGACAGATTATAGTATAAAAATGCCAATCCCGCTCCAATAATGATAACAGACAAAACAACCAAAGGATAATTATATTCTCCTAACCTGTAATAACTTATTCCAAACAGCGCACTGCATATTACAGAATAACCGCCTGCCAGCCCATCTATACCATCAATAAGATTGAAGGCGTTAATCAAAATAATAAAAGTAATTATACTGAATACAACGCTTACAAAGTACCCCAGTTCGTATACTCCGAATATCCCAAATAAGCTTCTGATTCTGATATCTGAACCAATGACAACTAATGAAGACACTAAAATCTGTGCAACAAGTTTCTTATATGCCCTCATTACAACAATATCATCCATTACTCCAATATACAGCAGAATGATCAATGAAGCAAATAAGAACTTATAAAGATCAAACAGCTCATAGGCAAAAATGGATGTACAAATCCCGATTGAATAGAAGATGGCAATACCTCCCAGATTGGGAATTTTTCTGAGGTGAGAGCTTCTTATCCCAGGTTCATCCATGAGGTTCTTCCTTCTTGAGATCTTTACGATGGTGGGAATACTGAAAAAAGTAATCAGAAGGGAGAATACAAAGCCTAATCCTATTTTTACGTAGAAAATAGGTATCCCCGAGGCGCTTAAGAACAATTCAAAATTTTTCATCCTTTTTCTTATCCAGTACTTTCTTTCTCCAATATGAATAGAAAACCCAACCATGTAAATAGAATAGGTTTAACCATTATTTTCTATTGCCCGAAATAATAGTACTTACATTTGTGTTTATATTAATTTTTTTATCAATTTTTTCTGTCCGGAAAAAAATAACAGATAAAAAATCTTTTTTTTCAAGGGCAAAGATAAAAGATAATTTTTACCAAAACGACTATACTTCAATATATCTCGAATTTTTATTTGTCTCTCTCTTGTGAAAACATCAAGCTGATCAGACATTCTGTAGAAGATTTTTTCCTCTTTTACAAAGGCCAGATACGCCAGAAAGGAGTATACCCCTTCAAAAATCTGAAAATTTTTCAATTCTTGTTTTTTATGGGCATATTTAGATCTATCAAATGCTTGTTCTACATCAGTTACTGCTTTCAGTATATCCAATCCTTTTTCCGTATGAGTTTTCGTAATAGAATCTGTACGTTCAAGGTATTGATAGTGGAAATTCTGGGTCTGAGCAATTGCTTCGCATTCCAGCAAAAGCTGAGGAATAAGCTGAATATCTTCAAAATGAATACCTTTTTTAAATCTTTTCTGAGCAAAAAGTTCCTTTGCAAACAACTTGTTACAGGCAAAGTAACTGATATCTGAAAAAACTGAAAAGTTATTTTCAAGAATTATTTTTTCCGGCATATCGGGAAGCTGGGTTAGTTTTTGGACAACTTTTCCATTTTGATCTACTTTTTGAATATTGCAGATCACCATTTTTGTCTCATGTTTTTCTGCCAGCAGCATCATTTCTTCAAACATGACAGACGTTATATAATCATCGCTGTCTACAAAGCCTATATAATCTCCGGTTGCATGGTCAATACCAAAATTCCGGGCATCGCTCAGTCCGCCATTTTTTTTTGTAAAAGATTTTATTTTTTCAGGATATTTCTCGGCATAATGGGCAATAATTTCACCTGACCGATCTTTGCTTCCGTCATCTACTACCACAATCTCAATATTCTGGAGGGTCTGGTTAAGCAGAGAATCAAGGCATTTTTTCAAATAACGCTCAACATTGTAAACGGGAACAATAATGGAAACTTTTGAGGGAATCTTCGTCATACATTAAAATTTCGTCAGTCTTGCATTCAGCCATCCTTTTTTAGCTTCATCAAAATCTTTCCTGGAACACGGAATGCAATGATCTATATTTTCATCGTCACCAAAATACCACAAATTACTGAAAGTATCACGCTTAAATGCATATTGTCTATCATCAATCAGAACATAAAACATTTCATAGTGTCTTTCTTTGGGGTGTGACTGCTGAATATTGATTCCTTCGATCAGATACCATAGCATTTGTGCTAAAAGCTGGTGGTTCAGCTGATTTTCAGAATAAATATTATAATTAAAGATGCCTACAGATTTCAGATTTTCACTCAATCCGATTTCTTTCATATATGCACAAATTTCTCTTCTGTTGAGTCCATTTATCTGTGGGTTCATAGAAAAAGGCTCGCTGAAACTCTCAATACCATCACAATTTACTGTGACCATATCGGCTTTTCTGAAAAAAGGTTCTGTCTTTTCTGTAGAGTTCATCATTTCTGCAAGACGGATAATATCAAATTCTACTTCTTTAATCAATCTTACCGAATCCATTTCATTTAAGTGTTTTTGGTACCCTAAATGATGATAGTTTTTAATGGAAAAATTCTTAGCACCCAAAATCTTGCTCAAAAAGGTGTGTTCATTAATCGTTTCCCCCTGTTGAAGGGATATAATATTGCTAATCTGGGTGTAATTGATGCTGTTCTGATGAAAATTCAAAGCAGAAAATAATGAAAAGGCAAAGTCATTGGATCCACCTATAATGACAGGAAGTGCCCTTTTGTAATGACAGGCTGATAAAACTTCCTGAAGGATGTAATGGGTATCCTGAACAGATTTCCCGGATACTAAATCTCCAAGATCTACAATTGGAATTTCAAAGTCCAGTTGTGCCAGCTTATAAAATTCTTTTCTGACTGCAGTGAAATCCTGTACTTCTGCTTCTCCGCCAGCACCTCTGTAATCTGATACGAACAGCAGAACAATGCTGTCTTCTTTAATATCTTTTGTAATCCGATTTCCTATCTGCCAGCTTTCTGTCTTGAAATTTCTTGGTGAAATGATAAAGTCTTCGAAATCCATAGTATAATTTAATTTGAATAATAATAATTTATTGAATAACCCACTGTAACAAACATACAAAAAAACCACAGCAAATTGGCAATCTATGGCACTTTTTAACTTTCAAAAAAACAAAAAAAGCCTTCCCGAAAGAAGACTTTTTGCAAAATATGATGTTGTATTATTTTTTAATAAATTTAGAAGAGACGGCTCCTTTCGATGTACGAACAGTAATCATATATGTTCCTGGTGATAAAAAGCTCAAATTAATCTTTCCTTCTGAAAAACCAGCTTCCGCATTCATTATTTTCCGGCCGTTCAAATCTAAAATTTCATAATCTGTTATTTTTTCCTTTGATGTCAAGTGAAGAAAGTCTTTAACTGGGTTGGGGTAAATCTTCACAGCCTTCAATGCTACATCTGAAACTCCCAGACTACTTGTATTAAAAAAGTATTTGCGGGCTGTTCCCACGTACTGGGTCTGTCCTCCATACGCGATTGAATAAGCTCCAAATAATACGACTGAGTTTCCATATAATTCGAAACCTGCGTTGTATACATATTTATTAAGCATTTGCGGGGTAATAATTTTACCGTTTAAACCAAAGGAATTATCCAGATTTCCATTTTCATCCATTTTCAGCACGTAAGTATTGTACCATCCTGTTCCGGAAATCATAAATGTATTGTCCTGAAGGCGCACCGTCTTTATAGGAGTTGAATCAGACTGAACAGGAATAACAGCAATACCGGTATTTTTAAATGTTGTATCCAAAGTTCCGTTTGCATTAAGGCGATAAGTGATAAGTCCAAAACAATTGTTTCCATTACAAATACTTCCGGAACTTAATCCTAAGATTTTCCCATTATCCAAGAACATAAGATGTGCGCTGGTACCTGCATTCTGACCATACTGATAAAGGAAATTCCCTGAGGTTCCAAAAGAGGTGTCAAGTCCTCCATCAGGCAAAATTTTTGTAACCACTATTCTCTGATCGCTATTTGTGGCAACAATCTTCAGACCTGCTATAAAGATTTCGTTATCTGTATTGACTCTTACTTTGCTATATCGGTAACTGTTCCCTAAGGTCGCTACTCCATTATTTCCGAAAGCGGTATCAACAGTTCCGTTCGGTAAAAGACGAACAAGGGTATAGTTATAATTGGAATGTTTAAGTAGATAGATCTTCCCATTCTGGTCAACCTCTATGTCCACATATGATGCTCCCTGATTAAAAGAAGTAAAGCTATTTACAAAATTTCCCTCTGTATCTATTTTTTGAACACCGCCAAAGCCGTAATCCATGACAATATAATTACCGTCTCCTGCAGGTTTTATCCGGCCATAGGTTGACTGGGAAAACAATTTATACCCATAACCATTGAGAACAGAAGTATCTAATACCCCATTGGAAGTAAAACGGGCAATGAAGCCAGCCCCTACTGCTAAAACTTTTCCATCAGGAAGTTTTGCTGTAGCTTGTATCTGCAGCCCTCCGGACATTTGACTGCCGTTATAAAAAGCAAAATCAGTATATCCTCCACTAAAGCCGTAAGAGGTGTCCAGTAAGTTTTCCTGGGAAAAGAAGTTTAATGAAATAAACAGTCCTAAAAAGGATAAAATTTTGTGCATAAAATAAGATTTCACGGTACAGTTTGTTATATTAGTTTTTATAATTCCCAAATATATAAAATTAAACAAGGAATTCAGTAAAAGATAAAGCTGCTAAGGTTTATTAGCAGCATCACATTTTCAACAACTTGGTAAAACAAATCCGCCTCACCTATAATGTGAGACGGACTTTTTTATTCTAATTCGTGTACTAAATAATTAGCATTTTCCGAATGATTGGCTGATAATTGTTATTCCACCTATAATGATAGTAACTCTAATTCCTGTTGGAATTCCCCAGGTAGTACATATAGATAAACAAGCCTGACCAGCTGTTCCATTAGGAATGCTTAATGGTATACTGAAACAATATTTCCCAAAACCTAATGGTAAGTTGATGCAAACTTTATTGTTCTCAACAGTAATTGATATACACTCTGCTGTTACAAGAAGATAACCTGCGCTGGCATTAGCAAGGCTCAAATCTGAATCTGCCCCTGATGAGCGACGATTTGCCTGACTGTCTTCGTGTGATCTTTTTGCTGCCTCTAATGCGTTTGAAATAGCTTCTTCGCTAAATTTAAATTCTGACATGATTTTATAGTTTTTGTTTTCTTACTCATTTGGCTTTTCAGAATCCGCCTCGTTTTTAAAGTGGTTTCTGAACTCCACCGTTTGTAATATTACGGTGTAAAGATAGAGAATCAAAATACTGTATATCAGAGTCTTAATACTTAATCTTCCATTTACGTATTTATACTTAAAGCTAAGTGACAAGCACGTAAAGGTTATTGCTAAGCAATTTTTACATTTTTTGAAGTGATTATAAAGGAAAAAAAAAGATAAGTTAAAACCGATGTCATTTCATTTCTTTAGACCTGATTTTATAAAAGCAAAAAGCACAGACCGAAATCTGTGCTTTTATATTTTATTAGAGAATATTTATTTCTTTGCTGCAGGTTTCTTAGCTGCAGGTTTTTTCGCTGCTGTTGTTGTTTTCTTTGCAGTCGTTGCTTTCTTGGCTGCAGGCTTTTTCTTTTCTGCGAAGGCTTTAGGATCCTGATCTGTAATCCATTTTTTAACCTCATCTAAAGAAAGCTCTTTCAGCTCATCAGCATCATATTTTGTATCGTCTGCTTTCTTTGGAATTTTGAACATTGCTTTTCCAAATTTGATGAAAGGTCCCCATCTTCCGTTTTCGATAGAGATTTTCTCTTTTTCCCACTGCTGGATGTATCGGTTTGCTTCTTTTTCAAGTTTAGCATCAATAAGTTCATTGATGTCACTTTGAGAAAGATTGTCGAAGTTATATTTCTTCGGAACATTTACAAAAATATCTTTGTATTTGATGAATGGTCCGAATCTTCCTGTTCCTTTTGTTACAGGCTCTCCTTTATAATTTGCAATAGGTGCATCAGCGATTTTCTTTTCATTGATGATTTCTTCTGCGCGTTTCTGATCTACAGAAAGCGGATCTTCACCTTTTGGAATACTGATATAAGTTTCGCCCCATTTCACATAAGGACCAAATCTACCTACTCCTACAGAAACCGGATTCCCATCAACCTCATTTAAATCAAAAGGTAATTTGAACAGTTCCATTGCTTCTTCAAAAGTGATGGTTGCAATATTCTGACCTGTCATTAATGATGCAAAAACTGGTTTTTCTTCATCATCTGTTTCCCCAATCTGAATCATTGCTCCGAATCTTCCGATTCTTGCGTGAACATTTTTACCGGTTTTAGGATCCACTCCTAAAAGTCTGTCTCCTGTAGCACGGTCTGCATTTTCTTCTACATCTGCAATTCTCGGATGGAATTTTGAGTAGAAATTGGTCATCATTTCTTTCCACTTCTGGTCTCCACTTGCAATTTCGTCAAAACTTTCTTCTACTCTTGCTGTGAAACCGTAGTCCAGAATTTCTTTGAAGTTATCGGTAAGGAAATCATTCACAACTTCCCCAATATCTGTAGGAACGAATTTATTTTTATCCCCCCCGAATTTCTCTTCAAGAACTACTTTTTTTATTTTATCTTTTATCAGAGACATTTTGATCACTTCACGGGTGTGAGGTTCAATCTCTCTTTTATCTACATATTCTCTGTTCTGAATCGTTTGAATAGTGGGTGCATACGTAGATGGTCTACCAATTCCCAGTTCTTCAAGTTTTCTAACTAATCCTGCTTCCGTATATCTTGCACTTGGTCTTGTGAATTTTTCAGTAGCAGTAATGGTTTTATAATTTAATACTTCACCAATTTTTACTTTTGGCAATAGTTTTTCGTTGTTATCTTCATCATCATCTTCAGCTTTTACAATACCATAAGCTTTCAGGAAACCATCAAATATGATCACTTCTCCCTGTGCTTCGAAATGATGTGGCAATGATGCATTTCCAATTTCAATTACCGTCTTCTCAATTTTGGCATTCGCCATCTGAGAAGCAAGTGTTCTTCTATAAATTAATTGATATAGTTTACTCAGCTGAGCATCACCAATACTTTTCACTCCAAAATCTGTAGGACGGATTGCTTCGTGAGCTTCCTGTGCTGCAGCAGATTTAGTAGTATAGTTTCTTGGGGAAGAATATTCCGGTCCATATTCTGAGGTGATCTGTTTTTTTGCTCCTTCAATTGCTTCCTGGGAAAGGTTTACCGAGTCTGTTCTCATATAGGTAATAAACCCTTCTTCATACAGCCTCTGTGCAAGACGCATTGTATTGGTCACATTATATCCCAGTCTTGAAGAGGCTTCCTGCTGTAATGTAGAGGTTGTAAAAGGAGCAGATGCTGAACGTGTACCTGGTCTTGTTTCAACATTCAGAACTTTAAATTCTGTTGTCTTCGCCTGTTCAAGGAATTTTTCTGCATCTTCTTCTTTTTCGAAGTCTTTTTTCAGCTTGGCAGCAATTTCCTGCTCAGAGGTATTTAAGAAGATTCCGTCAAGTTTAAAGCTTGCTTTAGGTATAAATTCGCGAATCTCTTTTTCTCTTTCCACGATTAATCTTACTGCAACAGATTGTACTCTTCCTGCAGAAAGGCCTGGTTTTACTTTTTTCCATAAAACCGGAGACATTTCAAAACCTACAATTCTGTCCAACACTCTTCTAGCCTGCTGGGCATTCACTAAGTTTTGATCAATATCTCTTGGATTGTCAATTGCTTTTAGAATGGCGTTTTTGGTAATCTCATGGAAAACAATTCTTTTTCTGTTTTCCGGCTTCAGTTTCAATTCATCTGCTAAGTGCCATGCAATAGCTTCTCCTTCGCGGTCTTCATCGGAAGCAAGCCATACCATTTCGGCTTTCTTTACGGCAGCTTTTAATTCGGTTACCAATTTCTTTTTGTCTGCTGAAACTTCGTAATCAGGACTGAATGTAGTAAGATCAATACCCATTCCTTTTTTAGGGAGATCCCGGATATGTCCGAAGCTCGATTTCACTTCGAAATCCTTTCCTAAATATTTCTGAATAGTTTTTGCTTTGGCCGGGGACTCTACGATTACTAAATTTTTCGACATTCTAAAATTTTTGCAAAAGTAAAGCTTTTTTATTATATACTTTTTGATAAAGATTTTTAATTTAACAATAAAAGTGGTTTCTATCCTCTTTCAACAGCCATTCCAACAACAACCAACTCCTTTGTAATGTAGGCTTTAGCCCATTATATGTGTATCAATATTTGATAATATAGAATTTTTCATCAGTCATAATAGATGTAAAAATAATTTTATCAGTGAAAAAGCGGAATAGAACTTTTTATTCCGCTTTTAGAATTGTCATTTTCAAACTTTATCGTTTTATTATTTTTACAGTAGCTTCAGAATTATTTATTCTTATTAAATAAACTCCTGAGATCAGGGAAGAAACATCAATATGATCATCTTCAAACTCTCCGGAATTTACGAGCTGTCCTAATGCATTATACAGTTGATAGCTATAATCTTTATCTTCCTCACCTTTTAAGTAAAGAATGTCAGAAACCGGATTGGGGTATAAAAAAATTCTGTTTTCCTCAGCTTTCACATCAGTATTTATAGCACTCAGTGTTGAGCCATTCTGTATAATAGCAATTCTTGAAGCCGGCCCTTCCTCATTACCATCAGCATCGTATTTTATCTTCACGCACCGGCATCCTATACCAAAGTAAGGATCATTATTATCATGAAAAGCAATGATTCGATTGGTTGTAGAAGCGGCATCAAAAAGTACATTAATAGATCTTCCAAGGTAATTTGAAGTTAAGGCTCCCGTCCATATTGCAGGATATTGAAAATTAATCACGTTAAAGGTTCCCTGAGGAGACTGATTTGCTATTACGCTTCTGAATCCCCTTGATCCTGAATCCGGATAGTTTCCTATGGGATACGAAATACTATTAAACATATATCCAATCGTCGAATTGCCGGAATTTCTGACTCTGACTCCTGCATAATCGGTAACAATACTATAAGATGTAGCTATGTTTTTATCTTTTTTATACCAGGGAGTTTGTCCAAAATCAGTTCCTGAAACTAATGCTGAATTTGTCAAATCTGGAATCCTCCATCCTTCCGGACAGGGATCGAACGGAGACTTTTTCCCTCCCCTCCCCCATCTGTCCAATGCCAGATTAGGTTCTGTTGCCAGCCAGTCTGTTCCACTGGTGTAATTAGGTGTTGTGCTGTTAAAAGGGGCAAATATACTTGGAATCATGTATACTAAAGGGTTTTTAACGGAGTAAGATAATACTTTGGAGATTTTGTCCACAGGTTTGTCTGTAGCCTGTACATTAGAGGCTGCAGCATACGTAGTATAAGGTACGATATAATTACCCGAAAGGCTATTGTAAACGGCTGGAGTAAGGGTGCTATAGGAAACAGTTCCATTTGCTGCTGTAGTTCCTAAAAATATATTGAAAAAGTTTCTACTGTCTGCACTTTGAAATGTCGGTAGAGGGTCTTTTCTCCCCCACTGATAGTGTAACCCTGTGGATGCACTGATTTTTGACAACTCATCTGCAGTAGGTGAAGCAGGGTTTACAACATTAGGAAACACATCTGTAGCTCCCAAATTACGATCCATGAATATAGTCTGAAAGGGTACATCTGCCTTAGCAACATAGTTTACATAGTTTACAGCTGTATTTGACGCAGGCTCTGTTGTATAAGTATAAGACCCTACAGGTGAATCAGTCACCCAGATATGCCAGCTCCAATAGACCGGAGCCGATATACTGCCATTATGCAATGTCACTACAGCATTTCCACTTTGGCCAGGAGCAACTTCTACCGATATCCTTGAATTAATTATGTCCTGCAGTGAAGAAGGGGACGGATTCACCACTGTAATTTTATTAATAAGGTTTATGTTCGTTGTCCAGAGAACATTTGCTTTTAAGTTGTTAAAATTCGAAGGGTTTAGTATTTCGGAATTATTCAGCAGCTGATTCTGCATTGAAAATGCTTTACTTACGGGAATATTCACAACCGAACCTGACGTATTTTTAGTAATCTGATAGGTATTAGGGTTATCAATTCCTTCTCTGTACTCTGCCGCTGAAGGCAGGTATTCTGTAGGAAAGTCATAGTCGTTGATGCTATACAGAGGGTCTTTTATACATCTGCATCCATTTGCATCTGAAGTGTACATTCCGGAAAGGGGATAGTAATAATAACGTCCTTTAATATCAGGATAATTAGGATCCGGAATATCCGGCTGTCCTTTATCGGGAATCATAGAAAGCCCTCTTACGGTTACTGCCGGTGAAGCATCAAAAAATCTTGCCAGGGTTGCTGTCCAAAGCGCTATATGATGCTGATCAGTATATTGTCCCAAATGAGCACCTCTGATCAGCTGACCTGTTCCAGGAAATATTCCCATATTATATCCTCCTATGTTAGAAAGATCAAAGCCCAAATTAGAATACACTTTAAACCCGGTCATAAATGACGGCACTCCTGCATCGGTTGGTTTTATAATATAATATTTATTGTTTTCAAAAACATTTTTCGCCATATTGGTTTTTACTCCGAAAGGTGAAAAGTCTATTCTGATGTCGTCAACATAAGATGAAGAAGCCTGGTTAGCAACTAGTACAGAAGGTACGCGCCAACCATTAGGGCAAGGATCATAAGAAGATTTGTCTCTATATGGCTTTGCACTATCGTCGCTATTATAAACTGTTGAAATTTTACCCTGTGCATTATCAGACCAAAGGTTAAGTTCTGACAATCTGTTATCCGGCAGCACCGTAGATTTACCAAACCAATTGACAGGCAAATTGACGTTGTTATTGTAATACGCCTGTCCGGAATTATCATTTTTATTAATGTAGATAAGACTGAGAGGATTTTTTACAGAAAGCCTGATATTATTTGTTATCTCAGCATTGGAAAGCAGAACAAATTTTCTGAGATCGTCAATACTTGTTGCATTGTCCATATTCTTTGCTCCTCTATGCCGTATTCTTCCCACAGATCCCGAAACCTCATAGAAATCATTCCCTCTGGTTACTAATGGCGGAATAGGATCCTTCCTCCCCCACTGGTAAAGAAGCCCCATGCTCTTGTTCCAATCTGATGAAGTGATAGAAGCAGAAAGTGCTCCCAGATTCCTATCCATCCATTTCCAATCAGAATCGGGAATCAACTCAACAGTTCCATCCGTTTTCATTCTTTTAATACTGCTGAAACTTTTGTAAGATACTCCATTAGTAGGATCATCCGTCACCCAGATATGCCAGCTCCAATAAATCTCACCATCCACTCTTAATGCTACCACAGCATTTCCTTTTCTTATTTTGTTGATTGGGACTTTTATTTTTGCATCCTGTCCGGAACCAACAATTTCCAGGGCATAATTTACTCCCGACTTTATCAGTCCATGACTGTCTTCCCAGAGTACATCTGCTGTGACCGTTCCTGCAGGAATACCAGTTCCACTGAGATATCCGGTTCCATCCCACATAGCATACGCTTTCTTTACCGGTACCAGCAAGCCCTCACTATTCTGATTGGGATCGAATATATAACTATTAGGAGCTTTTTTCCAATCCGGAATCAACAGCTTAGCATGAACAGACTTTCCAAGGGAGTCTTCTTTCTTAACTAATCCATCATTTATGTGTCCAATCAAGGAAAGATTTTCCTTTAATAAGATGTTCCCTTTAAAACAAATTCCCATCAACACTAGGCAAAAAACTGCCGCTAATTTTTCAATTAACCTTTTCATATTTTATGGATTTGGGTATATCATTATTGAGATACAACTTTTAAGCCCATATCAATAAAATTGAATTATTTAACAAATAAATTCAACATATTATGATTATGTTATTAATAAAACACTAAATAATCTTTAAAACAACACAAAAACAAAAAAGACAGCTAAAAAAGCTGTCTTACAATTTATTTAAGTTAAATCTCCCTATGGAAGTATGTGATTTTTATATCGCTCTATAGAAAATCGCCCAGCCTTGATATTATTAAATAGACCAAATACAACGAAGTTAAAGACAACCAGTGAAATGATGAATGCATAGATCATGTTCTTTACTCTCGGCGCCACCACATACATTGCATTCGGAATAATGATATAGGAGAATCCAATGAATGCTCCCGCAAGCCTTGATGAAAATATCGGGTTATTTCTAAAAATAAAATAAAGGCAAACTCCTATAACCGCATAGTTCCGATGATATTCATAGTATGGATAAAGTTTTTTCATCTTCGTATCAAAAACAAAAAGGAAAAAGGTCAGAATAGCCATCATCACTTCCGGAATACCTATACCACCATTCAGTCGCTGCACACTCTCATCCATATATCCGTTAAAGCCTTCTACAAGTGTACTTTCCGATGCCATGCCATCCAGAAAACTACCAAAAACCCTGTAGATCTCAAACGGAGACAGGAAAACAGAACCAATAATCATGATCAGCATCACCGTTTTATTCAACGGAACACGAGCCAGCCAATACATAGGTAAAAAAAGATAACATACACTGTGTATACCTGAGCCTATGAATATGAAAAACAGGTAATGCCAGAACTTACGCTCTTTGATATAGCGTATTGCAAAATAAACAATGAAAGTTCCCAAATTTTGCCTTATCTGTCCACTTTCCCCAATGAAAAAGTTGGGAATAAACATAAACAGGGTAAAAGTAAATGGATAAAAGGTATTATCTTCTGTGTACTCTACTTTAAAGATCATGGCAAAAATAGCAATAACTAAAGTCAGCATGTAAAAAGGCGCATCAAAGATATTGAGCAGTATTTTATTAATTAAAGTATAGAGCCACTCTACATCAAGGTTTTCTGTACCCTCCAGATGGAGCATTTTCATAAAGATAGAGTAATAGCTCTTGGTATCAGAATAAATATAAATTCCTTTATAACTTCCATAATCCGGCCCTACATCATCTCTAAGTCCAACAATGATAATAAAATACACGGCTAAAAACCAAAACCATTTCTTATCCACTTTTTTACCAAAAACCTCCTTAATACTGAAAAACAGCATATAGACAATCGCAATTAGATAATATGGGTGTAATAAACTCATGTTAAATCTCTGATGTTTTTTTAAATTGATGGTATGCTATTATAATTCCGGTAAGAATTAAAGGCAGAAAAAGTCTTACTTCCCAAAAAAGCCCCACCAAGGTAATCATAAGAAGATAGGGAATTGAAAAAAAGAGATATTTTCCAAAAACAGTTCTGTTTTCATTATCCACACAAAGCCTATATATAAAATAAAGTATAATTACTGCAAAAAGCAGCCCTGCAAGATTGAATGGACTGGAAAAGTTTCTATTGATATAAAATCCTTCTACAAAAGTAGTCTCTTCCTGTATAAAAAGAGCTCTGAGCCCCAGATAAGGAACAATAAAAGCAATAACAAGGGGAATTATTTTCCAAATTATCTGATAATTACCTCTTTTAAGGTCATTTAAATTGAAAAATACCGCAGCAAAAAAAGCGATATTAATACATGCCGTTTCCCTTACAAATGTGGAGAATACAATAAGAATAATTAAAGAGTAAAAGAATATATTTTTTTGAGTATGTAAATATTTCAGTGTAAAAAAAATACCTGCCAAATAACAAAAAAGAGCAATAGTGTCACAATTTGTTGGCGCATACTGGGTAATTACAATAAAGAAAACGGATAAGAGATGAATAATTCTTTTTGCATTAAGATTCAAAAGAAAGCCTCCAGCTTTAAGCTTAAATATTGCATTTAAAATTAATGAACACAAAATAAAAAACACACTATTCATTAGGAAAAGCCCGTGATAGAATGGGGTCCCGTTCTTGGACAGGAAATCTTTAAAAAAGGAAAAAGGACCATTGATCAGATAATACATCATATCTGTCATATACACACTGAGATAATTGGGAATCACTCTGTAAGCATAAACAGAGGAGAATAAAAATTCGGGGGTTTTTTCTGATGTTTTTAATCTTGTATAAGCAGATTCAAATCCATAATACGACATAGCAAACAGCAGAAGCGGAAGTACTATTACAAATAGGAATCCGTTTATTTTTTCATCATTTCTTTTCAACATATCTAAAACAGATTCTTATTTTTTAATAATAATTGTGATTTAAAATACATTTTGTTAGCGGGGAACTTTTGCAAAAGTAGAATATTTTTTCATTCTTCCTAGAATATTTTATTGATTTTCAGCTAAACTTCTCGTCTAACTATTTTGAACTAACTCTTAAAAAATTAAATTTGCACACTTGATTTAAACAAAATGCATCGCTTTTTTATATTTTTATATTACCTGATCTCCAAAAACAAAACCCTGTCTGTATTTACAGCCTTAGGAATTGCCGCTTTATGCATTTTCTTTGCTTCAAAAATCAATTTCGAGGAAGACATTAATCAGATTATTCCTAAAAATGAAAAATCGGATCTTACAGCAAAGGTTATTAAACAGCTTAATTTTTCGGATAAGATCATTGTCATTATAGAAAACAAGTCTCATGAAGACAGCTTTCAGCTTTCTGAAACCGCAGATACTTTTTTGCAAAAAATAAAGCCTTTGCATCAATACATTGGTTCTGTTCAGGGAAAAGTAAATGATAATGAGATTTCAGAAACATTTGACTTTGTCAGTCAAAACCTTCCATTATTCTTAAATGAAAACGATTATAAAGAAATTGACAGAAAGCTTCAAAAAGACAGTATAGCTACACAGGTAGAGAACAATTATATTTCGCTGGCATCTCCTACAAGTCTTGTGACAAAGGAATTTATCAAAAAAGATCCTTTGGGACTCACTTTTTTAGGGATTAAAAAATTAAATGCCTTAAACATCAGTAAAGATTTCAAACTTGAAGACAGTTATATTGTAACCAAAGATGGCAAGAATCTGTTACTTTTCATTGATCCCAAAAATAAGAGCAATGACACTAAGGGAAACGAAGCTTTCGTCGATCAGCTTAACACAATAAAAGACGATATCAATAAACAGTTCAAAGGAAAAACAGAACTCAGCTATTTCGGATCTCCGGTGATTGCAGTAGCCAATGCCAAACAAATAAAGAAAGATATCCAGAATACGGTTGTCATTTCTATGACCGTACTTTTGATTCTGCTTATTTATTATTTCAGAAATTTCTTTACTCCCATTATTGTTTTTCTTCCGACTGCTTTTTCGGTGTTGCTAGCTTTATTGGCTTTATACTTTATTAAAGATAAAATTTCCGCAATCTCATTGAGTGTAGGGGCTATTCTTATCGGAATCACGATAGATTATGCGCTGCATATTCTGACACATTATAAGCACAACAATAATATTGAAGAACTTTACAAGGAAATTACCCAGCCTATTGTACTGAGCAGCGCTACTACCGCAGTTTCATTCCTGTGCCTTGTTTTTGTACGCTCTGAAGCATTGAAGGACTTAGGACTTTTTGCTGCTATTACCGTCATTCTTTCTTCTGTTACAGCATTGATTATCGTTCCCCAATTATACACGCCTAAAGTAGTGGATGATACACATCATTCAAATTTTATCGACAGGATCGGGTCTTATCCCTACGAGAAAAACAAACCTCTAATTATTGGCTGTTCGATCATTATTTTAGCCTGTCTGTTTGGATTCAGGCATGTAGGTTTTAATGAAGATATTGGCGATCTGAATTATATTCCCAAGGAATTAAAGATCAGTGAAGCCAAACTTCAAAAACTTTCAGATATCACTTCAAAGTCTATTTACACCATCTCGTATGGAAATTCTGAAGAAGAGGCACTGGAAAGAAACTCAAAACTAAGCAGCTTCCTTGAAAAAGAGAAACAGGAAGGTAAAATACTAAGTTATAATTCCATTGGAAACATTGTACTTTCAGAAAAAGACCAGCAAAAGAAAATTGAGGATTGGAAAAGTTTCTGGAATGATCATAAAAAGAACCAGACTATTTCTGAGCTGATCAGCAATGGAAACAAATTCGGGTTCAACCGATCTGCTTTTGATAATTTCAACGGGCTTTTAAATAAAGACTACAATACTTTAAGCCTGAAGGATTATGAAAAGATAAAAGCTCTTCAAATTTCCGAATTTCTGAGCGATGAAAATGGGTTTTATACGGTATCTAATGTTGTAAAAGTAGATGAAAACAAAAGAGATACCTTCATCAAAGATATTGAAAAGAAACATGACGCCCTTGCGATTGACCGCCAGCAGATGAATGAAAATTTCCTGGGCCTGCTGAAAAGAGACTTTACCACACTAATCAATTATTCTCTTTTAGCCATTGTTTTAACGATCATTGTTTTCTTCAGAAATCTTGAATTAACCATTCTTACTATGTTCCCGATTGTTTTAACAGGAGTGGTAACAGCGGGAATTCTTTATTTTTTAGGGCTTGAATTAAATATATTCAGTACAGTAGTCTGTACTCTGGTGTTCGGTGTTGGGGATGATTTCAGTATTTTCCTGACCCAGGCCATGCAAAAAGAACATACTACAGGAAAGAATGAACTGCCCACCTATAGAACCTCAATCATTCTTGCTGTTTTTACAACCATTCTTTCTATCGGATCTCTGATCTTCGCAAAACATCCTGCCCTTCATTCTTTAGCTTTGGTTGCGTTGATTGGAATGTTCTCAGTGATTATCATTACGTCTACCTTATATCCATTCTGGTTTAGGCTGTTGATTACAAACCGGGCAAAAAAAGGACTTTCTCCGATTACTTTAAGATTACTGTTACGAGCAATATTCTCATTCACATATTATGGGTTGGGAGGATTGATATTTTCTGCTTTCGGCAGTATCTTTGTTAAAAACTCTAAAGGCAGAACCTTAGATATTATTAAATTAATCCTAGCCAAGTTCCTGACATCCGTACTTTATTCAACTCCTTTTGTAAAGAAAAGGGTTATCAGAAATACAGCAGAAGATTTCAGCAAACCGGCTGTTATCATTGCCAATCATACGTCGTTCTTGGACACCTTAGCCATCGCCATGGCTACCCACAAAATCATTTACCTGGTTAATGATTGGGTATATGACTCACCGGTTTTTGGAAAACTCGTTAAGGCACTTGGCTTTTATCCGGTTTCCCAAGGCATTGAAAACGGAATGGATCAGCTGAAAGAAAAAATTGCACAGGGATACTCTCTGGTAGTTTTCCCTGAAGCTGAACGTTCTTATACCAATGATGTCAAAAGATTTCATAAAGGGGCGTTTTATCTTGCGGAACAATTTGGACTGGATATACTTCCTCTTTACATCCATGGAAATTCTGAGGTATTACCAAAAGGTGACTTCATTATCTATGATGGAAGTATTACCGTTAAAGTGGGTAACAGGATCAGTAAAGATGATATGACTTTCGGCAAAAACTATTCTGAGAGAACAAAAAAGATCAATGCCTATTTCAGAGAAGAATTTGCTAAATTGAGAGAGGAAATAGAGAATGAAAATTATTTCAAAAATAAATTATTCCTGAGCTTCCTCTATAAAGACAGTGAGGTGGTAAAAGAAGTCAAAAAAGATTTTAAAACTCATAAATTGGCATACTTTGAGCTTAATAAACATATACCTAATGATGCGAGCATTCTTCATATTGCAGATGATTTCGGACAAACAGATGTTTTGTTAACTTTATATCAGGCCAGCCGAAGAGTTTTCTCATTAATCAGGGATAATGATAAGAGAGCTACAGCAGCACATAGCTATCTGGTCAAAAGAAGGAAGATCCAGTATATAAGAGAATTTTCAGAGATCAACAAAATCATTGATGTCCTTCTGGTTTCGGATGACAGTTTTAGCATGAATAATATTAAGGTTCTTCCTGAAACCATCATTTTTATAAATATAAAAAATACAGGGTTTGAAAACAAAAATTATACATTAGAATGGAGTTCTGAATCCTTAAAAGTATTTAAAACCAAATAATAAATATGAAAAACATATTTTTGTAAACGCTAAAGAAAACTAATGAAGAAAAATATACTTATAATATATTATTCACAAACCGGTCAACTTGAAGATATTGTGAGAAACATAGCGAAGCCTTTTGAAGCCCAAAAGGATGAGTATGACATTACCTATTATAATATTAAACTAAAGGAAGATTTTCCTTACCCATGGCCCGGAGATGTTTTTTTCGACACTTTTCCGGAATCTTATTTACAGATCCCGAAAGAGATTTTTCCTCCTTCAGAAGAAATACTGAACAAAAAATATGACCTTATCCTGTTTGGATATCAGGTTTGGTTCCTTACCCCGTCTATCCCCATCATTTCATTCCTGAAAAGCAGCTATGCAGAAAAAATCCTTAAAGACACACCTGTGATTACCATTTCCGGAACCAGGAATATGTGGATGCTTTCTCAGGAAAAACTAAAAGTTTATCTGAGAGATCTAAAAGCGAAACTTGCAGGAAATATAGCTCTGGTAGACAGGCATGACAATTATACGAGTGTATTAACCATTATCCGGTGGCTTACAACGGGACAAAAAGAAAAATCAGGACTACTTCCGGCAGCCGGAGTTTCTGATGAAGAAATTGCAGGTTCTGTAAAGTATGGAGAAATTATCGAAAAGCACTTTAAAAACAATGATCTGAGCGACTTACAGCCGGACTTGGTAAAAAACGGAGCCGTTGAAATCCGCCCTTTCCTGGTTCGTGTAGAAAAGGTAGGAAATAAGATTTTTACAATATGGTCTAATCTGATTATCAAGAAAAAAGAGAAACGTCCATTGCTGATAAAATTCTTTAAGGTATATTTGATGGCTGCGATATGGATCATCTCACCTGTCGTTTTGGTGTTACACCTACTTACAACCCCTATCTTTTGGTTTAAAAGACAAAGACAAAAAACATATTTACAAGGAATTAATTTAAAATAGAATGTACGACGTATTTATAACAAAGGCTTCAAAATTTTTACCCAATGAGCCGGTATCGAATGCTGAAATGGAGACTTATCTTGGCCTTATCAATGACGCACCTTCTAAAGCAAAATCGCTTATTTTAAGAAACAATAAAATTACAACAAGATATTACGCTTTAGATAAAGAAGGAAATCCTACGCATTCCAATGCGCAGCTCACAGCAAAAGCAGTTGAAGGACTTTTTGATGAAAATTTCAAAAAGGAAGATATGAAATTATTATCTGTAGGAACAACGTCACCAGACCAGATTCAGCCATCACACGCTTCTATGGTCCACGGTGAACTGAACATCGGAAAATCTATTGAGATTAATACCGCAACAGGTCTTTGCAACTCAGGTATGAATGCTCTGAACTACGGCTTCCTTTCTGTAAAAGCCGGTGTACAGGACAGTGCAGTATGTGCAGGTTCCGAAAGAATGTCTGCATGGATGACCGCTGATAAATTCAATCATGAAGCTGAAAACTTAAAATTACTGGAAGAAAGACCTATCGTTGCCTTCAAAAGAGAATTCCTGAGATGGATGCTTTCTGATGGAGCAGGGGCTTTCTTGTTGCAAAACAAACCAAGAGAAAACAGTATTTCATTAAAAATAGATTTTATAGATTTCTACTCTTATGCTCACGAAATCGAAGCGTGTATGTACGCAGGATGTGACAAACAGGAAGACGGAAGCCTTAAATCCTGGGCAGACTATCCTTCAGATGAATGGCTGAAGCAGTCTATTTTTGCAATAAAGCAGGATACTAAAATTCTGGATAAATATATTCTGGTAAAAGGGGCAGAAAGCTTAAGAACTTCTTTTGACAAGCATAATTTAGATCCTGAAAAAATTGATCATGTGTTAGCTCATATTTCTTCCGGTTATTTCAAAGATGGCCTGAAAGAGGAATTTGCTAAAAAAGACATGGATTTTCCTGCAGAAAAATGGTTCTACAACCTCTCTGAAGTCGGAAATATTGGTGCCGGATCTATCTTTATAGCATTAGAAGAGCTCATGAATTCGGGAAAACTGAAAAAAGGCGAAAAAGTACTTCTTTGTGTTCCGGAAAGTGGAAGATTCGCTTACTCTTGTGCTTTATTAACGGTTTGCTAATGGAGAACATACTGCCAACATCCGATAAAGATTTTGTACAAAGCCTTATTCCTCAAAGAGCGCCTTTTGTAATGGTGCATGAGCTTTCCGAATATTCTGAAAGCCACCTTATCGCAGGATTTGAAATAAAGGAAGATAATCTGTTTGTACAAGACGGAACCTTTCAGGCTTCGGGCTTAATTGAGCATCAGGCACAGAGCGTAGCACTTCATACAGGATATAAATATTATCTCCTGGGAAAGGATGCGCCTACAGGATACATCGGGGCGATCAAATCATTTGAAGCTCAGGTATTGCCTAAAACAGGAGATCTGCTGAAATCTGAGGTCACCATCCTCAATGAAGTAATGGGAGTAACCCTCGTAGATATCGTTACCAAACTAAATGGCGAAGTGATTGCAAAATCTCAAATGAAAACTGCTGTAAAATAACTGAAAATGGAAATCAGGGAAGAAAATATCATTAATATACACAACTTTTTACCTCATCGCGAACCGATGCTGATGGCAGACTATATTCTTGAGCTGACCCAGGAAAAAGTAGTGACTTCCTTTGAAATAAAAGAAGACAATATATTTGTTCACAATAATGAGTTTGTGGAAGCCGGTTTAATTGAAAACCTTGCACAGACCTGCTCATCTATTCTTGGACAAAGTTTCTTCGAAAATCCGGAAGCTGATACTAAAGTGATAGGTTTTATTACCAACATCAAGAAAATTGAAATTTTTGCCCTTCCAAAAGTGAATGATAAAATTATTTCAAAAGCATCACTGATTTCCCAGTTTGAAAATATCTGCCACATCTTCTGCGAAACATTTAATAATGATGAATTGTTGATCAGAGCAGAAATCAATCTTTTTATTCAGGAAGTGAAATCGTAAATTCCGATTCAAAATAAATAGAAAAGCTGTACCTCAATGTACGGCTTTTTTGTTTCAGATCAATAACCAAGGGTTATTAAGTACTTGTGAATATTTGTATTTAAAAAATTTATATTTTGGCTAAAGCTCTCCCCTGTTGAATTATTATAAATGGTATAATAAATCCTGAAAACCTATATTATCCTGGTAATAAAAAAATATATTTCACGTGAAACATTCCGTAAAACTGCAAAATTCAGACGATCTTTAAAAATAGAAAGCGGAGCATTTCTGCCCCGCTTTCAGACTTATTTTAAATCAAAAAAAAGAATTAATATCCAAAGATCTCTTCAAGAGACACCTCCTGGAATTCTCCCATTTTGTTGACAGATTCCATATTCAGATTTTCTTTCTTACCAATAATCGCTGTATTGTATTTTACAGGCTTAACTTCAGTATTATAGAATTCTGTAAGCTGTGGTAATGTCAGCCCCTGGATTTCAGAATAAATATCTTTTCTGATATCATAGTCTACCCCAAGCTTTTTCAATGCCAACTGATTGAAGAAGATATTCGTTCTGTTGATTCTGTTGGAAGCAATCTGCTTCAATGCAGAACCTTTTGAGTTCTCAAACTGTGCAGGGATCTGTGGTAGTGCTACCATCAGTTCATTCATTGCATTTACAGCCAAAGGAAGCTTATTAGACTGCGTTCCAATATAATTGGTAATATAGTTCGCATGTCCTTTTTCCGAAGCATTAGCATAAGAAACATAAGCAGTATATGCCAGTGACTTACTTTCTCTGATCTCCTGGAAAACGATAGAAGAAAGTCCTCTTCCAAAGTATTCATTGAAAACATTAGCTTTTCCGAAGTTGCTAAGATTTACATTGCTTCCTTTTGCCACCTTAGCCATTTCCATTTGTACCATGTCATAGTTTGTGAAATATACTTTACCTGTCGTAGCTTGTTCCGCATATTCCTTAGCTTTTGCAGGCTGAAGGCTTGTATTGGTGATATACGGTTTTACCGCTTTTTCCAACCCTGCCTGATCCTGTCCGTAAAGAAGTACCTGATAAGGATGCTGGTTCAGGGTTTTTATTTTCTTCATCAATTCTGCAGCGTCAATGTTTTCAAGACGTTCCTTGGAAACTATATCCGTCATTCTTGAATTTTTACCATATTTCGCATAGTTTGAAAGCGCAGACATAATTCTCACTTTATCTTTCTTAGCGACCGCTCTTGATTCAAGAATTGTTTTTACCGTTTGATCATAAATAGTTTTATCCGGCTTCACATTGGTCATCCAGTGATTCATCAGCTCCACCCCTTTCTTCATATTGCTTTCAAGGCCACTCAGTGAGATCACCATCTGATCATTTGAAGTTCTTATGGTATAGCTGATTCCCAGTTTATAGAACTCTTCCTTCAATTGTTCAGGAGTATATTTATCCGTTCCAAGGTATTCAAAAATAGTTCCTGCAATAGAAAGCTCTTTATCATTATCTGTTCCGAAAGGGAAAATATAACTTACCTGAGCTATCTCATTGTACTTATTTTTTACAAAACTTACTTTTTTGTCTTTCACCTGTGAAGTCTGAATAGCTGCTTTATAGTCTATAAACTCAGGTTTGATTTCTGTTACTTTTGTATTTAAAATATCTTTAAGGAAAGGCGACTGTGCATCTCTGTTCAGTTTAATTGGAGTAATCCCAGGATTTTCAACACGTACCAGCTTATCATTCACTCCTTTTTCCTTATAAACAACTACATAATTGTTTTTGAAGAAATCATTGGCAAACTTTACAACCTCCGCCTTAGTGATTCTGTCATATTGATTGATCTCATCAAGTTCCTGTTCCCAGGTTCTTCCTTTAATATAAGAATCATAAAGCTCTGTAGCCAATCCGTCAGCAGTTTCCCAGTCTTTCATGCGCTGAACTTTTTTATCATTTACGATAGCCTTCAGCATCCAGTCCGGGAACTGTCCTTTTTTCACAAGATCCAGCTGATCCATCAATAGCTTTTTCGCGTCATCAAAGCTTTGTCCCTCTTTAGGAGTAACTACCAATGCAAATGAACCATACATCTTGAAAGGAGATTCATAAGCCCCCGCTCCAAGAGTTTTTTGCTTTTGATTGATATTAAGGTCAATTAATCCCGCATCTCCTCTGTTGCTGAGAATTTCAGCGACTACATCTGCTAATCTTGCCTCCTGCGTTCCATAAGAGTCTGTTCTCCAGGCAATCGTCATTCTTGGTGTAGAAGGACTTTTTACAGTTCTTGTAACAACCTGCGTCATCGGCTCCTCTGTAACCATTTTTTTCATCGGAAGTTCTTTGTACTTGAAAGAACCGAAATATTGATCAACTAATTTTATAGTTTTGTCAAAATCAAGATCTCCCACCAATACTACCGCCATATTGTTTGGTACGTAGTAGGTATCAAAATATTTATGAATAGCTTCCATTGAAGGGCTCTTCAGATGCTCGGAAGTACCAATCGTTGTCTGCTGTCCGTTCGGGTGTTTTGGGAAAAGAGCTTCCATCAAAGCATAGTTTACAAGACGTCCGTCGTTATCCTGCGCTCTGTTGTACTCTTCATATACCGCTTCAAGTTCTGTATGGAAAAGACGTAATACCAATTCTGAAAAACGTTCCTTTTCTACTCTCAGCCATTTTTCCAGCTCATTCGAAGGAATATTATTTTTATAAACCGTTTCATCCAGCCATGTATGAGCATTTGTTCCGGTAGCTCCTAATGAAGAAATGGCCTTATCATACTCATTGGCAATAGCATATTTTGAAGCTTCCTGAGAAACCTGATCAATTTTTTTATAAAGTTCCTTCTTTTTTTCAGGATCTTTTTCAGCTTTATGCTGTTCGTAAAGATCTGAAATCTGCTGTAACAAAACTTTTTCTTTTGCCCAATCCTGAGTTCCCAGATGTGAAGTTCCCTTGAAAACCATATGCTCCAGATAGTGAGCCAATCCTGTGTTATCACTCGGATCGTTGTTTGATCCTGTTCTCACTGGAATATACGTCTGAATTCTTGGCGCGTCTTCATTTTTTGCCAGATAAACCTTTAATCCGTTTTTCAGGGTATAAACTCTTACACCTGCCTGATCATTCTTGACCGTTTCATAAGTATAACCCTGAGCATCAGTCAGCTTTTGGGTATCAAATTTCTGAGCCATAGCGCTTATCATATAGAAAAGCGAAACAGAAATAAAAAACTTCTTCATAGTTGTTATTTGTTAGTTATTTTTATCAAATTCTTACACCATTAGTCTTCTTATATAACACACTTGTTACAGCTGTTTTATTACATATCTAAATTATAAGCCCTAACAGAGTATTGCTTAAGATCCTTTTATTTCATATTAGTTAAAACCGGTCTTCCTAAAATGGACAAAACTTTTTTTTAAACAAACATTAAATTGAACTATCAATTCTTATACTGCCTCTGTTTCACTACAATACCGTCTTTCCGTTTAATATGATTTACATATAATGTATTTTCACTATTTTAGCCAACTGATTAAAAAAATCAAAACAGGTGAAGCATTTTTATCTGGAATCTAAAAAAATTAACATTATTTAGATGAAAAAACACGACTTACCTCAGGACGAAAGTAACCTGAAATCTGCCAACATGACTGAAGTTCTGTATGTCACGGATGAGAATGATAATTATACAACGGCAAACAGTACTGGCTGGAACGCAAAGAAAGCTGCACTGGATGAATCAATGGAGCTTATCTATGAAAGAATTGAGGGAGCAAAACAAAATGTTGCCAATAATATAGTAAGTCCTATCGTTTACTTTATGGAACTGAATAAGATGGATCTGGGTGTACTTGCCTCCTATGTAGGAATGTGGCAATGGAGGGTAAAAAGACATTTTAAGCCCGGAACATTTAAAACACTAAGCGAAACAGCACTGAAAAAATATGCTGATGCATTCGGAATTTCAGTAAATGAATTAAAAAACTTCAATGGGAAATAAATGAAACAACGCATATATACTATGCTCACTTTTATTTAACCAATGAAAAAGATATAAGCGACAAATGAAATTAAACTTTGAACACCATCAGACTGCGCATTGCGAGAACGGTGTTGCTTCTAATCTTCTGCTTAACAGAGGCCTTAAACTGAGTGAACCTATGATCTTCGGGATCGGTTCAGGATTGTTTTTTGTCTACCTGCCTTTTTTAAAGGTGAATTTTGCTCCGGGCTTCAGCTATCGTCCGATGCCGGGTGCTATTTTCAGCAAAGCAGCAAAAAGATTAGGTATTAAAATCAAAAGAGAAAAGTTCTCAAATCCTCAGGATGCACAAAAAGCTCTTGAAAGAAATTTGGAACAAAATGTACCTACAGGACTTCAGGTAGGAGTTTTCAACCTTACCTACTTCCCTGAAGAATATAAATTCCACTTTAATGCCCACAATCTTGTTGTCTATGGGAAAGAAGATGGAAAATTCCTTATCAGTGACCCTGTAATGGACTACACTACTTCCCTTACAGAGGCTGAACTGGAAAAGGTAAGATATGCCAAAGGAGCACTTCCTCCAAAAGGGCATATGTATTATCCTGTTTACATTCCCGAAAATATCAATCTGGAAGAGGCCATCAAAAAAGGAATCAAAGACACCTGTAAAAATATGCTTGCTCCCGTACCGCTTATTGGAGTAAAAGCCATGAGATGGGTGGCCAGAAGTATTCCAAAATGGGCGGAAAAGAAAGGAACAAAAGTAACCAATCACTATCTGGGACAGCTTATCAGAATGCAGGAGGAAATCGGAACCGGCGGCGGCGGATTCAGATTTATCTATGGAGCATTCCTGCAGGAGGCTGCTGTAATTCTTAAAAATGAAGAATTAAAAGAATTGTCAAAAGAAATTACCTCAATTGGTGATCTTTGGAGAGACTTTGCTGTTGATATTGCAAGAGTGTATAAAAACAGAAATTCAAAAAGCAACATCTATAACGAACTTTCAAAAACGATGCTGCATATTGCAGACCTGGAAGAAGCTTTCTATAAAAAACTCAGAAAAGCGATCTGATATGGCGGAGAATATGATTGAAATCAAAAACCTATATAAAAAATACAAAAATTCTGATGAGTTTTCTGTAAATGATATTTCTTTAAATATCAGCAACAACGAAATCTATGGAATTCTTGGTCCTAACGGAGCTGGAAAAACAACCTTTATTTCTATGCTTTCAGGATTGATAAAGCCTACCTCAGGGAAATTTACCATCAACGGTTTATCTCCACAGAAAGATGCTTTTAAAATCAGACAGATTATTGGTATCGTCCCACAGGAATATGCACTTTACCCAACCCTTACGGCCAGAGAAAACCTGATGTTTTTCGGAAGTCTGTATGGCTTAAAGCATAACCAGCTAAAGAAAACAATCGATGAGTCTCTGGAAATTATGGGACTTTCAAAATTTGCAGACAAGCAGGTAGGACAGTTTTCAGGGGGAATGAAGAGGCGCTGTAACCTCATCGCCGGAACACTCCATAATCCTAAAGTCCTATTTCTGGATGAACCTACCGTAGGCGTAGACGTTCAATCCAAAAAAGTAATCATAGATTTCTTATTGGAACTTAATAAAAACGGAACGTGTATTATTTATACATCTCATCACCTGTCTGAGGCAGAAGAGTTCTGTACCAAGATTGCCATTATTGACAGAGGGAGAATTCATGCTATAGGAACACCTGAAGAGCTTGTTTCCCAGATTGCCAATGCAGAGAACCTTGAAGATGTTTTCATTTCATTAACCGGAAAAGAATTAAGAGATGTTGTTGTATAAACTGTGGAGAAGCTTTGTTAAGGAAATTCTTCTCCTGAAAAGAGATATAGGAGGAATTGTTATCATCTTTGTCATGCCGTTACTTCTTATTGTAACCATTACCCTGATTCAGGATTCTACCTTCAAAAACCTTGAAGGATCAAAAATCCCGATCATCTTTATTGATAATGACCGATCTGACGTATCAAAAAATATAAAAGGCGAGCTGGAGAATAGTAAGATATTCCAGTTGCTCACCAATTTCAATGAAAAGTCGGCACAGGAAGCCGTTTTTTCCGGAGAATATCAGATGGCAATTGTCATTCCAGAAAATTTAACAAAGGATTTAAATTCAAATATTGATTCAAAAGTTCAGACCATTGTAAGTTCATTCGGCCTTGAAGGTGATTCTGCCAAAGTAAAAACAGAAGCTCCAAAAGCTAAAGAAATTCATCTGTACTTTGACCCGGCAACCAATGCAGGATTCAAAAATTCTGTGATGAATTCTGTCAACAAAATGGTTTTTCAGATTGAGAATAAAAAGATTTACAAAGCCTTTCAGGACCAGCTGGGAACTACTGAAAACCTTGACCAAAATAAGAATCTGATCAGCTTTAAAGAGATCACTCCGAAAAAAGGAAAAATGGATGTAATGCCAAATTCCGTTCAGCACAATGTTCCTGCCTGGACGCTTTTTGCCATATTTTTTATCGTAGTCCCGTTATCGATCAACCTTGTTAAAGAAAAAAGCCAGGGAACAAGTGTAAGGGCAAGAATCAGCCCTACTCCCTATTTTATACATATTTTGGGAAAAACATGTACCTACCTTATCATCTGTATCATTCAGTTTTTACTGATGATAGCTGTAGGAATTTATCTGTTCCCCTATATGGATCTTCCCGCCTTTGATGTGTCGGGAAAAATGTTCCAGCTTTTGATAGTAACGTTATTTGCCGGGCTGGCAGCAATAGGATTCGGAGTTTTACTGGGAACTATTGCAGATACTCAGGAGCAGTCGGCACCATTTGGAGCTACTTCCGTAGTTGTTTTAGCCGCTATTGGAGGAATTTGGGTACCGGTATTCTTGATGCCGGAATTTATGCAGACCGTGGCCAAGTTCTCACCAATGAACTGGGGGCTGAATGCTTATTATGATATTATTTTAAGAAACAGCGGAATTGGAGGTATTGCAAAAGAATTGGCATTCCTGCTTTTATTTTATCTTGCTACCGTATCTATTTCCATTTTTTACGAAAAGAAACAAAATGCAGTCTAACAAAAATATATTAACCTGTACCGAAGAAGTAAGAGTACGTTTCAATGAGACAGATCCGCTGGGAATTGTCTGGCATGGACATTATATTGTTTATTTTGAAGACGGAAGGGAAGCTTTTGGCCGTCAGCATGGTCTCACTTATCTCGATATTCAGAAAGCCGGATATGTAACACCTATTGTCAAAAGTACCTGCGAACATTTTCTTCCTTTAAAATACGGAGAGACATTCAGAATTGTTACCACTTTTATCAACTCTGTTTCAGCCAAACTCATCTACAGGTATGAGCTTTTCAACCAGGAAGATAAATTGGTTTGCAGTGGTGAAACCATTCAGGTATTCCTGGATAACAATGGGGGTTTATGCCTTTATAATCCGGAATTTTTTCAAAAATGGAAAGATAAAATGGGATTATCATGACGAAAGAAATTTTTATCACAGATTATAATTGTGTAACGCCTGTTGGATTTGATGTAGATTCCAACTGGACAGCCCTTCTGGAAGGAAAATCAGGAGTTGCTTTACACAAAATCATAGAAAGCCAGGAGCCATTCTATGCTTCTATGATTGATTCTGAAAAATTAAATAAAGTTTTCAGTGAAAATTTTGAAAATCAAGACTTTACAAAGCTGGAAAAGATGCTCCTTTTAAGCTTAAAACCTTTAATTGAAAGACAGAAGATCACAGAAGATACTTTGTTTATTCTTTCAACAACAAAAGGAAATATAAGCCTGTTAAAAAATCAGACGGAGCTGCCGGAAGGTGTTTTTCTCTCAAAACTGGCCCAGAAAATTGCGGACTTCTTTGGGTTTAGCACAAAACCTATTGTAGTTTCCAATGCGTGCGTTTCAGGAGTAATGGCCATCGCTGTTGCCAAAAATATGATTCAGGCAGGAAAATACAAGAACGCTTTCGTTATTGCAGGAGACGAACTTTCTGAGTTTGTTATTTCAGGATTCAATTCCTTTCAGGCGATTGGCTCTGGGCCTTGTAAACCCTACGATAAAAACAGGAACGGAATCAATATAGGTGAAGCTGCCGCAGCGGTTTATATTACTTCAGAACGATCTGAAAACGAAAAATTCAGTTTCAGAGTTTTAGGTGATTCTGCTATTAATGATGCTAATCATATTTCCGGACCTTCAAGAACAGGTGACGGCTTGTATGCCAGCATCAAAAATGCCATGACAGAAGCCCACGTTTCTCCGGAACAAATCGATTTTATTTCTGCCCACGGAACAGCCACTTTATATAATGACGAAATGGAAGCCATTGCCTTCAACAGAATGGAACTTGAAAGGGTTCCTCTGAACAGCATAAAAGGCTACTATGGGCACTGCCTGGGTGCTTCCGGACTTCTGGAAAGCATTATTTCTATGGAAGGAGCTCTTCATAATACACTGATTCCTTCTAAAAATTTTGAAGAAATAGGAGTTTCCCAACCATTGAATATTATTACAGAAAACAAGACAAGTTCCATCAGATATATTTTAAAAACAGCTTCAGGTTTTGGTGGATGCAATGCAGCCATTGTACTGGAAAAATGCTAAAATGAACATGATGAAGAAAACAAACACCTGTACCATAGAACATTCAAAAATAGCCGTCAACGGAGAAACTATTTTTGAAAATCAAAGCGAGACCTTTCAGGAATTTGCAAAAGAAGCTTATAAAACCTTAGAACTGAATTACCAAAAGTTTCACAAAATGGATAATTTGAGTAAACTGGCTTTCCTTGCTGCAGAAATGCTTTTAAATGATGACGATCACAGCAGCACAGCTCTGGTTTTTGCCAATTCATCATCAAGCCTTGACACGGATTTCAAATATCAGGAAAGCATCAATTCGCAGGACAGTTTTTATCCGAGTCCGGCCGTTTTTGTCTACACATTACCCAACATCTGTGTAGGTGAAATAAGCATTAAACATAAAATGCAGACGGAAAATGCTTTTTTTGTACTGGATGAATTTGATGAAAATTTTTTAAACAATTATTCCGAACAAATCCTCCAGTCAGGAAAAGCTGATAAAGTATTATGTGGCTGGGTTGAATTATATAAGGAAAATTATAAAGCTTTTGTATATTTGCTAACCTTATAAAAACTGAACACTTTAACAGTATAAAAATGTAATACTGATGACCAAAATCATGGTATATTCTAAGCTGTTATCTTATTTAAATTAAAACTTTTTATGGAAAACTTAAAAACAGAATTGAAGCACAAAATTATTGAAGTATTAAACCTTGAAGACGTTTCTATAGAAGAAATCAAAGATACAGACCCATTATTCGGAGGCGGACTGGGACTTGATTCTATTGATGCATTAGAACTTATCGTTCTTCTTGATAAAGACTATGGAATCAAATTGGCCGATCCTAAAAAAGGAAAGGAAATTTTCCAGTCTATCGATACGATGGCTAAATTCATCGAAGACAACAGAACGAAATAAATTAATATAACAATCTAATAATCTGTCATACAGCAATTGTTGGCAGATTGTTAGATTGCTACGTTGTTACATTATTTAATACCATGAGCCAAAAAATTGCCATAACAGGAATGGGCATTATTTCCTCCATCGGAAACAACGTGGAGGAAAATTTTATTTCATTACAATCCGGAAACCATGGAATTTCAGATATTCAGATGTTTGAAACCCGACATGCCGGAGCCATTAAAACAGGTGAAATAAAATTATCCAATGGAGAACTTGTACAAATGCTTCAGCTTGATGAAGACAACAATGTAACAAGAACTTCTTTATTGGGTATGGTAGCCGCAAAAGAAGCGGTAGAAAGTGCCGGAATTTCGGATATTAACGGGTATAGAACCGGTCTTATTTCTTCTACCAGCGTAGCAGGAATGGATATTACCGAAAAATACTTCTACTCTTACGAAGATTTTCCTGAAAAGCAAAAATATATCGATGCTCATGATGCCGGAAATTCTTCACTGGCAATTGCTGACTATTTGGAATTAAAAGGAATGGTTTCTACCATCAGTACTGCTTGTTCATCTGCAGCCAATGCTATTATGATGGGCGCCAAACTGATCAAAAACGGAGTTTTAGACCGTGTTATTGTTGGGGGAACAGATTCTCTTTCAAAGTTTACTTTGAATGGCTTCAATACCCTGATGATTCTTACGGATTCTTACAATACCCCTTTTGACAACAACAGAAAAGGGCTGAACCTTGGAGAAGCTGCGGCTTTTCTGGTGCTTGAATCTGAGGAAATTGTTAAAAAAGAAAACAAAAAGGTCTTAGCTTACCTTTCCGGTTACGGAAATGCTAATGATGCCCATCATCAGACCGCTTCATCAGAAAACGGACAGGGCGCATTTCTAGCCATGCAACAAGCTTTGAAAATCTCAGGACTGGCTAAAGAAAATATAGATTACATCAACGTTCACGGAACGGCAACTCCGAATAATGATTTATCAGAAGGAATTGCTATGATCAGAATCTTTGGAGAAAATCAGGTTCCTGAATTCAGCTCTACAAAAGCGTTTACAGGACACACTCTTGCCGCAGCAGCAGGAATTGAGTCTGTATTTTCAATTTTAGCAATGCAGCACAGCCTTATCTTCCCGAACCTGAATTTCCAGACGAAAATGGAAGAGTTTGACTTAACTCCGGTTACTGAATTGAAAGAAAAAGAAATCAATCATGTTCTATCCAATTCATTTGGCTTTGGAGGAAACTGTTCAACCTTAATTTTCTCAAAATCATGAGTGAAGTATACATCAACAGTGCAGCCTGTATCTCTGTACAGGATAGTTTAAACGAAAATATTCTTCAAAATCTTAATCCCGAAAATTCTTTACAGATCATAAAGGCAATAGAACCTAACTATAAAGAGTTCATTCCCCCTGCTATGATCAGGAGAATGTCTAAGACAGTAAAAATGAGCTCCGTAGCTTCAAACCATGCATTGAAAGAGGCAGGAATTGAACAACCGGATGCCATTATTGTAGGAACCGGAATGGGCTGCTCTCAGGATTCTGAAAAATTCCTGAAAAATGTGATTGATAATCATGAAGAGTTCCTTACTCCAACTTTCTTTATCCAGTCTACCCACAATACGGTAGCAGGGCAGATTGCTCTGGGATTACAGTGCCATGCTTATAATTTCACCTATGTAAACACTTCATCTTCCCTTGAGTTTTCATTTCTTGATGCTAAACTTCAGATCAATGATGGAGAGGCAGAAAATGTTCTTGTAGGTTCTACAGATGAACAGACCAACAGAACAATGGAGCTTTACTGTTTAAATAATACCATAAAAAAGGAAATTGATCTTCCTGCTGATTATTTACATTCCACTACCAATGGGGTGATCTGGGGTGAAGGTGCCAGCTTTTTTGTTGTAGGAAAGGATAAGACTGAAAATTCTTACGCAAAGCTTAAAAATATTCGGATCAGCAATAAAGTTGAATTGAATGAAGTTCAGGATTTTATCCAAAATTTCTTAGCTCAAAACAATATTTCCAATCATGATATTGATGCTGTTATTCTAGGATTCAGCGGAGATGCAGATTCTGATGTTTATTATACGAAAGCTGCAGATATGTTTCCAGCCTCATCGCAGTTGTATTATAAACATTTGAGTGGAGAATTCAATACAGCCAGTGGTTTTTCTACCTTTATAGCCTGTCATATTCTGAAGGAACAGCAAATTCCGGAAGTTATGATGATCAATCAAGAGAAAAAGGAAAGCGTGAAGTATGTACTTCTTTACAATCATCTGGCGGGTAATGATCACAGTCTGGTATTATTGGAAAGGGCTTAGTTGGCAAAAAGTCAATAGCGTTTACCATACAATTAAAGCAGTATTGTTGTCATTCTGACGAAGGAAGAATTCCTGCTTTTACATGATAGATTCTTCATTTCGCTTCGCTATATTCAGAATGACAAAATGGGTATACATCCAGAAAGTTTAACAATATAAAAGTAATCAGCAATGAAACATTATCCCTTTATCCTGTTCTATCTTTTCTGCAACGTTTTTATTTATGCGTTTCAGGGAAGCTCGTGGGTATATTTGTTTACTTTTTTTGCTTTCTCTGCCGTTGTTGTATGGGGTTCGTTTGACATTGGACTTGGATATTTCGTCAACAGCATTACTCACAAAAGAACTAAAGTAAAAGAAGTTGCCCTCACTTTTGATGATGGTCCCACAGAGTTTACTCCAAAGTTTTTAGACTTACTTAAAGAACATCAGGTAAAAGCAACTTTTTTCTGTATCGGGAAACAGATTGAAAAATACCCTGAAATATTTCAAAGAATCATTGCGGAAGGTCACAGTATTGGAAATCATACGTTATCACACTCTAATTCCACAGGGTTTTTATCGACTTCAAAAATGATTGAGGAGATTGAAAAATGTGATGAAGTCATGAAAAATACAGGAAATATAAAAACTCATCTTTACAGACCTCCTTTTGGGGTAACGAATCCCAATATTGCCAAAGCGATCAAAAGGACCCATAAAGAAAGCATCGGATGGAATGTCCGGTCTTTAGACACCATCATTGATGATGAAAAGAAAATCTACAGCAGAGTTACCAAAGGTTTGAAAAAAGGGAGTATTATTCTCCTTCATGATACGTCGGAAAAGACCTATCGTGTTCTGGTAGATTTATTAGTATTTTTGAAAGATAAAAAGTACTCAACCTTTACCGTTGATTCAATTAAAAAATCAAAGAAAAATGATTAAAAATATTGCTTTCGGAGCATTTCTATTAGTTTCCGGCTTCTTTTTTGCTCAAAATACAGCAATGTCAGCAGCTGAGGCTAAAGCTTTTGTATCTAAGGTTTCATCCGAAACAAAAGAGATTAAAACTTTACAGAGTGATTTTACACAAACCAAAAAGATGGACTTTCTGGACAAAAGTATCGTTACTTACGGAAGAATGTCATTACAGACCCCGAATATGCTGAGCTGGAAGTATACCAAGCCTTATCAGTACAGTATTGTTTTTAAAAGCAATAAAATCTTCATCAATGATCAGGGGAAAAAATCGTCTGTAGATGCCAAGAGCAAAACATTTGAAAAAATTAATAAGCTGATTGTAGGAAGCTCAAATGGAACGATGTTCAATGATCCTGAATTTACGGTAACGTATTTTAAGAACGGAAATTATAATGTTGCGAAGTTTATTCCTAAAACCGCTCAGCTATTGAAATATATCAAACAGATCGAACTGTATTTCCCAAAGAACCAGTCTACGGTTTCTCAGGTTAATATGACTGAGGCATCCGGAGATACTACCAATATCGTTTTCAAAAATACTAAGATCAATGCTTCAATTCCTGCGTCAGAGTTTACTTTATAGCCTTATCCTGATTCTGGCTGTTTCCTGTAAAAGCTATCAGCTTACTGGTGTCAGGTCTGTTTCTACCTCTGAGAAAATGGTAGAAAATTTATATTTCTCTACCGGCGAAGATTATGTTTATAAATGTCAGATGGATATTTATAAAAATCATGTGAGCGGTATTCTGATTATTAAAAAGATCAGCGAAACGACCCATCGTGTCGCATTAACATCAGATTTTGGGAATAAGCTGATCGATTTTGAAGTTTCGCACGATGATTTTAAACTTAATTATGTTCTTCCTGATCTGGATAAAAAAATTGTCATCAATTTTCTGAAAAACGATTTCCAGCAGCTCTTAAAAAGACAGTACCCTGTAAGTGAAAGCTTTGAGAATGAAAATTCAAAAATATATCTTTCAAAAATTGATAAAAAAGGGTATTATTTATTCTTCAATAAGGAAAACAATTTACTGAAACAGATTATTTACACGAAAAACAACAGAGAGAAAATCGATTTTACTTTTGATGCAAAAAAGCATATCTTCGCAGACAGCTTAAACCTGCAACACAAGGATTTTAAGATCAATATAAAACTATTTCAAATAACCGAAACGGAATAATTTCCAACATGAAAAACGATACAGCATACGAGTGTCATTTTCAAACCGAAGTGTATTGTACATTTAATCTTAAAAAATAAGATCATGCAAACCATTCTTACAGACTTTTATACGTTAACATCATACGAGAAGACAGAGGACGGAAAGTTTACTGCCCACATCAACCTCAATAAAGATCACGATATTTTCAAGGGACATTTCCCTGGAAATCCGGTAACTCCCGGTGTTTGTATGATGCAGATCATTAAAGAACTTACGGAAGAATTTACCAGTTCAAAGTTATTTCTGAAAACCGCGTCTAATGTGAAATTCATGGCCATCATCAATCCTTTTGAGACCCCTGATCTGGTGCTTCATCTTGATATTGATGAAAACGGAGAGGATGTTAAAGTAAAAAATATGACTTCTTTTGGCGAGACAATTGCATTAAAGTTGTCTGTAAGCTATAAAAAAATACCATCATGAAACTTATCTTATCATTCGTAGCGGCATTTATTTTTTTCTTTCAGTCTGATATTGAAGCGCTGAGAAATAGCTATGCCAAGGCCAATGAATCAAATACCAGCACCGCTGCCTTCATTGAAACAGCTGAAAAGCAATCAGGTTCTGATGCCGTAACTTTAGGGTATAAAGCAGCAGCGAAGATCATGGAAGCAAAGATTGTGAAAAGCAATAGAAAATCTCTTGTGAAAACGGGTGCTACAAGTCTGGAAGGCATTATCAAAAGTAATCCTAATAATGCAGAACTTCGCCTGATCAGATTAAGTGTTCAGGAAAACATTCCGAAAATAGTAGGTTACCGAGGAAGTATAAAAGATGATAAAGCATTCCTTCTGAATAATTACAGCAAACAGAATGCCGGGCTGAAAAACTACATCAAAAGGTTTGCAATGCAATCCAAAACCATGACAGAGGCTGAAAAAGCTACTTTAAAATAAAACCATGTCCCTTGCAGAAGTACAAAATGCAATTTCTGAAAAAAAGATCTGCGTTTTAATACCTACCTACAATAATGAGAAAACCCTGAAAAGGGTTATTGACGGTGTTCTCAACTACACCGAAAGTATTATTGTGGTGAATGACGGATCTACAGATTCCACCCCTCTTATCCTTGCTGAATACCCGCAAATCTCAACAATCACCTTACCGGAAAATAAAGGTAAAGGAAATGGTCTGAAAACAGGATTCAGAAAGGCTAAAGATTTAGGGTATGATTATGCCATAACTATTGATTCTGACGGGCAGCACTATCCGGATGATATCCCTGTATTTGTGGAGGCACTTCTTCAGGAAAAGGAAGAGGTTCTACTCATCGGAAACCGAAATATGTCTCAGGATGGGATTCCAAAGAAAAGTAGTTTTGGGAACAGGTTTTCTAATTTTTGGTTTCGGTTTGAAACCGGTATCAAGCTGGAAGATACTCAATCCGGTTACAGACTTTATCCTCTTCATAAAATTCCTAAGAAATACTTTACACCCAAGTTTGAATTTGAAATAGAAATCATCGTAAGAACTGCGTGGAGGCATATTCCTGTAAAAAATATCCCTATAAAAGTATTATACGATCCCAACGAGAGGGTTTCGCATTTCCGACCTTTCAAAGATTTTACAAGGATCAGTATTCTGAATACAGTTCTGGTAACTATTACGCTGTTATATATTATTCCGAGAAACTTCGTGAATAACTTCAAAAAAAAAAGCTTTAAGAGATTCATAAAAGAGGATGTATTGGAAAGTGACGGAAGCAACCGTACCAAAGCTTTTTCTGTTGCATTGGGAGTCTTTATCGGGCTTTCTCCATTTTGGGGTTTTCAGACTCTTTTAGTGATCAGCCTATCTGTTCTTTTGAAACTGAATAAAGTACTGGCATTTGTATCGTCTAATGTAAGTCTTCCTCCTTTTATTCCTTTCATTATTGCAGCATCTTTATTCCTGGGAGCACCATTTGTTCACGGTGACAGTAATATACTGAGTCAGGACTTGAATTTTGAACTGATCAAGAACAATCTTCTGCAATATATTATTGGCAGTTTTATTTTGAGTACAACGTTATCGGCACTTTCAGGAATTGCAACTTTTTTCTTTCTGAATAAAATGAGTCCTGAGAACGATTAAGCAGAGACTATATAAAAGTAAAAGCCCTGAAAAATATTCTTTCAGGGCTTTTTACAAATTAATTATTACTATTTTATTTTGAAACTATAATCTTCTGAGTATAATCAATTGAGTTATTGCTAACTTTTACGATATATGCTCCATTGATCAGCTTTTCAGCGCTAATTGTAGTTTGCTTATTAAGATTAATGCTATCCTGAGAGATAAGCTTCCCTGTAAAATCATAGATAGAAACTGTTGTAATTCCTGATAGATTCACATCTGAAGGAGTTTGGATGGTGAATTCATTTCTTACAGGATTTGGATAGATAGAAATCCCCTTAGAGTTTTTAACTTCATTAACGGCTAAAACTCCGCACTCAGCCGGAACTGAAAAATCTTCTACCTGATCACTCATTTCCGGTAAAGGCTGATTAGCCCCAAATGCCAAACCATTAAGAGCTCCCGCAGATGCATTTACTCCTAATCCTCTTTTAGCAAATGTATTCCAGATCATACATTTATTAGCTCCGTTTGTAGATGCCTGGTCAGCAGCCAAGATTGCATCTCTACCTTGTACAAAGGTTGGGTTACATGGCTGAAGCTTAAGAGCATCCATTACCAATTGTAAAACTCTGGCAGTTCCACTGTTGGCATCAGCCAAAACATTATTGTTGTAGCCATATTTTTCAACATATTTCCAGTTAAGATCCCAAAGCATAGAAGCCCAGATAAAACCAATACTGTGAACATCCGGTACTGTAACAGGAATTCCCGAAATACTTGTACTGATTTTCATTCCATTAGTACGTCCATAAGTATAATTATTGATTGCAAAGTCAGGAGAATATCTTACAGGTCTTATTCCTAATCCTGTAGTTTCCTGTCCTGAAACATAAGTTCCCATACCTCTTGCAATAGAAGCATTATCACCAGGTTTAGCAGTCACCATAAGGGCAAAAAAGTCAGACCATCCCTCTCCCATCTGTTCGTTAGACGAAATATAAGAGAGACAAGAGCTTCCTGTTCCGGTAAGACGGTTAGAAATCCCATGACCATATTCGTGGCTGATAACTCCATTATCTAAACTTGCATCTTTATAAACTGCATCTGTTTTCAGTGTTGCATTTCCAACGATACCATTAGTTAAGTCATTCACCAGAAACTGGCCTTCTGACAAGCCAACCATTATTGTAGGAATAGTGATTGTTGTGTCTGTTCCGCCTAATCCCACAGGAGTATTGCTGTTAGGATGGTATTGTATAACTCCTATTGCTCCGGCATTTTGTAAATTCTTTGTTTTAATAGAGAAACTACATCCTGCAGCGTTTACCACAGCTATTTTTCCTGTAAGAGTTCCCGCTGCAACTGCAGTACATGCATCAGCAGGCGTTGAAAGAGCCAGGTCACCTGTTACAGGTGGATTACCCATAATTTGCGGTCCAAATTGGGCTGTAGCAGCGGCCGGTGTTCTCGCGGTATAATTGGATGGTGAATTATAGTAAAGATATCTTGCATTGGTAGGTGAAAAAAGAAACATCTGCATTCTTCCGCTTGTTCCTTCCACTCCAGGATTAAAGTTAGCGTTATTAAGACCACTTCCGTCTCTTGCCTCAGAAAGAACCGGGTCATTACCTACCCCTCCGTTTCCAAAATTATTTGTCTGATAATTTCTTGCTGATTCTGTAAATCCAAATTTATAAAATAAATCATGCATTTTATTCGTATTATAGAATAAATTGGTTACTGCAGCTGATGTATAGGTAGTATGGGGTGCTGTTATATCCAAAGGAAAATCAAATGATCTGTTAGGTCCTCCATCGGGGGAGAACTGTGGGACATTCGTATTGGCCTCATCAGTATATGCAAAAGCATTGTTACCTCTCGTTATAGTGTAGCTATTGGTTCCGTCAGAATGCCACCCTTCCGGGGAAGCAGTAAGATCCCATGGGTTTGTAAGTAATGTACGGCTTCCAAAAGTTGGTGCTTCTGTAGGAAATGCAAAGACATTATAAGTAGCATTATCAGGTGATAATACAAAATTTGTATTCTTTTTTAAATCTATTTCCCCAAAACTAGCCGGGAGAGAAGATGCATAAGCATTTGAATGGGATAAAGCACCTCCTATAGAATGATGATCGTAAGCTTCCGAATGAAAATCACAAGAAAGAGTAGTATTTTCCTGATATAAAACAGAACCATCTTCAGCACTTACAATGGTATTCCAAACGTTACTTGTACCTTTTTCTTCTACATTTAGCTGATATCCAAGTATTAATTCTCCTGCTTTTGCAAAATAAACAACATTTGTTTTGATAGGCTCCTCTTTTCCATCAATATTTTTCAACGTCGACAAACCGTTCAGTTTTTTAATCGTTTGTGCTACCAAAGCATCCTTTCTTCCACTTTCCTTTCCCTTGATGGCTGAAGGATAAGTTTTAATAAAGGTATCCGCAAAATTTAACACTTTACCTTCTCTGATTAATACATTGGCGGAACTTCCAAAAACCGGAATACCATTAATTACCTGCTGTATTCCTACAACATCTCCTTTCAAACTTGCTGAAGGATCCACATTAATGATTTTAAATGCTTTAAGTTCCGGATTTACTCTTTGAAATACTCCTTGGTTTGAGTTAACGTAATCTTTAATCGTTTGTTCATATTTTTGAGCAGAGATTAAACTAACACTAAAAAGTGAACAAAACAACAGAAGTTTAGCACTAAGTCGAATTTTTTTCATAAGCTTTCTTTTTATCAAATATTAATATCAATTTGCCAGTTAGTAGAAAAACATCTAAAAATGTTACACATTTCAATAAAAACAATCTTAAAAAAATGTTATACAAAGTAAAAATCGCCTGTTTTATATCAACTTCACAAACAATAAGATAAATTAAAATTCTATTTTACAACGAATTACAGTGAATTCATTGTAAAATTATCAACTTAAATAATATTAAAACTAAAATACTGTAATTTCATCACTTCGAAGCTGCCTTTCAAATAGTGAGACCTCTTGATAATACATTATTTATACACAACATCGGAAAAAGATAAAGGTCCCATAAGTATGGTAACAAATATTGCAAGAATGACTAAGGCCAACTGAGTGGTATGGTATATTTTCCCTTGATCTTCTTCTTTTATTTCAAAGGTAAATTTAATTTTGTCCGGTCTTCGGATAATTAACCAGAAGAATACTAGAATGACAAGGTCGAGGACTATAGGCATGAAGAGAAAAACTTTGCTGCCATAGCTATCTTTATTGTTTCCAAAGCTGTGAATGGGGATGATGTCAGGAACTGAGCTGTATACTGTACACAAATAGACGGTATAGCACAGAATAATGACGAAAGGAATACTGAATAGCAGTTTTATATGTTTGGGGATCATTTCAGTTTATTTAAGGTTTTTTTCAGGTATTTTTCTACCGCTTTTTTATCCGGAACTGTGGTGATTTCTTTAGTGAGGGCTCTTTCAAATTCAATCTTTGCCTTTTTATATTCTTTTTTCTCAAAATAATACTTTCCGGCCACATAATATCCTTTCCAAAAATAAGGATTTAAAGACTGGTAATGAGCAATAAAATCATCAGTAAGGATTTCATTGTTATCTATAGCATTACTTACTTTTGTATTGACCAGCCTGTATTCCTGATAATTTTTAAATTCCTGTGAATCGGCAAAAGGATCTCTGGCAATATTGAATGCTGTTTTTAACTGCAAACTTTCTACTGGCTTTTTAACTGAAAAAATTTCATTCAGATCATAACATACAAATTCTCCCAGCTGATAAGGATTTGAAGAAACCCAAACCAGTTTTTTCTGTGGTGAAAATATAATGGCATGATGCGCCAAAAGCTGATTGAGTGCTTTTTCATTGCCATAACCGATCTTTTCACCTTTCAAACCGGACCTGTTCCTTAAAATGGAAGCCATTTTTTCAGGATTCAGCTTTTTCTCTTCCTCCAAAAGCTCCTGAAGTTTCTCGTATCGGTATTCAGAATGGCTTTCTTCAATTTGTTTCTGATTTCTTTTATCATCTTTATAAGCTTCCGACTGAAAATGGTTTGTACAAAGAACTCTGCTTGTATTCTGCACTCTATATACCCCGAAGTTTTTAGGTGAAACTTCAATGATCACTGCATTTTTATCTGCTGCACTTCCTACCAGAATAGATTCTGATACAAAAACTTTTCTTTTTTTAGCAATAGTAATTGCCTCGTCAATATTTTTAGCGTATTGTAAAATTTCCCTCGTGACAAGCGAAATTGGAGTCTTTGCAGTAAGAGGAATTTTGGATTTTCCGGCATTGATGGTCACAGTAATTCCTTCTTTATTCATTCCTGAAACTACACCAATCATTCCTGGCCAGCTCACCGACATATAAGGAATCCCAATTTCAGGCTCTACAAATTCTACCAGTTTGTTTTGGGCAAAATCATCACCTACATAGAAATCGAAATTTCGACCAATCAAAAGATCACCATCTTCTGTATTTTCGTCCCATACCGCAAGGGATGAGCAGCCTACCATTGCCAGATCCTGCATAGCATGCCCAATATCATGTGCCCCATGCAGATAAAGGTTTCTTAAATATTTTGGTGCAATAAAATCATACTGATCAGATGAGTATTGTGCTAATCCAAATAATTCTGCCTGATAATCTTCTCTTACATTCAGGTACATCTTTCTATTATACCATTTCAAAAAGCCTCTCAACAGCTTTTGTTTGAACTTTGATGGTACAAATCCTTCTACTTTTGAAAAGAAAATCCCTTCTTGTTTCTGCATCAAACTTTGGGTCAATGCTCCGTTATTATATCCCAGCTGCAATGGATTTCCTTTGATATAAAGCTCCCAAAGCTGCTGCTTATTCTTTGTCAGAAAGTTTTGATGATAGCTGAATGTTGAATCATTGATTTTAGTAACTTGAGGAATCTCAAGCGGATATTGTTTTACTTCAGGAATATGATGTACAGACTTTGAAACACCGCATGAAATAACTGTTAAAGAAAAAAAAGAGTATAGAAAAAGTCTTTTATAAGTTGGATAGTTGGTATAAGTTTTTTTCACTTTGGCTTTTATTAAATCATTTTCGCAGACGGCTGTCAATCAGTTCTTTTCCTAAAATTTCCGCACAGGTATTAAAAGCACCAATAGTAACTCCCAAAATCCCGTGCATATTGACAGACTGGCCTGTCAGAAAAAGATTATCAATTTTAGTACGTGGAGAAACCATTGTTTTAAGTGGATTTTCTGAGCTTTTCATGTAGCCGTACATGTTTCCGTCAAAATTTCCGATATAATCCCGGTAAGACAACGGGGAAGAAGTATAGATGTTTTGGATAGCATGTCTGAGATTGGGAATTCTCTTTTCCAACGCCTCAATCATTTTCTCTGTTTTTTCAAATTTAAATTTCTCATATCCTGATCCTCTTTCATTTTTATCCACTATTGTATTAAATGTATTTTCCCATTCTTTCACCTCATCAAAATCCATGTAGGAGATAGCAGTAAGACTTTCTGCAAATTCCGGATGATGTTTTGAAGCTGTAGAGGACAGCATATAGGTTTCCGGCCATGTTTCCTTTTTGTAACGGAACGCATTCCAAACTGATTCTTGTGATGAATAGTGGTAAATATTATAATTGAAATTGGGAAGGCTTTGAGGTTTTAAAACCAAATAAATGCTGAAGCACGATGAAACAGGCCTCCAGCTCAAAACTCTGTTTAAAAATGATTTCTTCAACCGCTCTTCTCCTATCAGCCTTATGGTGGAACGGATCTCAATATTCGAAATAAACTGTTTGGCAAAGTACGCTTTTCCTGTCTTTGTTTTTACGGAAGTCAATGTATTCTTTTCATTAAAAACAAATTCGGAAACTTCAGAATGCTTATGCACTTCGGCTCCATATTTCCGAAGCTTTCTAATAAGGAGTTTAGAAATCTGGCTTCCTCCTTTTGTACATTTATAGGCGCTTTGTATATAAGAATTCACCGTTAAGGCGTGAACGTAAAAAGGAACATTTTCAGAATCTCCGGCGTACAGGAAATTAGAACCTAATAAAACCGACTGCAGTTTTTTGTTCTGAGTAACGGATTCTATAAATCTTTTGGTATTGAGGTGCAGGATCTCTTCGTTATAATTGTCTTTTCCTACGACATTGTATCTTGGAAACTGGCTGCAGACGTATTGAATTTCTTCACAATAGTTTTCAATATTTTCTTTTTCATCCGGAAAATATACAGACAATTGCTCCACAAAATTCTGATAGCCCTGTGCATGAGGATACTCTACTTCATCATCTGCAAAACTAATCCGGTCATACCCGTCTTCATCCATTTTCTGAAGTTCCAGCTCATCCATAATTTCCAGATAGGAAAAGAACCGGTTTAAATTCTGCCCTTTTGAAAGTCCTCCCAAATAATGGACACCGGTATCAAAAATGAGTTTATCTCTTGAGAAAGTCTGTAGATTTCCACCATACTGGTTGTTCTTCTCCAACACGCAAACCTTCAGCCCTTCTTTCGCTAAAATAAGAGCCGAAACAAGACCTCCCAATCCACTGCCGATTACAAGTATGTCATATTCTTTCTTCAAAAGAGAGTGTGTTTTTTTTAAATTAAGAAGCTGAGCAGTTAAGAGATTCAGATGTCGCATTATTTATCAGGCACAAAGAAACTTACTGTGGCCGATGCAGCTTATAAATCTTAAATTTTCAATAAATCTTAATAGTTGTTAGTTTTTTGTTAGTTTTAAGGGTAAAAATAGAAAAAATTAATCAACATCATCCCAAAAATCAAAGTAATTAAACCATTGAAGGGGATATTTTTTTACCATAGTCTCCAGATTTTGAACGTAAGACTGCAAAAGTCCCTGTGAATCTCTGTTTTTTATATTTTGGGCTACTCTTGCATACAGGTGATAATGAAGGTTCTTTTCTTTCATTACATACACATATACTACCGGTACTCCCAACCTTGATGCAATAAGGAATGGCCCTGCCGGAAATTTCGCACTTTTGCCCAACAAATCAGCTTCCAGATACTTCGATCCTTCAAAATAGCGATCCCCGGTAAAGCAAATCAGTTCATTATTTGACAACGCCTGATTGATCTCAAAAATATGAGACATATCGTCTTTTACATAAATAAATTTGATATTACTTTTTTTAACGGCAACACTTTCCAGGTATTCTTTGATCACGGTAACTTCCTGATCTGTAGTCACCAGATTAATCTGGCATTCGAAATCAATGTCAGCAAAAAAGTGCTCTGCAATTTCAAAATTACCAATATGAGCACTGATCAGAACTCCGCCTTTTTTAGCTGCCAAAAGATTCCTTAGGTTTTCAATACCGTCAAATTCGTAGGTATATTTCTCTCTCAGGCCGGCAGTAATGGCCGTTTTATCAATCAGAACTTTTCCGAAAGTAAAATAACTTTTAAATATGGAACTTATTGATTTCCAATAACTATAATTCAGTCTTTTTCGGAAATAATAAAGAATGTATTCGTTACTCTTCTTCTGAAACAGAGAGTAATAGGCGGCTACAAAATAAAGCACACCATATGAACTTCTGATTCCGATATTTCTAATACACCAGACGAATATTCTGTATCCGAGTACTGTTCCTTTAGATTTACCTTTCCATTTGTTCATAGATAGAATTTAATATAACAGAGAACCAATGTAATAATACCTCTTTTAAAAGTGATCGTTACCGAAACACTGTGATATTATTACATTGGTACATTTTATAGAATAAAGATTGGCTCAATAACTACGCGTTTTTTTCAGCAATCTTATCTTCAATCGTTGTATAGAAGTCATTGAATGTCACCATTTTCTTGAAATCGGCTTCTCCTAATTTCACTCCGAAATTGGATTCAATCACGACGACCATGTCGATATAATCCAGGCTGTCTAAGCCCAGTGTATTTTTAAGGTTGGCATCATTACTGATTTCGTCTCCGTCTACTTCGAATTCATTGACCAGAAAATCATTAACGATGGCAACAATTTTTTCCCTTTCCATGTTTTTAATCAAATTTTTTAACTATTAGTGCAGAATTGGTTCCCCCAAACCCAAAAGAATTCGACAAAAATACATCAATTTTTTGATTTTTTGTTTTTGCGACCAAATTTATCCTTTGTGCTTCATTATCAGGATTTTCCAGATTAATATTTGGAGCGACAAAATCGTTCTGCATCATCAGAATTGAGTAGATAACTTCACTTGCACCTGCCATCCAGCACTCGTGTCCGGTCATAGATTTGGTAGAGCTTACAGGAACTTCACTGCCGAAAATCTCGTAAATTGCTTTTGCTTCATTGGCATCCCCAATAGGAGTAGAAGTTGCATGAGCATTGATATAATCAATATCAGAAGCTTTTAACCCTGACTGTTTAAGCGCTCTGTCCATTGCCAAAGCTGGCCCGTCCACATTTGGGGTTGAAATATGTCCTCCGTTTGAAGAGAAACCATATCCAATAATTTCAGCAATAATAGGCGCTCCTCTTCTTTGGGCAGATTCTAAACTTTCCACGATCAAAGTAGCGGCACCTCCGCTTGGGATCAATCCGTCTCTTTCTACGTCGAAAGGTCTGGATGCTTTTGTTGGTTCATCTTCTCTGGCTGAGAAAACGCCCAATCCATCAAAGCTCGCCATAGAATATTTATTGGTTTCCTGAGCTCCTCCACAGATAATCATATCCTGCAAACCATTCTTGATCATCACATAAGCCAGTCCCAATGAGTGTGAGCCACTTGCACATGCTGCACTTATGGTAAGATTGATCCCTTTCAGCCTAAAGATCGTAGAAAGGTTCATGGTTACTGTAGAGTTCATTGATTTAAAGATCGCTCCCGATCCCATCAATGTTGTATCTTTCTTTTCTCTTGCTATATCAATAGACTCTACTACCGCCTTGGAAACACTGTCATTTCCATATAAAATTCCTACCTCATGAGAATCTAAAAACTCTTCATCCAGATTTGCCTGCTTCAATGCATCAAGGGTAGCCAGATAAGCATATTCGCTTTCTTCACCCATACTGATACGCTGGCGTCTGTTTAAAAGATTCTTCAGGTCCGGTTTTGGAACAACACCTGTAAGGCCTGATCTGAAGCCAAATTCTTTTCTTTCTTCATCTAAAACAATTCCGGATTTTCCTTGATATAGGGATTCCCTGACCTCTTCTAAAGATGTCCCGATGCAGGAATAAATTCCCATTCCGGTAATTACAACCCTATTTTCCATTTTATGAATAAATTCCTCCGTTAATATTAATCACTTCTCCTGTAATGTATGAAGCTTTTTTAGACGCTAAAAATGCCACAAGGTCAGCTACTTCTTCTGCTTCTCCAAATCTGTTGGCAGGAATCATTGCTTTCAATTCTTCTTCATTGAATTCCTGGGTCATATCGGTTCTGATAAAACCAGGAGCTACAGCATTCACAGTAATATTTCTTTTGGCAACTTCCTGAGCAAGAGCCTTTGTAGCCCCTACCAATGCTCCTTTCGCCGCAGAATAATTCGTTTGGCCAGCAGTTCCTTTTACTCCTGAAACAGAAACCATATTGATGATCCTTCCGTATTTGTTACGAAGCAGTTTTTGGATAAAGAAATTGGTTACATTGAAAAATCCATCCAGACTTGTATTGATCACGCTGTTCCAGTCTTCTTTCTGCATCCACATAAAAAGACCGTCTCTGGTAATTCCGGCATTATTGACAATAACTTCTACCAAGGCATCAGGGTTTTTCTCCTGCCAATCTGTTAGAACAGCTTTTGTTTCTTCAGTGTTTCCTACATCAAATTTAAGAATTTCTCCTGTAGCACCCAATTCTTCTACTTTAGCCAATGTTTCTTTTGCTGCCGTTTCATTTGAAGCGTAGTTGATGAGGATATGATAGTTTTTTTCTTCAGCCAGTTTTATACAGATCGCTCTCCCGATTCCTCTGGAGCCTCCTGTTACAATTGCACATTTCATGCGTTAGTGTTTATATCGTTTTTAGTTTTTTTTAAGTGTAATGACAGTCTTTCTTTACAAGACAATTTATAACAGCTAATAGTTACATTCCTTTCAGATATTTCTTTACTTCCTCCAGATACGGATACATAACCATATCGTCTGAAAAAGGAGGTATAATTTTTCTGATGGCATCATACAGTTCTTTTGTGGATGACGAAACCTTATCCTGGAACCCAAGATATTCAACCGCCTGAATAATGGTAATGGCTTCAATCGCCAATACTTCAAAAGCATTTTCAATCACCTTTCTGCAGATCACAGCAGCATTGGTCCCCATACTAACGATATCCTGATTATCATTATTATTCGGAATACTGTGAACATACATTGAGTTTGACAGCATCTGGCTTTCAGCCGTAGTGGAAGTTGCCGTAAACTGTACTCCCTGCATCCCGAAATTGAAACCTAATTTACCCAGATTCACAAAAGGAGGCAAAATTTCATTGATTTTAGCATTCAGAAGGTAGTTCAGCTGTCTTTCTGCAAGCATGGTCAGTTTCGTTACCACAATTTTAAGTTTATCCATTTCTAACGAGATATAATCTCCGTGGAAGTTTCCTCCGTGGTAAACATGCTGATCCTCAACGTTGATAATCGGGTTATCATTCGCTGAATTGATCTCATTTTCAAGAACTTTCTCCGTATACTCTAAAGTATCCAATACCGGACCTAAAATCTGAGGCACACATCTTAAAGAATAATATTCCTGAACTTTTTCCTTGAATACTTTTTCCTGTTCTTCAAAGTGGGTATAAAGATGGTCTTCTCTTTTTCTGATCAGTTTACTGTCTGCCAGATGAGCACGCATTCTTTCTGCCACTTTCTGCTGGCCGTAATGTTTTTTCGTTCCATTCAACGCTTCTGATAAATGATCATCGTAAGCCTGAACAATTTCATTAATGGCACAAGAAAGTCTAAGGGAAATATCTGTCAGCTGGTTCGCTTTATAAGCATTTACAATTCCGATTCCTGACATCACGGAAGTACCGTTCATTAAAGCAAGCCCTTCACGGATTTCTACCTGAATAGGTTCCAGTTTTTCTGCTTCAAAAACCTCTTTTGTAGATTTTCTTTCTCCTTTATAAAATACCTCTCCTTCACCAATTAATACTAAAGCCAGGTGAGCCAGCTGAACAAGGTCGCCGCTTGCTCCTACTCCTCCATGTTCAAAAATCAATGGGATAATATCTCTGTTGATCAATTCCTGAAGAAGATAAACGACCGACTGGTGTACTCCTGAATTTCCTAATGATAAGGTATTCAGTCTTGCCAGCATGCATGCTTTTACCTCATCTGCAGGTAAAGGATTTCCAATTCCTGAAGAGTGGCTTCTTATAAGGTTATATTGAAGCTGATGGGTATCTTCGTCACTGATTTTAAACTGAGCCATCGGCCCAAAACCGGTATTCACTCCATATATTACTTTATTTTTTGAAAACTCCTTTAAAAACTGAAAACTCTTATCCACTCTTGACAAAAGTGATTCATCCAGTTCTATTTTTTCATTCCCAATGATAATTTTTTGAAAGTCTTTCAGTTCTAAAAAGTTATTTATTTTCATCAATTAAAAGTAATAGTTGATAATTTTGTAAAATATTAATTATTTGTCACTAATTTTGCGGCAAAGATAAAAGTTATTATTAAAATAAAAAATCAAAGATGAGCAAAGAATTTGTTGACGTTCTTGTAATCGGAGCTGGACCTTCCGGATGCGTCTCTTCTTCTTACCTGAAGAACAATAACGTCAGCGTAAAAGTGGTCGAAAAGACACGATTCCCAAGATTGGTAGTCGGAGAAAGCTTAATTCCAAGGGTAATGGACCACTTTGAGGAGGCCGGACTTTTCCCTGCATTAGACAAAATGGGCTTTGAAAAAAAGCTGGGAGCGCGCTTCCTTCGCGGCGACGAAGTCTGCATCTTTGATTTCAGCAACAAATTCGGGGAAGGCTGGGACTGGACCTGGCAGGTTCCGAGGGCTGATTTTGATAATACTCTTGCTCAGGAAGTCATTAATAAAGGAATTGATCTTGAATTTGAGACTGAAGTTATTGACATCAAATTTGACGGAACAGATTCAATAACGACGGTAAGAACCAAGGATGGAGAAACAAAAGAGATCCATGCTAAGTTTGTTATTGATTCCAGCGGTTATGGAAGGGTACTGCCTCGTCTTCTGGATCTTGAAAAACCTTCAAAACTTTCTCCTCATTCTGCTATTTTCTCTCATGTAAAGGACAGCAACAGAGAACCGGGTGAAGAAGGCACTTTAATTTCTTTTGATATTATTGAAACAGAAGTATGGCTATGGGTAATTCCTTTTTCCAACGGAAATACAAGTTTAGGAATTGTAGGGCCAACAGATTATATTGACAAATTATCTGAAAACGGAGATGCTGCTGAAGCGTTGAGAAAAGCTATTTCTCTTTCTGATTATTATGTAAAGCGTTTTGGGGATGTAGATTTTCTTTTTGAACCCAAACATCTGAAAGATTATTCTTGCTCTGTAAAGAGTTTATTCGGGGACGGATTTGCTTTAACGGGGAATGCTTCAGAATTCCTTGATCCGGTTTTTTCATCTGGGATGGCTTTTGCCACAGAATCCGGAATGCTGGCTGCAAAACTGGCTTTAAGACAATTAAATGGCGAGAAGATCAATTGGCAGACAGAATATTCGGATTATATTTTATACGGAGTAGATGTTTTTACTACGTATGTAAAAGAATGGTATACCGGAAATCTTCAGGAGTTATTTTTCCATCAACCGGAAAACCTAGACGTAAAGAAAAAGATTTGCGCTGTTTTAGCAGGCTATGTCTGGAACAAAGATAATCCTTTTGTGAAAAAGCATGATACAGTGATTAAAAATCTTGCCAACCTGATCAAGTTAGAAAAACAGGAACAGCAAAATCAAGCATAAAAAAACGGTCTGAAAATTCAGACCGTTTTTATTTTATTTTACAACTGCGTTAATTTCTTTTGCTAATTTTTTCCCGGTAATTTCGTAGGCTGCACCTATTCTTCCATATTCCCAGTTAAGATCATCATTCCCTTTATTACCTTCTATTTTATCTGCGATTAACTTCATCACTACTTTTGAGGGATTATCTGTTTCTACAAATGTCAGGTCTGCAGTTAATTTTCCTGGCTGAGTACCCATAAATCCTCCATACCAGCCTGCATATACCCATTTTGTATCAATAATTAAAGTATATTTCGCCTTTACATCACTTTTGAAGTATATCTTTTTTGATTTTCCATTGATTCCTTTAAGAAAGAAATCCAGAAATTCTGATGTTTTATATTTTTCCCATTGAGTATTCCAGCTATCCCAGGTATTTTGACCTTTTTTGGCTGTGATGTCTGCTTTTCTGTTTTCGAGATACTGAGCTTCTGTAAGATTTTTTTCGTGAAAAGTAACATTGTCAAATATGAACTTAACATTCACTTCTTTCTGATCTTTTAAAAAGTCAAAATTCCCCTGTTCAAAATTGATTTTATTTTGTGCAAATGTTGTTGTTGCAATTACTGCGAAAAGCAGCAATAATAATTTTTTCATAGTGTAATAGTTCTAATATTTAAGTGGCCAAAGATATTTAAAAAGGAAGTTTTCAAATGCTCTTTTATATTTAATTTTATCTTAAATCAATAAAAGTAATGGGTTTTCTGCTGTTTGGATTAAAAACAGTTTTAGACAAGATATCAAAATCAATGATTTCAATTTTAGGGCTTACCCTTAATTTTGCTCTAAAGTGATCCCTTACCTCATTGACAAAGCTATCGTGCTCTTCGTTTGTACTCAGTTTAATGATAATTTCGTCAAGACCAATCTCGTTAGCCTGAATGACAATCTGATAGCACAAAATAGTGTTGAAATCATTCAAAATATCATTCATTGCCGGCGGATATAGTGTTGTTCCTTTGTATTTGATCATCTGCTGCTTCCTTCCTACTACAGGACCTAACCTCATCGTACTTCTTCCACAGCGGCATGGCTCATAGTGAGCTTTTACAATATCTCCGGTTTTAAATCTTAACAGAGGAATCGCTTCCACTCCTAAAGTCGTAATCGTCAGTTCACCACTTTCCCCTTCTTTCACCGGATTGCCGTTATCATCCAGAATTTCCGTAATGATTAATTCCGGATGGTGATGCCCTCCGATCTGAAATTCACATTCTGTAAAAGCGGTACTCATTTCCGTAGAAGCATAGGTTGAAAATAGTTTTATATTCCACTTTTCTTTGATCTTCTGCGAAAGAATATTATCTGTAAAATCCTGGTTTTTGATACTTTCCCCGATGCATACAGCCCCATAAACACTTGAATTTTTATAATCCAATCCATGTTTTTCAGCATAATCAATCATTTTCAGCAGAAAAGAAGGAACGGTAATCAAATATTTAGGTTTGTATCTGAAAATAGAATCCCATTGCAGCTCAGGAATTCCAGGGCCCATTCTCACCACACTTGCCCCCATTTTTCTTAAGCCTAAAAAATAAGCAAGACCCGCCATAAACCGCTTGTCTATGGTGGTAATCATCTGAACAACATCTCCTTTCTGAATTCCCGCACAGACAAAAGAGACTGCTTCATTGTAAGCAAGTCTTTCAAGGTCACCGTCAGAAAGCCCGAAAGTAACCGGATCTCCTAAAGTTCCGGAAGTAGTACTGTAATCAACAATCTTATCCGGGGTTATGCAGAAAAAATCATGATTATACTGCTGCAAATCATTCTTCGTGGTCGTAGGAATTCTCTGAAGGTCCTCCAAAGTACGGATATCAGCAGTATGGATATTGTTTTCTTTGAACAATTTCTGATAAAAGGGTGAATGATTTTCAAGATAAGCCAAAAGCTCATGAAGTTTTCCTTCCTGAAACTTTTTTATTTCCTGAATATCTGCTTTCTCGATTGACGGATGAAATTCCAATGATTTTAATTTTTAAAGAGCAAATTTATTTAATTAAAATAAAAGATTAAAGTATTAAGGCCCTATTTATCTCTGAAACGTAAAAGTTTGCGTATTGGTATTTCCAGCGGTATTGATGGTTGTCACTTTTAAAGTATGAGAACCTGATCCTTTCGGGCATTTTTCATCAAAAGCGTAAACAAAATCATCCTTTACCCGGGCAAAACGAAGCCATTTTCCATCCAATTCTGCACGCAATGAAATAATATCTCCTATTTTCGTTGTTCCTCTTAGCCGTAAAGAGCTGCTGTTGACCAAAGCGCCTCCTTTCCAGCTGGATGAAACGGATGGCAGATTATGATCCGTAATTAATTTCGCATTCCCTAATCTGTTAAATTGTGCTTCAACCTTATCTCCGTTCCATTTCCCTTTTACCACATTGGTATCGCTTCCGTAATTAAGCAGAACTACTACTTTGTCTTTTTCGTCGCTGGTTAATTTTCTACTTGGTTTTATTTTCAAAGTATAATCATCCTGCACCGGAATATATGGATTATGAAGAACAATAGAGTTCGAAACTGAATTCAGATCGGCATCTTGTTTTTCATACATATTAAAATTTACCGCATCATATACTGCATTTTTACTGAAATTAATTTCGGCATTTTCGGTAGTGATTGTTTTACCTTCATTTGGCATTACCGTTTTACTTGTAGGCGAAGTTTCATCAGCAACTTTACCCAGCTGTACTTTTGTGGCCAGCCGGCTTGTATTTCCACTGACATCTTTTAAAATAATTTCAATATTGTGAATATTCTCATCCTGAAGGTTAATAATTCCTGACCAATTTGGCTGGCTGTAATTCTTAAGTTTCATCCCCGGCAAAGATGATAAGTGCTGAATACTCATTTTATCTCTGACAAATTTGGTATAATCGATGCAGCCATTGATATATCGGGTATCATCATAACTTACTTTATCTATGGAAAAACCATAGACCAGCTTTCCATCCATCAGTAATTCTGCGTGATAAATACCAAGATTAAATCCCTGATTAGCTTTATCTACAGCTTTGATTGCAAAGCTTATCATGGGAGAACTGACTCTCACCACATCAGAGCTATAAGTATTTCCTGCTTTTTTAACGGCAATTGCATTTGCTCCCGGCTCATAGGTGCTGAATCTGCGGTCATACCAATAAAGTCCACTGATAATGGGAGCTATATTATCGGGAATATTAAAACCAAAAAGCAATGGATTAAGGCATTCTTCTGTTTTGGTATCTCTTATTTCGAAATGCAGATGCGGCCCCGCTGATCCTCCGGTATTCCCGCTTAAGGCAATCAGATCACCTTTCGTTACAGGAAACTGACCTGGTGAAAAACTAATATCCTGTTCCCATTTTTCATCTTGATATTGTCTTTCCTTCACATACTCATCAAGTTTGTCAAAGTATTTGTTCAAATGAGCATATACCGTAGTATATCCATTTGGATGGGTAATATAAATGGCATTACCAAAGCCGTAACGTTCTACTTTTATCCGGCTTACATAGCCATCTGCTGCTGCAACTACTGATAAGTTTTCCTGACTATTGGTCCTTAAATCCAGTCCCATATGAAAATGATTGGTTCGTACAGCACCAAAATTAGCGGCCAGCTGCATAGGAATATTTAAAGGATTTCGGAAATAGTTTTGAGGATAATTATTCTGAGCCTGTGTAATGAGGTTATTAACAAGACAGATAATAAGAAGAATTTTTGAAAAAACTTTCATACAACATTTGGATTTATCGACTTAAATATATGAAATTTTAAGAGATGAGAATATGCTTTTTCCATTTCTGGATGAGAAAACACAGATTTTCACAGAGGATAAGAATAAGGATTTACATGGGCTGTACAACCAGTCAGAAATAATTAAAATTTTAAGAGAACTCAAGCCCTCAAACATGCCTAATCGTCCTATAAAAGAGGTCAAAACTTTCACTCATATACCATTCCCCCATTCATTTTCCAGCCACTTTTCATTTATATTTCTGAAATTGAAGTTTTTAATAGGTATTACCTAAATAAAACATATATTATAAACCGACAAATTTTAGTAAATTTGCAGACTTAATTAATCAACGATATTGAGATATTACAATGAGCCAATTTAAAGAATACAAAAACCTCAACCTTATTGACGTAGCAGAAAATGTAGCGGAATTCTGGAAACAGAATAAAACTTTCAATAAGAGTGTTGAGATTCGTGAGGGGCAACCTGAGTTTGTTTTTTATGAAGGTCCGCCTTCAGCAAACGGTATGCCCGGAATTCACCACGTAATGGCCAGAGCATTGAAGGATATTTTCTGTCGTTATCAAACCCAAAACGGGAAACAGGTTTTCCGTAAAGCGGGTTGGGATACACACGGACTTCCTGTAGAGCTAGGCGTAGAAAAAGAATTAGGAATCACTAAAGAAGATATTGGCAAAAAAATTTCTATTGAAGATTATAACAAAGCTTGTCGTGAAGCAGTAATGCGTTATACCGATGTTTGGAATACCCTTACTGAGAAAATCGGATATTGGGTAGATCTAAAGGATCCGTATATCACGTACAAGTCAAAATATATGGAAACCGTTTGGTGGTTGTTGAAGCAATTGTACGATAAAGGATTATTGTATAAAGGATATACAATTCAGCCTTATTCTCCAAAAGCAGGAACCGGTCTTTCTTCACACGAAGTAAACCAACCGGGTGCTTACCGTGATGTTTCTGATACAACGGTTGTTGCGCAGTTTAAAACTTTACCGGAAACTTTACCTTCATTTTTACAAGGTTTTGGAGATGTACATTTCTTAGCCTGGACGACAACTCCTTGGACGCTGCCTTCTAACACAGCTTTGACAGTTGGTCCGAAAATCGATTATGTTTTAGTAAAAACATTCAATCAATATACTTTTGAACCCATCAATATTGTTTTGGCTAAAGCTTTGGCTGGAAAACAATTTGCAAAAAAATACGCAGAAGGAACAGATGAAGATTTTGCAAACTTCACTCCTGAAACGAAAGTTATTCCTTACCAGATCCTAGCAGAATTCAAAGGTGCTGATTTGGTTGGGATTAAATATGAGCAGTTATTACAGTACGCTCTTCCTTATCAGAATCCGGAAAATGCGTTCAGAGTAATTTCAGGAGATTTTGTTACAACTGAAGACGGAACAGGTATCGTTCATACCGCTCCTACTTTTGGTGCCGATGATGCGAAAGCAGCAAAAGAAGCTAAACCTGAAGTACCACCAATGTTGGTTTTGGATGAAAACGAAAATCCAATCCCTTTAGTGGATCTACAGGGAAGATTTTTATCTGTAGTAAACGATGAAATCTATGGTTTTGCTAATGAATATGTAAAAGGAGAATACCTTAGCGAAGACGAAAAAAATACGGAATTAAATATTCAGAAGGATAACTTAAAATCTATCATTGCAGACTTAAGGGCTTATCTTTCTGTAGATGAAAGAATTGCTTTAAAATTAAGAAAAGAAAATAAGGCTTTCAAAGTTGAAAAATATGTTCACAGTTATCCGCACAGCTGGAGAACGGATGAGCCATTATTATACTATCCGTTGGATTCTTGGTTTGTAAAAATGACTGCTGTAAAAGACAGATTGGTAGATTTAAACAAAGAAATCAACTGGAAGCCAAAAGCAACAGGAGAAGGACGTTTCGCCAACTGGTTGGAAAATGTAAACGACTGGAACCTTTCCCGTTCAAGATATTGGGGAATTCCTTTGCCAATCTGGAGAACAGAAGATCTGAAAGAAGAAAAAATCATAGGTTCTGTAGAAGAATTATACAACGAAATCGAAAAATCTATTGAAGCAGGATTCATGAAAGAAAATCCGTTCAAAGATTTTATCATCGGAGATATGTCTGAGGAGAATTATGCTTTGGTTGATCTACATAAAAATATCGTTGACCAGATTATCATTGTTTCAGATTCAGGAAGAGCAATGAAGCGTGAAAGCGACTTGATCGACGTTTGGTTTGATTCTGGTTCTATGCCTTATGCTCAGCTGCACTATCCTTTTGAGAATAAAGAATTAATCGACAATAATAAAGCATTCCCTGCAGATTTCATTGCGGAAGGGGTTGATCAGACTCGTGGTTGGTTCTATACACTTCACGCCATCGGAACAGCGGTTTTTGATTCAGTTGCTTATAAAAATGTAATGAGTAACGGACTTGTTTTGGATAAAAATGGCGTGAAAATGTCAAAATCCAAAGGAAATGGTGTTGACCCATTTGAAACCATTGCTACTTACGGACCGGATGCAACGCGTTGGTACATGATTTCAAATGCAAATCCATGGGAAAACCTGAAATTCGATAGGGACGGAATTGATGAAATCAGAAGAAAGTTCTTCGGAACACTTTATAATACTTATTCATTCTTTACACTGTATGCGAATGTTGACGGATTCAATTATTCTGAAAAAGAGGTTGAAAACAGACCGGAAATCGATAGATGGATCCTTTCGGAATTAAATCTATTAATAAAAGAAGTAAAAGCATTCTACGAAGATTACGAGCCAACACGAGTAGCAAGAGCGATCAATACTTTCGTTAATGACAACTTGAGTAACTGGTACGTAAGATTATGCAGAAGACGTTTCTGGAAAGGAGATTATTCTGATGATAAGATCTCTGCTTACCAGACTTTATACACTTGTCTTGAAGTAGTGGCCAAATTATCTGCTCCAATTGCACCTTTCTTTATGGACCAGCTGTATCAGGATCTGAATAAAGTAACAGGAAAAGAAAATGTAGAATCGGTACACCTTACAGACTTCCCGGTTGCTGATGAAAATTTAATCGATCAGGATTTGGTTGAAAAAACTCACCTGGCTCAGACCATTACAAGTTTGGTTCTTTCTATCAGACGTGCAGAAAGCTTAAAAGTAAGACAACCACTTCAGAGAGTATTAATTCCTGTTTTGGATAAAAAGACAGAAGAGCAAATTGCAGCGGTTTCTGAATTAATCAAACAAGAAGTAAACGTAAAAGAATTGCAGTTAATTAATGCTGAAGAAGCATCACACTTAATTGTAAAACAGATAAAGCCTAACTTCAAAGCGCTTGGTCCTAAACTAGGAAAAGACATGAAGGTGGTAGGTGCCGAGATTACTAATCTGAATGCAGAACAGATTTCCACTCTTGAAAAAGAAGGGAAACTGGACGTTCAGGGATATGAGATCACTCTTGATGATGTAGAAATTTCTACAAAAGATATCCCGGGATGGACTGTAACTTCCGATGGAAAAATAACTGTGGCATTAGATTTGACGTTAACCGATGAATTAAAATCTGAAGGTATCGCAAGAGAGTTCATCAACAGAATTCAAAACCTGCGAAAAGAGAATGATTTTGAATTGACAGACAGAATTAATATCTCCATTGAAAAAAATTCACCATTTATTGAAGATATTATGAAAAATGAACAATATATTTCTTCTGAAGTCTTGTCAAATAAAATAGAAATTGTATCTTCACTTTCAAATTTTAACGAAATCGAAATCGATGAAGTTAATTTTAAGATAAATATTGAAAAAAATTAACATGTAGTTATTGTATTTCAAATTCCATTTCATAATTTTATTAAAAAAGAGAAAGAATATGTCAGACGAAAGAGTTAGATACAGCGATGCTGATTTACAGGAATTTAGGGCGATCATTAAAGAAAAAATAGAAAAAGCGGAAAAAGATCTTCAGCTGATCAGAGAAAGTTTCATCAATGACCAGAATAATGGAACAGATGATACTTCACCTACCTTCAAAGCTTTTGAAGAAGGTGCAGAAACTTTGAGCAAAGAGCAAAACTCTATCTTAGCCGGAAGACAGGAAAAATTCGTGCGTGATCTGAAAAATGCTTTAATCAGAATCGAAAATAAGACTTATGGTGTTTGTAGAGTAACAGGGAAGCTGATTCCTAAGGAAAGACTTTTAGCCGTTCCTCATGCTACACTGAGCATCGAAGCGAAAAATATGCAAAAATAACCGTAAGGTTTGTAAAATAATATTGGGTTTATACGGTATTCGAGGATACTTTATAAACCTAATTTTTAATGTATACCCATGGGCGAATTATTAATTTTAGGAATTATCATCGCCGTAATTTTACTGTTTTTCAACAGAGAAGGTATCAAAAACAGATTCTTTCCGGATAAACAGAAAAACTATACGATTGATGATCAGTTTAATTCTGATAAACGTGACCGGGAAAGAGAAATAGACCGACTGTTGAGTAAGATGGGCAAAAACGGAATCAATGATCTGTCTGAAAAAGACAGAAAAAGACTTGATGAACTGTCCAAAATGTAATAATTAAATATAAGAAATGGAATCTATCATAGTACATCCAAAAAATGCAATGGAGCTAAGCGCACTGAAAGGTGTTTTAAAAGAAATGAACATTAAATTTGAGAAGGCTCATGTTAAAAGTTCTTTCAATGGACAGAAAGTGATCAAGAAAGCAAGCGATAATAAACATATAAAGCCTGCAGCAAAGCCTTCAAAACCTAAAGGAGAATAATGAAAAAGATATTAGCTATCACATTTTTGGTATTGTTAATTGACCAGGCTTCAAAAATCTACATTAAAACGCATTTCAATCTGGATGACAGTGTCAATGTGTTTTCCGGTTTTAAACTGACTTTCGTAGAAAATCCGGGAATGGCTTATGGCTTTCACTTTGGTGGAATTATCGGAAAATATTTCCTCGTAATTTTAAGAATTTTCTTAATTGGTGGAATGGTTTATATGTTTAAAAAGTGGCTGAAAGAAGGAGCTTCAAACTATCTACTGATTCCAATGGCCATCATCTTTGCCGGAGCTATCGGAAATCTTATTGACGGAATGTTCTATGGAATGATCTTCGACAGCGGAACGGTTTATGACCCAAGTATTGACCGATGGATCGGCTACGGAGGGATCTCTAAGTTTGTTCCTATTGGCCACGGATACTCTACTTTTATGAAAGGATGTGTAGTGGATATGCTTCATTTCCCATTGGTAGACTGGCATGTTCCAGACAGCTGGCCATTGATAGGTGGAAAACATATTGAGTTCTTCAAATATATTTTCAACGTTGCCGATTCTGCGATTACGGTAGGAGCTGCATTCTTATTAATATTCAGAAAAAAAGCTTTTCCGAACGGCCTCGAGTTTTAAAAATATCTTCTTCGGATGAAAAAAATAATCAAAAATATTTTTAAATTTTTCCTGCTTCTTCTCGTTGCAGGAATTATTTTTATAACCTGGGCCAACTACAGCATCAAAAATGAAAGTGCATCGTTCGTATCTTATAACATTAAGGATGTTCCCGAGGCAAAAACTGCATTATTGTTAGGAACAGGAAAAACCTTAAGCAATGGAACTCCGAATGCCTATTTCTATAACAGAATAAAAGCAGCAGCCGACTTATTTAAAAGCGGAAAAACACAATACATCATCGTAAGCGGTGATAACAGTACCCAGGACTATAACGAACCCGAAGATATGCAGCTTGCATTGATTCAGCAGGGAGTTCCACAGGATAGGATCATACTGGATCATGCCGGATTCCGGACGTTGGATTCTGTGGTGAGAGCAAAAGATATCTTTGGACAGACTAAAATTGTGATTATCTCCCAAAAATTTCACAATGAAAGAGCCGTTTTTCTTGCTCAAAAAAATGGAATGGAAGCCTTTGGGTACAATGCAGAAGATGTCAATAAATACGCAGGATTAAAGACGAATATGCGGGAATATCTTGCCAAGACCAAAGTGTATTGGGATTTGCTATTTGGAGTAGAACCAAAATTTGGGGGAGAGAAGATAATAATTCCTTAACTTAGGTGGTATGAAAGCCATTCAGTTTTTTATATTAATCTGTACTCTTGTTTCCTGCAAGAAAGAAAATATTTATTATTACGCCAACAATAAAGAAATTAAAGACAGTACCGTCATTCGCTTTGTTGATACGGAATTAAAAAAACTGAATATTGATCCCAAGAAAAAGAATTTAAAAATTCACACCACCCTGGATTCTGTTTCTTATCAAACAAATCTGGATACTATAAGAACGAAGGTCTTCGAGATAGCTTCAAAAGACAATTCGATTCCAAAAGACAAGGCTCTTTTTGATGAATGGGTAAGGGAAAAAATAATAGTGGTAGATAGTAAAACCGCAAAAGTGGTAAAATTCTACAGCACATTTAAACCCCCTAAGTTTGACCGATATGACCTCAACATGGCGGGAATGAAAAAGCTGATCAATATGGGAAGTATTTTGAGTACAAATCCTAATGCTGAAATCCCTGAGGATTACCTTGTTATCTACGCCTCAGCGGTCATTCCTTCTGACAGTTCCAAAATAAACGAACATGCGGCAGAGTTCCTGTCAAAGTTTAAGGTAGACCATCTGGACAGAAGACATTACAATTTAAATTTTCTATCTTTTCCAGACGCCATTAAAATATTCCAAACCTTTAGCAGGAACGGTGTATGCAAGGAACCTTTCAGCATCCAAAGCATTTTAGAAAATGATAATTCCATATATACCCATAAGGAAGATTCGATCAAGATATTATCACCCATTGCTGCCAAGACCATCCAAAATCGTCTAGATTATTATAAAGACCACCATTACAGAATGTCTGATTCTCAGGTTAAAAGCACACAAAGTTTAATCAGTTTTGGAGTTCCCCCATCCTATTCTTTTATCATTAATGATGGAAAGTATACTTATTTTATTTATGTAGCAGGTGCCGTGGTTACCGATATTCACAAAAAACAATCAAAAATGATTCCGCTTACATGGATGAAAAGAATCGGAATTCATTACTATAACGCAATTAGAAAGTAATTTTGCTTAAATTTGCAATTCATTAATTTTTAAATATAAATTTTAAACAAATGTCAAGAATTCTTACCGGCATTCAAGCCACCGGAACACCCCATCTTGGAAATTTGCTTGGGGCAATTATTCCTGCTATCGAACTATCCAAGCAGGAAGGAAATGAATCATTTTTATTTATTGCGAATCTTCATACGCTTACCCAGATTAAAGATGCGCAAACTTTAAGACAGAATACCTACGAGATTGCTGCGGCTTGGCTTGCTTGTGGATTAGATACCGAAAAAACATTTTTCTACAGACAAAGTGATATCGCTGAAACCTGTGAACTTTCTTGGCATTTATCATGTTTTTTTCCATATCAAAGATTAACGTTGGCTCATTCATTTAAGGATAAAGCGGACCGTCTTCAGGATGTAAATGCTGGTTTGTTTACCTACCCTATTCTGATGGCTGCAGATATTTTATTGTACGACGCGGAGATTGTTCCTGTAGGAAAAGATCAGCTTCAGCATTTGGAGTTTGCAAGAGATGTTGCATCAAGATTTAACAATCAGATGGGTGAAATCCTTGTACTTCCACAATCTGAACTTCAGGAAGACACCAAATATGTCCCAGGAACAGACGGGCAGAAAATGTCTAAATCAAGAGGAAATATCATCAATATTTTCTTACCCGAAAAGGAGCTTAAAAAGCAAGTAATGAGTATTGAATCGGATTCTAAGTCTTTAGAAGAACCTAAGGACCCTGAAACGGATAAGACATTCAATATTTATGAACTTATAGCGACACCGGAACAGACAGAAGAACTGAGATCGAAATATCTTGCCGGAAACTTCGGATACGGCCATGCTAAAAAAGAATTACTGGATCTTATTTTGGTACGTTTTGCTAAAGAAAGAGAAACATTCTCTTATTATATGAACAATCTTGATGAGCTGGAAGCAAAATTGCAGGAAGGTGCTGAAAAAACCAGACCTGTTGCCCTTTCAACACTTAAAAGAGTAAGAACAAGCTTAGGATTTTAATTCTGAGTTTTAAATATAAGAACCGGCTGCCTTCAATTGAAAGCAGCCGGTTTTTTTTCTGCTAATGTTTTTATTTATAGTGACATCAGGCTTTATTTTTTGTAAGAATAAAGTAGTGCATTTTATCTTCAAACTCATAGATAATATCCCAGCCTGGATATTGTTTTATAATTGTTTTAATGATAGACAGCCCTAATCCTGTCGAAGTATGATCCGATCCCTGTTTATAGAACCGGTTAAATATCTTAGACTTATCCAGGGGAACAGATGCTCCGCTATTTTGGAATGTTATTCTGTCATTTTCAATGATAATATTTAAAGTACCTTCTTCATTATTGTATTTAACAGCGTTTTTAAGCAGATTGGAGAGTAGAATATCCGCAAGATCCTGATTGAAATCTGCCACAAATATTCCTTTTTCTATGATGCTGACCTCTACTTTTTTAAATTCTATAAAATCTTCATAGTTCTCAACCAACTTAGAAATCATCCTATTAAAATCAACCCCTGATGTTTTATTAAACTGGCTGTTTTCTATTTTGGAAAGCATTAACAGCGACTTATTAAGCCCAACCATTCTTCTAAGATCATTTTTAACTTCAGTAAGAAAGTTCAGATTTTTTTTATCAGGATTTTCATTCTGGATGAGAAGATCTATTTTATTAATAACAATAGCCAGTGGAGTCTGAAGCTCGTGAGAAGCATTTTCAATAAATTGTTTCTGCTGATAGAAAACAAGTTCATTACGCTCAATCATTTCATTAATTTCCACATTCAGCTCCTCAAACTCCGTGATGGAAAAATTCTGCTTTTCCTGGGAAAACGGAACCCCAAACTGGTATTTTTTAAGCTTATCAAGTATTAAATAGAATGGCCTCATTGCCTTATTAAGCAGGTATCCGTTGACAGCTACAATGCTTATTACTAAAAAAACATAAAGTACGACCAAAGCTGTCGTAAGATCGTAGATCAATTCATCTTCTTCTACTGTAGAAGTTCTTATGACAAGCCTCTGATGCATTTTGAACTGATCGATAAAGTCTGCCTCCAACACCCTGTAGGGTTGATCTTTATCATCATACTCCATATAATACATCTTATTATAGAGCCTGCTCTTATTTTTATAATCTCCTTCTCTAATAGAATTAATTTTAAATTCATTAAATCCAAAATCATTATTCTTCAGCAGCTGAGGATTAAGGTAAACCGCTTTAATGATCTGTATCTTCCTGTTTCGTAAACCATCATCCACATTATCATGCACTTCATCCAGGATATAGGCATAAAACAATCCTGCCCACACTGCAATAATCAGCAGCAGAATCATGATCAGGTATTTTATGGTGTAGTATTTTAATGAAACTTTCATCAGACAAATTTATATCCTATTCCATATACAGCCTGGAAATCAGCTTCTGCATTGAGGGTTTTCAATTTTTTACGAAGGTTTTTAATCTGTGAATAGATAAAATCAAGACTGTCTGCCTGATCGATATAATCACCCCAGATTGCTTCCGCCAATGTTGTTTTCTGTAAAGTCTTTTCCGGATGAATCACAAAGTAATACAAAAGATCATATTCTTTTCGGTTCAGCACTAATTCTTTATTTCCCACCATCACTATTCTGCTCTCCGGATCGATGCTTATGTTTTTGTAAGTAATGATATTTTCTCCGTCCTGATGATTTCTTCTGATTACCGATTTTACTCTCGCCAAAAGCTCAGCAAGGTGAAAAGGTTTTGCCAGATAATCATCAGCGCCTATTTCCAGTCCGGTTACTTTATCGTCCACCGAATCTTTCGCGGAGAGAATGATCACAGGATCTTTTTTATGCATCTTTTTGATCTCTCTCAGGAGGTCGATACCATTTCCGTCAGGCAACATAATATCCAGAAGAATACAATCATATTCATAAGAGATAATTTTTTCTAAGCCTGAGCTGTAATCAAGAGCATATTCTACTATAAAATGCTCTGCTTCCAGAAACTTCTGTACAGTATCCTTTAATTGCGGCTCATCTTCTACTATTAAAATCTTCATACCTCTTTATTTTGGTGCTTTGCTACATGATTGAAATTATATCAAATATATGAAATTATAGAAAGGGAAAAAGAAAGAGGAAGATCAGAAGTTACAGTATATGACTGGCAGCCTCTTTTATTTCATGTAAAAAACACATTCAATTTTGCTTCCTTTCAATTCCAGACCTCAATGACTTTCCTCTTTCTCAATCTTTTTTAATTCATTTTTACAAAACGGCCATCAGCATCGAAAATAAGGCAGATCCCGTTCAATAAATGAATTTTATAGGCATTATATTTTTTTTCAATAGATTTAACTACACTGCACGGATGGTGCTTTGTCATAAAAGACACAATACTTTTCCTAATCTTAGCGGAAGAAACTTTTCTTCCGTTGCTTCTTATTAAATTCCAGTTGACCATAATATTAAAATTTTGTGTTAATGTGTAATGATGAATTAGTCGTCAATTTTTTTAAAGTTTCCGTTTCTGTCAAACTCAAGCTCCAGCCCGTTGGACAGTTCGGCTTTGTAAGACCATCTCTTCTTCTCTATCTTGATGATATAAGTATTTGGGAAGTTTCGGGTACTGTAGTTCCTGATGGAGGCCGGAATAAAACTATAAGGTAGCTTCTGATGTTTACCATCAACTTCTTTCCAGTTACCCTGACTGTCAAATTCTATTTTCATTCCATTTCTCAGGTAGACTTTATATTCATCTACTCCATAGATCGCTCTGTCTTCAATAGCTGAACTTACAGGTACGCCTTTAAAATGAGTAGTAAGAAACGTTTTGGATGTTTTAGGTAGCTGATTCGCAGAGATCACTCTGTCTTGTCCGAAGATCAAGCCGCCAATACATAAAAACATGACAATAAGTATTCCAGTGATTTTCTTTGCATTTTTCATAACATTAAGTTTTTCTGTTATTATTATGAAGCAAAGGTCAGAATCAATTTAGGAAAGAATTAGGAAAAATTTTATTAGTAAAAAAAAGTGGATAAGAACCACAGGAAAAATAGTAAATACAATTAAACCATTAAGATAAATTAAGGTTTTAAGAAAAGCAAGACTGATTATGTTTGAAATTACTTTACCATAGGCTGGCAATAACACTTAATCTTAACTCCCTTAAAAGCTTCAATAACCTTAATGGTTTAAATAATTTTTATTTTCAGACTTTACAGTCCGGAATGTTATAAGTATTCTTTGATCTGTTGAAGATGGGTAATTGCTTTTATCCCTTCTTTTTGTTTGTCTTCTTTATAAACATCAAAGAAGATGGCATCCATTCCGAAAGCTGTTGCTCCCATTGCATCCGCTATCCAGTCGTCCCCAATCAGGATGCTCTCTTCTTTTTTCGCTTCAGAAAGCCCCAGAGAGTATTCAAAAATTTTAGGATTGGGTTTTCTTACTCCTATCGCATCTGCACTGGTAATGGTTTTAAAGTAAGGAGCAATTCCGGATAGAGTACATTTTCTCTCCGTAACTTCCTGAAATCCGTTAGAAATAATATGAAGCGTATAATTTTTGGCTTTTAAATATTCAAGAACATCTTCTGCTCCTTCCACCAATTCATTATAAGCCACAATATTATCCAGAAAGTTTTCTTCAAAATAAAGAGACAGTTCTTTGTTATCCACTCCAAAATGTTTGAAGGAATCATAGAAACGGTGTTCTCTTAAATATTCTTTACCGATAATACCATCCCTAATCTTTTCCCAGAGATCTTCATTGATGTCATGGTACACAGAATGAAACTCTTCAAAGTCAATATTATACTTCGAAGTGATTTCCTGTTTTTCGAAAAGGTCCTTAATGGTAAGATAGGCATTTCTGCGGTGATCCCAAAGTGTATTATCGAGATCAAAATAAACGTGCTGCATTTTCATACAGCACAAAGTTAATCATTTTAATTTTTTAAAATAGGATAATTTTTGCTCTTGCTTTTCACAATTTCAATACTTTTAGAAAAATTGAGCAAAAAATCAATGGTTTGTTTCTTAGGTTTCAAAGTTTTCACTTTTAAGGAATCATTTTTTTTCATAGGCGGGTATGTTTTCCTTAAAACGTGAAATTTTACGAAATATTATCTATCTGGTTAATATTATGTTATTTTCTTCCATGATTTTTCTCAGGTTAATCAAAGCATATCGCACTCTACCCAGTGTGGTATTAATACTCATATCTGTATGATCAGCAATCTCTTTGAAGCTTAGACCGTCAAAAAACCTCAGTTTAATCACCTCTTGTTGATTTGCCGGTAAAAATTGCAGCATTCTCAAAAGGTCTTCCTGAATCTGATTGGTGACAAGCTGATCTTCAATATTTTCTGAAGGCTCTCTGATTAAATCAAAGATAGAATATTCATCCGTTTCAAAAGTAGTTTGTGAAACTTTGATATTTTTCGCTTTTGATCTGAAATAGTCGATGATTAGGTTGTAGGAAATTCTTTTCGCCCAAAGAATAAATTTACCTTCCTCGTTATAGCGTCCTTCTTTGAGCATGACAATAATCTTCATGAATGTATCCTGAAAAATATCGTTGGCTAAATCTTCATCATTAATTTTGTAAAAAATGAATGTAAACAGCTCTCTCTGGTGTCGGTGAATAAGGGTTGATAAGGCCCCTTCGTCTCCTTTTTGGTAAAGGGAAATTAGTAAACTATCCGATTTTGATTTCATAACTCTTCTCAATATAACATTTGTAGACAGTCATTCCTCCAGATATTCTATCTGGTCTTTGCTGTATAAACAAAACAGTTGTAGAGTAGAGTCTCTTCTATAGGCGGTACAATTATTATGATGTAAATATAATAATTTTTTAATAACTGTTAACCTATTATTAAATTTTCACAATAAAAATTTAAAAAAAATCATTTAAACATGTCATGAATGAACACAGTAGGGATATTTAATGTAAAATTAATATTCAGTCCTTTCATTTCTTTCCCATTCAATCGGGTATCTCCTATCGGAAAAGCATACCCTCCTGTAAGGTCCAGCATTCCAAATAGAGTCACCCCAATTTTCGGGGCAATATATTTATTGGTTCCTTCTGCCCCAGCTATAAAATAATAGGAATGATAGAAATCTACGTTTCTTTGAAAATTAAGCAGAACATCTGCCTGTAATTTTGGCATTATTGCAAATTTTGAGTCCGTAGCTCCCATCAGAGCGGATGCTCCGAGTCTGTAAATCACATCGTCATTTTTAAGAAAGAGCAGTTTACCCCCTACTTCCCCAAAATTCTGATTCTGATAGGTATACCCCACTGTAATCATTTTATGCATTGTATACTGGGCTTTTGCCACTGTAGACAGGACAAATACGAAAAGGATTGTAACTGCTGTTCTAAAATTCATCATCTTTCAAATTATTAAGGTGTAAAATTAAAAAAAACTGCCTTATCCAAAGATAAAGCAGTCTATTTATTATTAAAAGAAAAAATTAAATTCCAAAAGCAGCTTTAATTTCCTCTACTTTGTCTAATTTCTCCCAAGTAAAGAATTCAAGACCTTTCAGTGTCAATTCTTTTTTATGCCCTTTATTGAAGGTTTTATCAGCTACATAATGCTCTTTACCCATATGTCCGTAAGAAGCTGTTTCCTGATAAATAGGATTTCTCAATTTTAAGTTCTGCTCTATAGCATAAGGTCTCAAATCAAAGATTGCAGACACTTTTTTCGCGATTTCACCATCGTGAAGGTCTACTTTTGCAGTTCCATAAGTATTGATGTATAACCCACAAGGTTCAGCAACACCAATTGCGTAAGAAACCTGTACCAATACTTCATCAGCAACTCCGGCAGCCACTAAGTTTTTAGCAATGTGTCTTGTAGCATATGCAGCACTTCTGTCTACTTTTGAAGGGTCTTTTCCTGAGAAAGCACCTCCACCGTGAGCCCCTTTGCCACCATAAGTATCTACGATGATTTTTCTACCTGTAAGACCGGTATCTCCGTGAGGACCTCCGATTACGAATTTACCTGTAGGATTAATGTGATACTTGATCTGATCATTGAATAAAGCTTTGATCTCTTCAGTCTGCAGAGCAACAACTCTAGGAACCAGAATGTTTTTGATATCCTCGCGGATTTTATTCAACATCTCTTCTTCTGCTCCAAAATCATCGTGCTGAGTAGAAACTACGATAGAATCTATTCTGATTGGTTTGTGATCATCAGAATATTCAATAGTCACCTGGCTTTTTGCATCTGGACGAAGGTAAGTGATCTCTTTATTTTCTCTTCTGATTGCAGAAAGTTCTTTAAGGATTGTATGCGCAAGATCTAAAGCAAGCGGCATATAGTTAGCCGTTTCATTGGTAGCATACCCAAACATCATCCCCTGGTCTCCAGCTCCCTGTGCGTTCGCTTTTGCTTCAAAAGACTCATCATTCACAGCTCTGTCAACTCCCTGGTTGATATCAGGAGATTGCTCATGGATTGCAGAGATAACTCCACACGAGTCTCCATTGAACATATATTCTCCTTTGGTATACCCTATTCCATTGATTACTTCTCTGGCAATTGTCTGTACATCAAGATAAGCATCAGATTTTACTTCTCCTGCCAATACAACCTGTCCTGTAGTTACAAGAGTCTCACATGCAACTTTTGAATCTTTATCGTATGCTAAAAAATGGTCGATTAGTGCGTCGGAAATCTGATCGGCAATTTTATCAGGATGTCCTTCTGAAACGGATTCAGATGTAAATAAATAAGACATATTATTATTCTTTGTTTAGATTAAAAATTAATGTCGAAGAAAAATATGAATAACAATTGCCCCAAAAAGAATACTGTTTTAGCATTTTTTTATAGAGGTTGCAATCAGGTCAAATTTCCTCGTAATAAACGTCAGCAAATTTAAGCACTATTTTTGTAATACTCAAAATTTTTGTTTATTAATTATAACTTTATTTAAATTAATGATTTATATCACTTTAGAGCCTTTGTACTATTGTGGCTTTATACTCACAAATTCTTTTGGGCTGATGTGATAGTTCAATTTAAGTTCTAAAGAATTTTTGATAGAATGTGACAATTCATCAATAATTTTTTGTTTGAAAGTCGGCTTATAGTAGATGATACTGATCTCTCTGTAAGGGAACGGCTTTTTGAATCTGAAAACATTTTTCTTTTGCTCTTCAGAAAGCTGGCTTAATGCTAGCTCAGGCAGAATACTGATTCCTCCTACTTTATCTACCATATGTACCAACGTCTGAATATTGGACGCAAGGAAATCTAAGTTCTTAGGTTTCAGTGTGTTTTCTTTCAGGTGGCAGATGTTTTCAAACTGATTTCTAAGACAGTTACCTTCTTCAAGCAGCCATACCTTTTCAACATTCAGTTCTTCAGGAATAATGTAGGCATTCTTTTTATTAGCTTCAGTATTGGAGCTGTAAATCATCAGCTCTTCATTGAATAGGAAATCCTGATAAAATTCATTAGCGGTATCATAAGGTGTGGAGATAATGCCCGCGTCCAGTTCCCCGGCTTTTAAAGCTTTAATGATATTATCGGTTGTCATTTCCTTTACATTCATCTGAATCTTTGGATTTTCTTCAAGGAACTTAAAGATTTCCGTAGGCAGGATAAAAGAAGAAACCGTAGGAATGATCCCCAGGTTGAGTGTTCCACCCAAAATATTATTCAAAAGATTGGCTTTGTTTTTCAACTCATTGACAGACTCTATGATAACCTTAGCCTGATCAATGATCTGAAGTCCTACATCTGTAGTACGAATAGGGTGTGTAGTTCTGTCGAAAACTTTCACATCCAGTTCATCCTCAAATTTCTGTATCATGGCACTTAACGTAGGCTGAGTAATAAAGCAAGCCTGAGCTGCTTTACCAAAATGTTTATACTTATCAACAGCGATAAGATACTCCAGTTGCTGAATGTTCATTTGATTAATATTATCTATTACAAAGATATAACGTTTTTGCTATTACCAATTAAAAATTCAAGTAAATTTGATATTCACTACCTTTACACTTGGATTTAGAAAAAGAAAACAATTATACAAATCATCAATGATATGGATTCTAAAAAATTAACGTTAAGTAATGGCGCCCCTTATTTTGAGCATCAGGATTCTCAGACTGTAGGGCCAAGAGGCCCCGTATTACTGCAGGACTTTGTTCTTCAGGAAAATCTTGCACATTTCGTTAGGGAAAGAATTCCTGAAAGAATTGTACATGCCAAAGGAAGCGGAGCTTACGGAACTTTTACCGTAACCCATGACATCAGCAAATACACGAAAGCGAAACTGTTTTCGAAGGTGGGAAATTCATGCAGAATGTTTGCCAGATTTTCTACCGTAGGAGGAGAAAAAGGAAGTGCTGACACCGCAAGAGACCCAAGAGGTTTTGCTTTAAAATTTTATACTGAAGACGGAAACTGGGATCTGGTAGGAAACAATACACCAGTTTTTTTCATTAAAGATGCTAAAAAATTTCCCGATTTTATTCATACCCAGAAAAGAGTTCCAAAAACCAATCTGAAAAGTGCCGCAATGATGTGGGATTTCTGGAGTTTAAATCCTGAATCTCTTCACCAGGTCCTTATACTAATGTCAGACAGAGGAACACCTTATGGCTTCAGGCATATGCATGGCTTTGGCTCTCACACCTTCTCTATGATCAATGACCAGAATGAGAGAGTATGGGTGAAATTCCATTTCAAAACAAAACAGGGAGTTAAAAACTTTACAGATGAAGAAGCTGTAAAAATGGCAGGAGAAAATCCTGACTTTGCACAGGAAGACCTTTGCAACGCTATTGAAAACGGGGATTTCCCGAAATGGACCTTATACATCCAGGTAATGACCGAAGAGCAGGCAAAAGATTTCAGATGGAATCCTTTTGATGTAACAAAAGTGTGGTTTCATGATGATTTCCCATTGATTGAAGTGGGAGAAATGGAGCTTAATGAAGTTCCCGTTAACTATTTTGCACACGTTGAACAATCTACGTTCTCTCCAAGCAGCCTAATTAATGGAATCAGTTTCTCTCCGGACAAAATGCTTCAGGGGAGATTATTCTCTTATCCTGATGCCCACCGATACAGAGTTGGAGTAAATGCTCACCAGCTGGAAGTGAACAGATGCCCGTTTGCGGTTAATAATTATCAGAGAGACGGATATATGGCAGATTCCAGCCAATATCAGGATAAGCCGAATTACCATCCAAACAGTTTTGACGATATCAAAGCAGACTCATCTTATAAAAACTATGAATATGAGTTAGATAGCGTTCACGTAGCCAACTACAACAGAAATGATAATGACGGAGATCATTATACCCAGCCGGGTCTACTTTATTCAAAAGCAATGAATGCTGATGACAGAGAACATTTGATTCACAATATCGTTGGAAGTATGAAAAGCATCACAGGGCCTAAAAAAGATGAGATTATTAATCGTCAGTTATGTCATTTTTTCCGCGCTAACATTGAGCTTGGCATGAAAGTGGCTTCACAACTAAACGTTAATATTGATGCAAATATGATGAATCATTCCAAATAATCATATTGAATGATAAATTAAAAAAAAGGAAAAAAAAATAATATTTTTTCCTTTTTTTTGTAAAAAATTCATAATTTGCAAAGGATGATATTTTAAAGTGGAAAAATGAGTTACGAAAACATATTATTGAATAAAGAAGATAAATTATCTATCATTACCATAAACAGACCTGAAAGTTTAAATGCCTTAAATGCTAAAACAATTCAGGAAATCAGTACTGCATTAGATGAACTTAATTCTGACAACTCCTGTAGAGTAATTATCCTTACAGGAAGTGGAGAAAAATCTTTTGTAGCTGGAGCAGACATCAAGGAATTCAGTGACTTCGGACAGGAGAAAGCTGAAGAACTTGCAAGAAACGGACAAAATACGTTATTTAACAAAATTGAAAATATGTCTAAACCTGTTATTGCTGCCGTAAACGGTTTTGCACTAGGAGGAGGTTTAGAGCTTGCCATGGCATGCCACATCAGATATGCATCAGAGAACGCCAGATTAGGGCTTCCGGAAGTAACTTTGGGATTAATCCCAGGATACGGAGGTACTCAAAGGCTTCCAAAGCTTGTCGGAAAAGGTATTGCCAACGAAATGATCTTCTCTGCCAAAATGATCCTTGCCCAAAAAGCAAAGGAAATCGGATTGGTAAATGAAGTATACCCTATTGAAGAATTATTAACAAAAACGAAAGAATTAGCGAACACTATTGCCTACAATTCACCAATGGCAATATCCAAGGCTATTAATGCCGTAAATCTATCTGACACGGATAAAGGTTTTGAAACTGAAATCAAGTATTTCGGGGAGCTTTTTGAAATGGCAGATAAGAAAGAAGGAGTGACTGCTTTCCTCGAGAAAAGAAAGCCCAACTTCTAATCTTTCAAGAAGACTTTAATCCAAATTATTTCGAAAAATCAATGCTGCGGTATGAATAAGTTTGACAAAGCTTATCTAAAAATGGCCCAGGAATGGGCAAAACTCTCCTACTGTAAGAGAAAACAGGTAGGAGCTCTTATCGTAAAAGATAGGATGATTATTTCAGATGGTTACAACGGAACTCCTTCGGGATTCGAAAACTGTTGTGAAGATGGAGAGGGAAAGACGCACTGGTATGTACTGCATGCAGAAGCCAACGCTATATTAAAGCTGGCTGCTTCTACACAATCTGCAAAAGGCGCAACGTTATATCTGACGCTGTCGCCATGCAAGGAATGCAGTAAGCTAATCCTGCAGGCAGGTATTGCAAGGCTGGTGTATATCAATGAGTATTCGGACGATGATGGGATATCGTTCCTGAGAAACCATAATATTGAAATAGAACAAATATCGGACTGTGAACTAAAAAATTAAGCACAAATGACTTGGGATGAAAAGATCAAAGATTTTGAAATATTTCTTCGTTTCGAAAGGAATTTTTCAGAAAACACGCTCGACGCTTATGTTCGAGACATTAAGAAATTAAAAGATTACGTAGAAGAAGATCTGGAGAACGTCGGTCCAGACGCTATCGGCTACGAAAACCTGCAGGAATACATTTTCAATCTTTCTAAACAGAAATTCAGCGAAAGATCACAGGCAAGATGGATATCTTCCATCAAAGCCTTTTTCAAATTTCTGCTTGAAGACGAATATCGTGAAGACAACCCTGCAGCACTACTGGAAGGCCCTAAACTGGGACTTTACTTACCTGATACTCTAAGCCTTCCTGATATCAACAAGATTATTGCTGCCATTGAGGTCAATACAGATCTCGGAAAAAGAAACCAATGTATCATTGAGGTACTTTATGGTTGCGGACTCCGTGTGTCTGAACTGATCGACCTTAAGATATCCAATATCAACTTCAGGGAGCAATACATCAAGGTGAATGGAAAAGGAAACAAAACCCGTTTTGTTCCTTTAGCTGACTATACAGCAGAGCTGCTGGAAAGCTATATCAAGGAGGTACGCTCTAAAGGGAAAATCAATAAAAAATATGAAGACACTCTGTTTTTAAACAGCCGTGGGACATCCATGTCCAGAGTGATTGTATTTCTTATTATTAAAGAACTTACAGATAAAGCGGGGGTTAACAAAAAGATATCTCCCCACACATTCAGACATTCTTTTGCTACGCATTTACTGCAGAATGGAGCGGATCTCCGTTATATTCAGGAAATGCTGGGACATTCCAGCATTACCACTACAGAAATCTATACGCACCTTAAAACAGAAGAATTACGGGATGTTATTTTGAGTTATCACCCGAGAAATATTAATATTGCTCAATAAACAAAAGTTCTATCTGAGCTGTTGAAAATAATGATAACCGGATGAAATTATTGAAATATTGCCCAAACTGCGGCAAAGAGTCTTTACATTGGGATGGCGAAAAAAAATGGAGCTGCCCTGAATGTGGTTTTACATTGTACAATAATGTGGCAGGTGCTGTGGCAGTTGTCATCAGATGTGGTGATGAAATTTATCTTACAAGAAGAAACAGAGACCCTAAAAAGGGAAAACTGGACCTTGCCGGAGGATTTGTTGACCCTAAAGAAAGTGCGGAAGAAACCTGCAAAAGAGAGCTTTTTGAAGAGCTTCAGCTTGATATCAATATTTCAAACCTGAAATACCTTACCAGTCTTCCCAACATCTATCAATATAAAGAAATTGATTATAATACGATTGATCTCTTTTATGAATATAATGTTTCGGAGAAGTTTGAGGTTAATCTTGAACTTTCAGAGATTTCAGAGGCGGTATGGATTCCTTTACAGGAACTTGACCTCGAAAATATTGCTTTTGATTCTCAGAAAAGGTTTTTTGAAAGCTATTTAAAAAAATAATTTTTGTAATACAAACTCCCGCAGATCTGAAGATACTGCGGGAGTTTTTTTATGATCAGAAAAATAGTTTTCCAACAAATTTCACAGATGTCTTATAGAATAGATGTATGTAATTGGTGACACTTGCGGGAAAGTCTGATTTTAATCTTAATACGTTTTAGTCTTCAGCATTTCCTCAAAATATTGAATAAGGAGTGTTCTTTCTGCATCGTTAAGCTTAGCCTCGTCATGATAAACAATATAGCCGGGTAATGGCATTGTCTTATGTTTAAGGGCCTCAACAGACCTGTCGAGTATATTCTCTTTTAATTCCTTATTATAGGTTCCCCAGATGGAAAAGTTAAGATGCTCGCGCCCCTCATTAACATGGCTCTTTACAGACCATGAAACCGGTGCTATAAAGGCATACTTAGGATATACCGTTTCATTGGAATGGCAGTCATAACAAGCATTTTTAAGCAATGTTGCGACCTTTTCCGGAGACTTCCTGGAATCAACAAAATTCACAGAAGCATCAACAGGTTTATTAACTCTGTCAATAGGTACAAACTGGATCAGAGCGAAAGCTACAAAAGTCCAGAATATTATTTTTTTCGCCGTCTTCATAAGCCTATTTCACAGGAGTTAGGATTGCATTAGTGGATTTTATCTCTTTTTTAGCCTGTTGTTTTACTGTCCCCACTTCTTTAGAGTCAGCGGCTGGTACTGCTGGTACTACAGGAGAAACCGTTCCTTTTGGATTCTCAAGTGTTCTTTTATCATTCAGATCCCAATCTTCTCGGGTTTCCCATAATGCTCTTACCAACGCTTTTTTATAGAAAATATAGGCATCTTCAGCAAAAACTTGATTGGTAAAATCTGCTTCGTCCCAATATTTATTCCCGTTATTGTCTACCAATATCCGTACAAAATACTCTTCCGGTTTCAGAAGATCAAATTTCACCTTATCCCCTTTTGTATATTTTTGATGCACTACTTTATCCGAAGAATCCAACAGCTGAATCCAGTAATTAAAGGCAGGAGCATTCGTCAGAGTGAATTCAAGGCTTCCATATTGTTCTACCTTACCAATACCAAAATCAAAACGTTTTGACTGAACATTTTTAGCATAGAAAGAAGATACCGTTTCTTTAGGAACTGTAAGCTGATAGTCTTTCCCACTTATAAAATCTGACTGAATTAAAATCTGATAAGGATTAGTTGCTGAAATTTTAGCATTAAATGGTAAAGTTGTTAAACTATCACCTTTAATATTCAATGTCCATTTTGATGGATCAATTTTATCGACAATATAGTTTGATAAAATTTTAAAATCTGCTTTCGGAGCCAAAGTACTGCCATCATTATCACTAAAGATATCCATAGTATTTTTCTTATTGTACTTGTAAAATAGTGAAACAGTATAGGCACTGTCTTTTTTCGGTCCTTTATCATGACTGAACAAAAGCTTTTCATTCACCGTCTGCCCAACATCACTTTTCACAGCATCAAACCAGATTCTTACAGAGTCTGACTTAGGAGTATGGGTGATTTTTACATCTTTCAGTTTTTCATTCAATGACTGAACTTTCACGTCTTCAGGATGCCCTTCAAACATCATCAGAACTCCACCCGAAACTTCTTTCATTTCTGAATACTTCACAGGCTTTTTAGAAGGATAAACCTTTAAATTCAGCCCTGAAATTGATTTATCGATGTCCAAGGGTTCTTTTTGGAATCCAATTTTTTCTTTTCCGGCATCATAGATAGAATTTCCGTTCTCATCATCAAAGGCAATAATTTTATATTTGCCAGGAGACAGGTAATTCAGTTCGTAATATCCGTCATCGTCAACTTTAGTGATATAATAAGGTTTCTGTTTGTAATTCATTGTATCCTTCAACTGATACAATCCTACAACCAGTTTATTTTCATTGTTTCCGGTTTTCTTTTTGATCTCCATAGCATCTTTTACTTCACCGCTTACATAGAGGTCATCCAGCTTATCACCGGTAGAAAAAGCAAAATTAAAATAACGAAGTATGTTTGCTTCATTATTATCTACGATGGAATTTCCAAAATTAAAATTATAGGTCGTATTGGCCTGAAGAGTATCTGTCCATTGAATAAGAACAAATCTATTCGCAATATTAGATGGAAGAATTCTCTTGATATTTTTAATGGGTGGAGAGATAATCAGGTTCTTACTGATATCCTTCAGGGTTATATATTCATCAAAATCCAGACGGAGCTCGTGAATATCTCTTTTTACATTGATTCTTGTAGTATCAATGTTTGAGCTTAAAAACTTTGGTGCTAAAGTATCCCTTGGTCCACCTACAGGTGATCCCACTCTTGCACAGGAATGTACAAGAAAACAGATAACGAATAATAAAAGAAACCTTTTCATGAAAATGTTTAAGCAAAAGTAAACATTATTCTCCAAAAACTTCCTGTCCGGAATTCAAACTATCTTTATTATCATTCATTACAGTATGGAGTTTATCTTTCTGTAAAGGGAAATTTTCAAATAATCCTGATAATGCGAGTGCTGTATATACTCTGTTTGAATATTTATTTCCAATCGCTACAATAGTTACTTTAGACTTCAGAAGGTGCGCAAAAACAGAGTTTGTCCCATGCCACCATCCATTATGGTAAGTCAGTTTTTCACCATTATCAAATAATTTCATTCTGAATCCAAGTCCATAATTATTCATACCCATCTTTTCGTTACTGTATGGAGTAAATACCATCTGCATCAGCTCAGGCTTCAGGAAATTTTTTGAGAACATCGCTTTCGAAAAATTATATAAATCTCTTGGTGTTGTATATACATTTTTGTCTCCGTAGATCAAATCCAGTCTATCCAGCGGATATAGTTTATTTCTACCATAATAAAAAGACTGTGAAGCCGTTGGAATATCTTTTTCCTGGAAGATATAGGTATTATTCATTTTCAGCGGTGTGAAAATCATCTCTTTCATCGCCTGCGGAAAAGGAGTTTTTGTTACTTTCTCAATCAGTAAAGCCAATAAAGCAAAATTGGTATTGCAATACATAAACCCTGTATCTGTATCTCTTGCAAGATCCGGTTTATATTTAATGATCATATTCAGAACATCCTGATTGGTAACAAACTTTTTTGAAAGTTCTTCCGCTCCGGGCTGTATTTTTGTAATGAAATATTCATATTTTGGAAGTCCGCTTCTCTGATCCAGCAAAGTCTGAACAGTAACGTTGGGATAAGGGAATCCCGGGAAATACTGGCTGAGGTGATCAGACAATTTTATTTTTCCGGCCTCCACCAGCTTCATCATTGCCATTGCCGTTAATGTTTTCGACACAGAAGCGACATGCAAAGGTGTATTTTTATCAATCGGCATTTGATCTCCTTCTCTTCCGAATCCTCTATAATTTTCGTACAGAATTTCATCTCCTTTAGCAACAAGAATTCCTCCGCTAAGATCTCCTGCCTCCCAGATTTTTTTGTAATACTGATCTATATAGTTGATAGTTGCCTGCTTATTTGAAAGCTGGCCATCAGCTTTGGTAAAAACTTTCCCCAGATCTACATTTCCATAATTAGGAAGATTGGTCGTGTTTTCAGCCGAAACTTCTGTAGCTTCAGATTTTTTTTTACAAGAAAATAGGGATAAAAGGGCAGTTAAAATAAGTACTAAATTACGCGTCTTCATGAGATTCAAAAATGACTGGCAATTTAGTAAAACTCAAAAATAAATAGTAAATATAAGAACGACATTATGAATTATTTAACATAAATAGACAAAAAGACAAAATTGAAAAATAAATTCTTCTTTTACAGTTTTGTCCTTTTGTGTTATTACCGCTCATCGTCTAGCAATAAGAGGCTACGATCTTATCTACAATAAACTGAGCCAGTTTTTCTTTGCTCTGATGAGTCCATCCGGCAATATGAGGCGTAACAATTACATTTTCAGATTCAAGCAAATAGCTCAGGTCTTCATTTTCGGTTTCTATATTTTCAAAAGAAGATTTTTCATACTCCAATACATCCAGGCACGCTCCTTTTACCTTCCCTGACTTTATTGCTTCTACTAAAGCTTTCGTTTTTACATTTTTACCTCTTGCTGTATTGACAAAATAAAAGTTATTTTTCATATCAGCAATGAATGTTTCATCAATAAGATAATGGCTTTCTTCTGTTAAAGGAATATGAAGACTTACGATCTCTGCAGACTGTTTCAGTTCTTTTAAGCTGACCTGAGTTGCAAATTCATCAGAAAGATCGGGAAGAAGATCATGGAAGACTACTTTACACCCAAACCCTGAAAGCCTTTTAGCCGTAGCTTTTCCCATATTTCCATAGCCAATAAGACCAACGGTCTTTCCCAGCAGCTCATCCCCCCTGTTTTCTTCACGCTTCCAGATACCATTTTTCACTTCCTGGGAAGCAATAAAAAGTCTGTTCATCAAAATTAACAACATTCCTACCACGTGTTCCGCAACAGAATCTCGGTTTCCTTCTGGAGAATTGATCAACTGAATACCCAGCTTTTCGGCAACAGGGATATCAATATTTTCCATTCCAGCACCTACTCTAGCAATAAACTTCAGATTTTTCCCTTTCTCAAGGAAATTTTTATCCAACGGAATTCTGCTTCTGATAATGATTCCGTCATAATTTTGAATTTTACTGCAAACCTCATCATAGGAAGATGTAAAATCTTCTTCCAAAATAAAATTCTGGGCTAAAAGCTGTTCTGTAATGAGAGGATGGTTTTTATCTAAAAGAAGAATTTTCATTTTGATATAAAATTTAGGAATTAATACATCCGGAAATTGCTGTTCCGGATCGTTAAATATCTTATTGTAACACAGGCTTTGTCGAGACCCGGAAAAGACAAATGCTTTTAAGCTCGCAAAGGTGTCAGCACTCAGCAAAGTTTAAAAGCATTTTCTCTTACAAAATATTTGTTTTATTTTTTATCTTTCTTAGGCTCCTGTGGCTCCTGAAATAATTTCTTCAGCTCTACGGATTCCAATGGTTTCATTCTTCCGGAAAGAATCAGTGAAAGTTCTTTTCTACGGAATGCAGCAGCAAATCTTTCTTTTTCTTCTTCTGTTTCCGGTACCATTTCCGGAATAGGAATAGGACGGTTGAATTCATCTACCGCAACGAAAGTATAGATCCCAGCATTGGTATGAATCTTTTTCTGGTTGATTGGATCATCCAGCCATACATCTACATATACTTCCATGGAAGTAGAAAATGCTCTGGAAACTTTAGATTCCAGTACCACCACTCCACCTTCTGGAATTGGATGGTTGAAGGAAACGTGATTTACAGAAGCTGTTACCACTCTTCTTTCGCAATGTCTTGCAGCAGAAATAGACGCGCAACGGTCCATTTTTGCTAAAAGTTCACCACCGAAAAGATTTCTTAAAGAGTTTGTTTCGTTCGGAAGAACGATATTGGTCATGATAGTCAGAGATTCTGACGCTTTTTTTATTTTTGCCATTTAGTCTTAGTGTTGATTGGAGCAGCCGGAGTAGTTTTCGTTCCTTTTCCGACAGGTTTTACCAGTGAATCTGCCTTCAGTGAATCTGAAACAGGCGCTTCCGGTGTATGCGCCATTATTTTAACAGTATCTTTTACGATTCTATGGGTAGAAGTCTGGACAGAAACTTTATTAAAAGATTTTTTTCCAAAAAGAAGTTCCTGCTGGGTAAATGCAAGGTATAAAATTCCCAAAACAGGAATTAATAATAAGAATACCCAAAGAATTACTTTCTTGAATTTATAATCATTTTCACGGTTTACTGAGGCTGTTACTTTTTCCCCGTTATTGATATCCGAGAATCTGATCTCTTCCAGGCCATAAAAATCCGGACGTCCGGATTCTATTCTTTTTCCTTTGAAATGGGTAACGCCTTCTTCAATAAAAACCGTCCCAAGGTTTTGAATTTCAAGAACCTGTTCTGACTGCAGTTTTTTCTTCCAAAAGTCGGTCTGAATTTTCAGATCACTTCTGGAAGCTTCCAAAGACATCTGTTTTTGGGCAGCAATAAAAGCGGTAAGATCTTCAGTCTGTACTTCATAGTCAATCGTAAATTCAATCTGACTGGCCGGAGGCAGGATGCTTCCGTTTTCGGAATTGATAATTGCTTTAGAATTTTTCAGAGAAAACACCCCAAAGCCTGGAACCGTGGAAGTTCCAAATTGTTTTAAATATTCTAAAATGTATGCTGAAATATTCATTTGGACGCAAATTTATAACTTTTTCATGACTTTTGAAGATATTTAACGGATATAAAAAAAGACTGCCGAGGCAGCCTTTTAATTATTTTACACTAAAAATGAAATACTCTTATTATTTATGCTGTCAAAAGACAAATTTATAAATCCGCTTATTTACATTTTTCAGCCATCTCTATGTTATTGAATTTTCCAGCTGATCCCAAACATAAAATTGGTTCCTGCCTGGGCAAAGTAATAAGCCTGGCTACCATCCACTGCTCCATTATTCACATATTTTCTGTTGAATAGATTGTTTACTAATAATTTCAGTGCAATATCGTTGTTGCCAATTTTAAATTGATACTGAGCATTAAAATCGGTCAGGAAATAATCTTTAAGCTGAAAGTTTTTATCTTCTGTATTATCCAGATACTGTTTATCAACATACTGGTTCATCAGGGCAAACTGGAAATTTTTGGTTGGGTTGAATCTCACTCCCAGATTAGCAATCACGTTGGGAGAGAATGAAATCTGTGTATTTCCCAAACTCTGAGGTACAGTTCCGTTTTGGATATTAAAGTCCTGATTTCTGTTCTGACTTAACGTCAGATTCCCGGTAACTTCCCATTTTTTTGATAGTTTTGCTAATGCACCAATTTCAATTCCTCTTCTGTAGCTCTTTCCTGAGTTTGTTCTGATGAATGCCCCAACGTTGCTAAGGTTACCATTTAAAACCAACTGATTTACATAATACATATAGTAAAGATTGGCCGTTACAGATACAACTCCAAACTGTTTTTCCAAACCGGCTTCAAAATCGTGAAGTTTCTCCGGCTTAACGTCATTATTGGCCATGATATCTTCTCTGTTCGGCTCACGGTGGGCGTGTGCATAGGATAAGAACACTTTACCACCATCAATTCTGTAATTCACACCCGCTTTCGGATTAAAAAACAGCCAGTTTTTATCCAGGTTAGCACCCTCTTTATCACCAGCCATCAGGATTTTGGTATTATAAGTGATATTTCTAAGCTGCAAATCTCCGAAAAACTCAAAGTTATTCACTCTAAATAACGCTTTTGCAAAACCTGAAACTTCATTTTTCACTGAGCGGTTTCTGTAATATTCGCTTTCTTCAATTTGTGGATAGAACACGCCGCTAACGTTTCCGAAATGCCTGCCGTAATACTGATTGGCTACTGCCCCAACGTTGATGTCAAGGTTTTCAAATTTCCCGTAAAGCGTTGAAACGACACCGTAGAAGTCATTATTCAGCCATTTTTTTCTGATAAAATCTGACGATTTAATGGTTTGTCCGTTTTCAATAATATTGGGAAGATTATATCTTGAAAAAGCATTATCCTGCTTATAATTTTCATAATATCCTTTTCCTTTGGTGTAGTGAAAAGTGGTCTCCAGATTCCATCGGTCATTGAATTTCTGTTCCCATAATAACTGATAGTGGTTCTGTCTGTAATTATCGGTTTCGTTATCATAAAAGCCAACAATATTTTCCCAGTTGGCATCATAAATCACGCCTGAACCATTAAACTTAGGGTCAGTTTCCCATCTTTCTTTGGTTACTCCACCCCACGCCTGATACGTTTTTTCTTTTCCACCAAAAGCCATTAGTCTAAGCTTTGTTTTTCCTTCTTCGAATAAAGCTGTAAAATTGTAAGAATGCAAATCTGAGGATGCTCTATCTATATAGCCATCAGAGTGAATCCTGGTATACCTTCCCATTACTGAAAGACGGTTTTTCCAGAACTTTCCGGAACCTATTTCAGCAGCATATTTGTACGTATTAAAAGAGCCATAGCTGTCATCTGTTTTGAAATAAAATTTTTCTTCGGGATCCTTTGAAATAACATTCACACTTGCTCCAAAAGCAGAAACCCCATTATTGGAAGTTCCAACTCCTCTCTGAATGACAATCTGCGATGCTGAACTCGTTAAATCCGGAACATTCACAAAAAACGTTCCCTGACTTTCCGAATCATTGTAGGGAACCCCATTCATCATAACATTAATAGACGACCCCGAAACTCCACGAATTCTGAACCCCGTATATCCTACTCCGTTTCCAGCGTCAGAAGTCGAAATAATGGAAGTTTGATTTTTCAAAAGAATAGGAAGATCCTGTCCTAGATTTCTACTTTCTAAATCTTTTTGAACATTGATAATTTCCTTAGCAACAGGAAGTCTTTTGGTAAAGCTGACCGCTTCAATTTCTCTGACTTTCAGAGAGTCTTTATTTTGAGCCTGCATAAAGGCTACAGAGCCTACACTAAGCCCTAAAAAAAATAATCCTTTCATTCTATAAATCTTTGACATTTAATGAATAAAAGGGGATCGATAAGATATTATACAGTTCTGGCTCTATATGAGCAGACGTCCCTAAACAGCATTACCTGTTCCAGGTTCATTGGGTATAATCTCAGCCTGTAAAAGCACCCCTTTATTTCAACTGCAAAATTACAAAAAATATATGAGATGCGGAATGAGACGTATCTAACTAAGGAAGTGGCAAGTAGCGAGAATAATTGATAATTGATAATTGATAAGTGATAAGTGATAATTGATAAGTGATTAATCTAATAGGTTTTATTATTTGAATCAATATAATAGTAGTTACTGCCATCTTTTGTCACTTCAAACATCTTTCCCAATTTCCAGCTGAAATTTCTTTTTATATTGGCATATTCAAAAGGAATTACAATCTTATTATTGACATCAATAACTCCAAATCTGTCGTTATTGGAAGCTACAATCATTGGGTTGGCAACATCATCTCCTTCCATAATGTAAAGATACTGATACTGGGGGTAGATCTTAAACTGTCTGTAATCTGCTGCATTGACAAATTTTGATTTTTCTATAATTCCATAAAACCCATTCAGAATATAAGCCTGAAAGAGCTGTTGTTTATATTCTTCAAACTTGCACTTTCCAAGATCAGCATCTTTGAACTGATAAACCCTTTTTCCTGTCTGATCAATACGATAGGAAATCATATTTTTCTCTACTGTCGCATAATTATTACTTCCAAATTTCCGAACTTTCTCGTTGGGAGAGTTCTGAAGATTACAATCTTCATAAAAAAAGACAGCGATATGATACTCCGGCTGAATAATAAACTTCCCGTTTTGATTAACGTATCCAAAATCACTTCCTTTCTTTTTGGGAATCAGAACCGGAAGGTTTTTATTGATAACCACGAGATCAGGATTAGGCTTAGTTGCCTGTATTGCTTTTTTCATCGGGGTTTTGGTTACATTTTTCACTTGTATTTTCTTCCCAGATTTATTCTGTGAGAAAACAAAAACCGAAATAAAAATGCATAAAAAATTCAGGATATTTTTCATATTCATCATATGTTCGCAAAATTACGGCCAAAAATAGAAATTATCAAATTCATATTTATAAAGAATCTAAATAATTTCATTCCCATAAAATAGTAAAATTTCGTAATTTTGGGGAACATTTTGAATTGTTTAATAATTTTAAAACTTTTAAAAAAAAGTGTAGATTATACTGACTTTAGTCCGGTTCATGTTGCCTATTAAAATGCGAGAACTCAAAATGTTATTAACTGTATTTTATACAGACCGGTAAAGAAGTCATAATACGATCAAATATTTTTAGTCTACCTTTAATATTGAAAGACTTCTATTATGAATATTTATAAGGATTACATCAAAGAAATTGAAGAAAGAAAAAACCAGGGGCTTAATCCGAAGCCTATCGATGGTTCTGAATTACTAAGCGAAATCATTACGCAAATTAAAGATTCAGGTAATGAACATCGAGCAGACTCTCTTAACTTTTTTATTTATAACACGCTGCCGGGAACGACAAGTGCTGCCGGGGTAAAAGCTAAATTTTTAAAGGAGATCATCCTTGGTGAATCCTTGGTAGAAGAAATCACTCCGGCTTATGCATTTGAGTTATTATCTCACATGAAAGGAGGACCTTCCATTGATGTATTGCTGGATCTTGCATTAGGTAACGATCCTGCTGTTGCTAAAGAAGCAGCAAACGTTCTTAAGACACAGGTTTTCCTTTATGACGCTGATACAAATCGTCTGAAAGAAGCATTTGAAAGCGGTAATGAAATCGCAAAAGAAATTGTTGAAAGTTATGCACAGGCTGAGTTTTTCACTAAACTGCCGGAAGTTGCTGAAGAAATAAAAGTAGTTACTTATATCGCCGGTGAAGGAGACATTTCTACGGATTTACTTTCTCCCGGTAACCAAGCTCACTCAAGATCTGACCGTGAACTTCACGGTAAATGTATGATCACTCCTCAGGCGCAGGAAGAAATCAAAGCTTTACAGGCGCAGCATCCGGACGCAAGCGTAATGCTTATTGCTGAAAAAGGAACGATGGGTGTAGGTTCATCAAGAATGTCAGGAGTAAATAATGTGGCTCTTTGGACCGGTAAACAAGCTAGTCCATATGTACCATTCGTAAATATTGCTCCAATTGTTGGAGGTACAAACGGTATTTCTCCAATCTTCCTTACTACAGTTGACGTTACCGGAGGTATCGGTATTGATCTTAAAAACTGGGTGAAGAAACTGGATGAAAACGGAAACGCTGTTCGTAATGAAAATGGAGATGTAGTTCTTGAAGAAGCTTATTCAGTAGCAACAGGAACTGTATTAACCATTAATACAAAAACACAGAAATTATATAACGGCGATAAGGAATTAATTGACCTTGCTAAGTCTTTCACTCCTCAAAAGATGGAATTCATCAAAGCGGGAGGATCTTACGCTATCGTATTCGGTAAAAAATTACAGACATTTGCTGCTCAACTTTTAGGCATTGAAGCTCCAGCTGTCTTTGCTCCTTCAAAAGAGATTTCTCACGAAGGACAAGGTCTTACTGCTGTAGAAAAAATCTTTAACAGAAATGCTGTTGGAACAACTCCGGGGAAAGTATTACACGCCGGTTCTGATGTTCGTGTACAGGTTAATATTGTTGGTTCGCAGGACACAACAGGTCTTATGACTTCTCAGGAGCTTGAATCAATGGCTGCCACTGTGATTTCACCAGTTGTTGACGGTGCATATCAATCAGGATGTCACACCGCTTCCGTGTGGGATAAAAAAGCACAGGCTAATATTCCTAAACTAATGAAGTTTATGAACGAATTCGGTCTGATCACAGCTCGTGACCCTAAAGGGGAATATCATGCTATGACTGACGTAATTCACAAAGTTCTTAATGATATTACTGTAGACGAGTGGGCGATCATTATTGGTGGTGACTCACACACAAGAATGTCAAAAGGAGTTGCTTTTGGAGCTGACTCAGGAACAGTGGCCCTTGCATTAGCTACGGGTGAAGCATCTATGCCAATTCCTGAATCTGTAAAAGTAACTTTCAAAGGAAACATGAAAGAACACATGGATTTCCGTGATGTTGTTCATGCTACTCAGGCTCAGATGTTGAAGCAATTTGGAGGGGAGAACGTATTTCAGGGAAGAATCATTGAGGTTCACATCGGAACACTTCCTGCTGACCAGGCATTTACATTTACAGACTGGACTGCTGAAATGAAGGCAAAAGCTTCTATCAACATTTCTGAAGATAATACTTTGATCGAATCACTGGAGATCGCAAAAAGCAGAATCCAGATTATGATCGACAAAGGTATGGATAACAAAAACCAGGTTCTTCAAGGCTTGATCGACAAAGCTGATAAGAGAATTACAGAAATCAGATCAGGTGAAAAACCTGCTTTGACTCCGGATTCAAATGCTAAATATTATGCTGAAGTAGTTGTAGATCTTGACATCATCGTAGAACCTATGATTGCTGATCCGGATGTAAACAATGAAGACGTTTCTAAGAGATATACTCACGATACTATCAGAGATCTTTCTTATTATGGTGGTGAGAAAAAAGTAGATCTTGGTTTCGTAGGATCTTGTATGGTTCACAAAGGAGACCTTAAGATTGTTTCACAAATGCTTAAAAACCTTGAAAAGCAACAAGGAAAAGTAGAATTCAATGCTCCTCTTGTAGTAGCAGCACCTACCTATAACATCATTGATGAATTAAAGGCAGAGGGAGACTGGGAAGTATTAGAGAAATATTCAGCTTTTGAATTTGATGACAATACTCCAAAAGGAGAGGCTCGCGTTGAATATAAAAATGTAATGTATCTTGAGCGTCCTGGCTGTAACCTTTGTATGGGTAACCAGGAAAAAGCTGCTAAAGGAGATACAGTACTGGCAACTTCTACCCGTCTTTTCCAGGGAAGAGTGGTTGAAGATTCTGAACGTAAGAAAGGAGAATCTCTGCTTGCCTCTACACCAGTAGTTGTTTTATCTGCTATTATCGGAAGAATTCCTAGCATAGATGAGTATAAAGCTGCCGTTGAAGGTATTGACCTGACCACTTTTGTACCTTCTATTAAGGAATTAACAAGTACAAGCGCTCACTAAGGGAATTAAAAAATAAGTCGTAAGACTATTAAACACTATAGAAATGGAAGATTTTGGTCCTTTAGGATTTAAAATCTTCCATTTTTTTTGTTTAGAATGCTTCTATTTTATGATAAATACGTTTTTTTTTCGACAAAATCCACAAAATAGAATCTATTTTTTCTTAAATTGAAAGTTATAAAATCTCTTGATTTAATAGTCAAAATCATCCCTATTTATGGATTATAGGAACGTTTTTTGATGTATAAAAAAAATGATTATTCTTTTTCTACATCAGAGAAAAAGACATTAACGGAAAAAGAACTAAACTAAATAAAATATGACTTTTGATATTGATATGATCAAAAAAGTGTACGAGCGCTACCCTGATAGAATTGCTGCGGCAAGACAAATCGTGGGAAAACCGCTTACACTTTCAGAAAAAATCCTTTATACCCACCTTTGGGAAGGGAATGCTACACAAGCCTATGAAAGAGGAAATTCTTATGTAGACTTTGCTCCGGACAGAGTAGCAATGCAGGATGCAACTGCGCAGATGGCGCTGCTTCAATTCATGCAGGCAGGAAAAACAAAAGTGGCTGTACCTTCAACGGCCCACGCCGATCACCTGATCCAGGCAAAAGTAGGCGCAGACAAAGATTTACAGGAAGGTATCAACAAAAACTCTGAGGTATTCAACTTCTTAAGTTCCGTATGTGATAAATACGGAATCGGATTCTGGAAGCCGGGAGCTGGTATTATTCACCAGGTTGTATTGGAAAATTATGCATTTCCCGGAGGGATGATGATTGGAACAGACTCACACACAGTAAATGCAGGCGGACTTGGAATGGTGGCTATTGGTGTAGGAGGTGCTGACGCAGTGGATGTAATGGCAGGAATGGCATGGGAACTAAAAATGCCCAAACTTATCGGTGTAAAATTAACCGGTAGAATGAACGGATGGACTTCTGCTAAGGATGTTATATTAAAGGTAGCAGGAATTCTTACTGTAAAAGGAGGTACAGGATGCATCGTAGAATACTTTGGAGAAGGAGCGGAATCTCTTTCTGCAACAGGTAAAGGTACGATCTGTAATATGGGTGCCGAAATTGGAGCTACAACTTCTACTTTCGGATATGATGATTCCATGAGAAGATATCTGGCTGCTACAGGAAGACAGGATGTAGTGGATGCAGCTGATAAAATAGCAGAACATTTAACAGGTGATGCTGAAGTATATGCCAATCCAGGACAGTATTTCGATCAATTAATCGAAATTAACCTTTCTGAATTGACTCCTCACTTAAACGGACCTTTCACTCCGGACTTAGCAACTCCGGTTGCTGAATTCAAAGCCAAAGCGGAAGCAAACGGATGGCCTCTGGAGGTTGAATGGGCGCTTATTGGCTCTTGTACCAACTCTTCTTATGAAGATTTGTCCAGAGCGGCTTCTATTGTAGAAGATGCGGTTGCCAAAGGAGTAAAACCTAAAGCAATTTTAGGGATTAACCCAGGTTCTGAGCAGGTAAAATTCACAGCGGAAAGAGACGGTTTCTTAGATTCTTTCAGAAAATTTGAAAACGCAAGAATCTTTACCAATGCTTGTGGGCCATGTATCGGACAATGGGACAGAGAAGGAGCCGAAAAAGGAGAAAAAAACTCTATTATTCACTCTTTTAACAGGAACTTTGCAAAAAGAGCTGACGGTAACCCGAATACTCATGCATTCGTAGCTTCACCGGAAATGGTAGCAGCTGTTGCAATTTCAGGTAGATTAGATTTTAATCCTATTACAGATACATTAACTAATGAAGCTGGTGAACAGGTAAAACTTGACGAGCCTAAAGGTTCTGAACTTCCTGCAAGAGGTTTCGCGGTAGATGATAACGGATATCAGGCACCTTCAGCAGATGGATCTGGTATTGTAGTTAACGTAAGCCCTACTTCAGACAGACTTCAGTTACTGGAAGAATTCCCTGCTTGGGATGGTAAAAATATTAAAGGAGCTAAAGTATTGATCAAAGCTTTCGGAAAATGTACAACTGACCACATCTCTATGGCTGGACCATGGCTGAAATACAGAGGTCACCTTGACAATATTTCAAACAACATGCTGATTGGAGCAGTAAATGCTTACAATATGGAAACCAATAAGGTTAAAAATGAATTAACCGGTGAATACGGTGAAGTTCCGGCTGTACAAAGAGCTTACAAGGCTGCAGGAGTTCCAACAATCGTTGTGGGAGACCAAAACTACGGCGAAGGTTCTTCAAGAGAACATGCTGCTATGGAGCCTAGGCATCTTGGTGTGAAAGCGGTACTGGTAAAATCATTTGCCAGAATCCACGAAACAAACCTTAAAAAACAAGGGATGCTGGGAATCACTTTCGCTAATGAAGCAGATTATGACAAAATCCAGGAAGATGACACTGTCAACTTCTTAGATCTTGATCAGTTTGCTCCGGGCAAACAGCTGGCTTTAGAATTTATTCACGCAGACGGAACCAAAGATATCGTCATGGCAAATCACACTTACAATGACCAGCAGATTGACTGGTTCAAGGCTGGTTCTGCTCTGAACTTAATTAAGCAACAGGAAAAATAAAATTAATTTGTTAGATTGATTAATAGAAAGACGGCTTCACCAGAAGTCGTCTTTCTTTATTTTAACCTGCTCAAAAGTTTGCTCTATAACTACCTCTTACCGGAATCTCACGTTCATCAACCCGGTCGTCAAAAACTTGTCCGTCAGCTAAGCCCGGCGTTAAAAAAGTATGGATCAATTCCTGATCAATTAATATAGAAATTTCCTCCTTCATCAGTATGAGATGAAGATAATAATCTGATGTATTTTTATAAAAACGAAATAAACCCAAATTTTCACCTAACTATCAATCAGTTAAATAAGCAACCCATTACGTATACATTCGGAAACCAATTAATTTAACTTTATCAGGAACTATTTTTTCCTCTATCAATATATAATGAATTTATTCTTCTACAGACAAAATTGTAATTTATACAATAGAATTGTTGTAACAAATTATATTTTTTAGCGTCTAACCCAATAGTAGTAAAAAACATTATGAAAAAAACTATATTCGCTTTATCACTCTTAAGTTTTGTTTTTGCCTTTTCACAGGAAAAAGATAATAATACATCTAAAGAGAAACAGATAGAAGGTGTTGTGATCACCAAAACTAAAAAAGCCGTTGAACAGAAAGCAGACCGAACTATTTTCGACTTTTCAGAGCAGCCTCAACTGAACAACGGAAATGTACTGGAAGGAATTAAAAAGCTTCCGGGGCTTGTAGCCACAGACATCGCAGGAATGATGTATCAGGGGAAAATGCTGGATGTTTATCTTAACGGAAGACCTTTAAATATTACTTCGAACGAGCTAAACTCTTTTCTGGAAGGAATGCCAGCCAACTCTGTAGAGAGGATTGAAGTGGTTACCCAGCCAGGTGCTGAATTTCCAGCAACTTCCGGAGGGGCCATCATGAACATCATTACGAATAAAAATGCCAATAAATACTTAACAGCTACTTATTCTGGAAATTATTCTTTCTCGAATTATGATAAGTATAGAAACAGGACAACCAACTCCCTTAATTTAAATGCAAGAAATAAGTTTTTCGGATGGCAGCTGAACGTGGGGCAAAATTACCGTGAAGGAATGTTGAATACACAACAGGACAATATTTTAAATGGTAATACGGATCGATTTTCCCGCGGATATTTTGCAAAATCAGGATTATCATTTGATTTAGGACAAGATAAATTACTCCTTAACTACGATATTTATCACAATAATAATGATAACTATACTCTGAGTCATGGTATTGGTGACAAAACACCGGATAAAAGCCCTCAGGGATTTTACTATAGGGATTATGAATTTAACACCTCAGATATTGCTCACACGAATACGGTAAGACAGGAAGCTGTAGTAACGTATCAGAAACGTTTCTTTGATAAATCTCAAAAACTGGATTTCCAGTTCGGATATACAAAGGCTTATACAAAGTTTGGGCAGGATAATGTATTTTTTGACAAAACTTTTGAAAAGCCAGAGGAAAAACTGCCAAGAGCCGTTCTCGGAAATACAGTGAATAACAATTCTGATATGAGGGTTGCTAATTTTAAGATCGATTATTCGCAGCCAATCAAACTTCTTGATGGTGGCAAAGTAAGCGCGGGAGGATTATACGAAAGACAGGATTTTGATACGGAAAGTTTTGGGCTTACCAATTTGAATTATCACAGACAAACAGCTTCTACTTATTTAGAATTTCAGGCTAAATTAAAAAAGTTTGATTTTACATTGGGAGCAAGAGCGGAAAACTATGATATCTATGGAATTACAAGAAAGGATAGTCTGGGAACGATTATACAGAAAGATCTGACTCCTTTTAAGAAATTTAAACTTTTCCCCAATGCCAGCGTACAGTACAACCTGATGAATCAGGTGAATATTTCTGCGAATTATAACAAAAAGATAAGCTTACCAAGTATTTCAGCTCTTAACCCCAATAATACAACCTTTGCAGGACCGAATACGCAGATCAATGGTAACCCAAATCTTCAGCCTACTATTTTTGATAATTATGAGCTGAAAATTTCTGCTTTTGATTATGCTTTTATTGGATATAGTGTAAGCTCGGCGAATAACCAGGTCGCACAGATCATTAGAAAAGACGGTAGAAATCTTTATAATGAACAGGTGAATATCTCAAATATGAAAATTCATAACTTCAATGTTGGACTTCCTGTTCCGTTTTTAATTTTCAGTAAGTCAATAGGGGAAATCATGAAGTCTAACTTCAATCCTGACAAAATGAATTTCATGTATATCTACGCAGGATATCAAAAGCATGAAATTGATAACCTCAACAACAAGGGGTTCTGGATTTTCAATATAATGACCCAGCTGCTTCTTCCAAAAGATATCAAACTGACAGCCAACTATAGCTATCTGACTCCTAAAGCAGGCTATTTTTACTTTACAGCGGAAAAACCTTTTAACAATAATGTAGATATTACATTAACGAAGAAGTTTATGAATAACCGTCTGACTGTATCTGTTTTTGCAAATGATATTTTCAACGGACAGGTGATGCAGGTACGTTCTAATCCTCCTTTGGGCGAGAGTGTAATGCTTAGAACCAAATATGATTCAAGAAACTTTGGGGTTTCAATCAATTACAAAATTCCTACGAAGAATAAACTGGCTAAGGAAGATGCAAATATTCTTAACAGTACTAAGAAAGAGGATAACGGAGGTGTAATGCAGCAAGGACAATAATTTTTTTATATCAAAATAAGATGAGGCAGTAATAATTTTACTGCCTCATTTTTTATATGTGAGAAATTGGTTTCATACAAAAGATACTTAAAAATCTATCGTTTGAAATCTCCAATTGAATGTATCAACAAGGGTAATCTGATTAAGGTTCACAGGAAGTTCTGTAATAATTTTCAGGGTCTGAAGTGCCATCATACTTCCTATTATTCCCGGTAATGCTCCTAAAACCCCAAGACTGTCACAATCGGGTACGTCTTCATCAAAAGGCGGATCGGGAAATATATCCCTCAGGTTTTTGCTTCCTTTATGATTGAATACCGCCAATTGTCCTGAGAATCCAAGAATACTTCCATACACTAATGTTTTTTTAAGTTTCACACAGGTGTCATTGACTAAATATCTTGTGGAAAAATTATCTGACCCATCTACTATAATATCATACTGAGAGAGTATTTCCGCTGCATTGGCGCTATTAATTTTTTGTTCAATTGCTACAAAATTAATCTGACGATTCAGGTTTTCTACAAAGTTTTTGGCACTTTTAACTTTTGCAGTTCCTACGCTATTTTCGGTATGTATAATCTGCCGGTTCAGGTTATGAAGTTCAACAAGATCAAAATCAGCGGCACCTAAAGTCCCGACTCCTGCAGCAGAGAGATATTGAATGATAGGGCTTCCAAGACCTCCTGCTCCTATAACAAGTACTTTTGAACCCATTATTCTCTTCTGACCTTCCAATCCTACTTCTTCAATAAATATCTGCCGGCTGTATCTTTTAAAAATATCTTCACTTGTCATTTCACTCAATTTAAATCACAATTCTAAACGTTAATAACCACTGTACACAGAATCCCAGTCTTTCATCACGGGATCATAGCCTGCTTTGCTGATCATGGTTTTAATGGCTTCCACACTTCTTTCATCACTGGTTTCAAACTGCTCCAAAGATTCTTTATCTACGGAATATCCTCCGGGATTGGTTTTTGATCCTGCACTCATTGCTGTTGCTCCCAGTGATACAATATTATTCCGGAATACTTCATTTTCTCTTGTGGATATTGATATTTCAAGGTCTTCATTCCAGATTCTGTAGGCACAGATTAACTGGAGTAAATCTTTATCTTCCATAATAAAATTGGGTTCTATAATTCCTTCTGCAGGCCGCAATCTCGGAAAGGAAACCGAAAATTTACTTTTCCAGTACTGCTTCTGTAAATAATCAATATGAAGTGCATTGAAAAAACTGTCTACACGCCAATCTTCCAATCCCAGTAAAACCCCCAATCCTATTTTATGAATACCCGATTGTCCTATTCTGTCCGGTGTGTCCAGACGAAAATGGAAGTTAGATTTTTTACCTTTCGGATGATATTCTTTATAGACTTCCTGATGATAGGTTTCCTGATATACCAATACAGAATGTACTCCTTCCTTATGCAGAATCCTGTATTCATCTTCCAGCAAAGGCTGTACTTCAATGGAAATATTGGAAAAGTGAGGTTTTAATAATCGGACAGCATTTTGAAAATACGGAACTCCTACTATTTTATTGGCTTCTCCACTTACCAGCAGTACATGATTAATCCCCTTTGATTTCAGGACTGAAGCTTCAATCATTAACTCCGTATCAGAGAGCGTTTTCCGTTTCAAAGGATTGTCTAAGCTGAATCCGCAATAGGTACAGATATTCTGGCATTCATTACTCAGATACAAAGGAGCGTACAGCTGAATAGTCTTTCCAAAGCGTTTTTGAGTAAGAGAACGCGTCATTTTTGCCATCATCTCCAATTCCCGGGAAGCCGCCGGTGAAAGTAGATTCAGAAAATCATCAATTGTTTTATTCTTTTTCTGAAGACTTTGATAAACGTCTGTTAAGCTTACCTTATTAAGCCTGTTCTTTACATCACTCCAGTTATATTGTTCAAAAACATCTTTAAAACTGTTCATCATTTTGGTTTTATTCAAATAAAAAAGAAGTAAGCGGGCTTGAAGCTTCTGCATGGTTTGCAATACTCCCTAGTCCCGATTCAAAAGCCCGTCTTCCGGCAATTACACCTTCCTTAAAAGCTACAGCCATGTTTAATGGGTTTCCTGCTACAGCAATGGCTGTATTAACAAGAACTGCATCAGCTCCCATTTCCATTGCTTTTGCTGCATCTGACGGGGCACCTATCCCGGCATCTACTACTACCGGAACATTGCTCTGGCTAATAATAATTTCCAGAAAATCCTGTGTTCTCAGTCCTTTATTCGTCCCTATCGGAGCTCCCAAAGGCATTACTACGGCAGTTCCTGCATCCTCAAGGCGTTTGCACAATACCGGGTCTGCATGGATATAGGGCATTACTACAAATCCTAATCTGGCAAGTTCTTCTGTAGCATAAAGTGTTTCTATGGGATCGGGTAATAAATATTTTGGATCCGGATGAATTTCAAGCTTTACCCAGTTGGTTTCAAGTGCTTCCCGAGCCAGCTGAGCGGCCAATACAGCTTCTTTAGCTGTTCTAGCACCTGAAGTATTGGGTAAAAGATGAACGTTTGTAGCTCTCAATGAGTCTAGCAAATCATCTTCTGCAGACTGTGCGTCAATTCTTTTGAGTGCCATAGTCACCATATCAGTTCCTGAAGCGACGACAGATGAGGTCATATCGTTGAGACTCCCGAATTTACCTGTTCCTAAAAATAGTCTGGATTCAAAAGTTCTTCCTGCTATTACTAATTTTTGATTTTTCATTTACAAATATTTATTTTTTTCTAAAGCCATATCCGGTCGTTAATTTCAACTGTTTTTGTTCAGTGAAATACTTCGTCAATAACGATTTCATATCATTGCTTTTTTCAAATCATTAATAATGGATGGCTGTCTAGTAATCTCACCAGAAATTGAAGCTCCGTAAATTCCGATCTCCTGTAATGGTAAAACATCATCCAGGGTAACACTGCCAATAGCAAAGATCTTTGGAATCTCCATCGATCTGTTTTTTAAATAATTAACAATTCCCAGATACCCCTCAAAGCCTAAAACAGGGCTCAGCTTTTCCTTCGTAGCAGTAAATCTCAGGGGCCCCAGACCTATATAATCACAGCGCTCATTAATTCTTTGAAGTATATCAGATATTGTATTGGCTGTTCCGCCAATGAATTTGTTTTCCCCTAAAATAAGTCTTGCTTCTTCTACAGAACCATCATTCAACCCCAAATGAACACCATCAGCATCTATATTTTTTACCAGCTGAACATGATCATTAATGATACAAACTGAATTATATTCTGAACATAATTTTTTTGATAATTCACAAAGGCTTATCAATTCATTTTCAGGAGCATTTTTCCATCGTACCTGCACCCATTGTATTCCGTGGTCTAAAGCTTTCCGGATATTGAATTCCTGTTCCTGTTTTGTGTTTCCCTGCGATATGTATTGTAATTTTTCCATGTTTATAAAGAATGTGTTCCGAGATTATAAAAGGGCATTTTTTATGCATTTTTTAAAACTATTTATTGGTTCTTCACTCTCCCAAACTGCCCCTAACAAAGCAACTCCATCCGCTCCGGCGTCCAAAGCCTCCTGAATATGGGCAAGATCAATTCCTCCCAGAGCAATCAGTTTTACATCAGGGTTCCTTCTGTGTTTTATACTCTCCAAAACTGTTGAATTTTCACCATATCCTTTTTTAGAAATACTTGGAAAGAACGGGCTTATGAAACTATATTCCCATTCTTTTCCCAAAGCATTGTAGGTGGTAATATCATGCACAGAAGTTGAGATGACATTTTCCTCTGTAAAAGGCCTTTGTTTTTCTTCAAGCCTGTCTATTTCTCTAAAATGAAATCTCGAAATCCCAAAATCTCTGCCCAGATCATAATGGGTATGGAGAACCAGCTGAGGATAAAATAAAGCATCAATCTTATTGAGATAGCCGATCATCTCCTGTAGAGCCATTTGAGGTTTTCTGATATGGAGCAGATCTAGCCCTTCCTGAAACATCTGGTTAACAGTGTCTATTTCATTTCGAACCTTCAGTTCAGGAGTGATAACAAGGATCATATATAGATTTCTTTTCCTTTTTCAATAAATTCCTGTGATTTATCCAGCATTCCTTTTTCTGCAGACTCCCTGATCTCCTGAGTAATTTTCATGGAACAGAATTTCGGTCCGCACATAGAACAAAAATGGGCAATTTTAGCCCCATCAGCGGGAAGAGTTTCATCATGATACGATCTTGCTGTTTCCGGGTCTAATGAAAGATTAAACTGATCTTCCCATCTGAATTCAAATCTGGCTTTACTTAAGGCATTATCTCTGTATTGCGCTCCAGGATGTCCTTTCGCCAAATCTGCAGCGTGTGCAGCCAGTTTATACGTGATCACTCCAACTTTTACGTCATCTCTGTTTGGAAGTCCTAAATGTTCTTTCGGTGTTACATAGCAAAGCATGGCACAACCAAACCATCCGATCATTGCAGCTCCAATTCCGGAAGTGATATGATCATAACCGGGGGCAATATCTGTAGTTAGAGGTCCTAGGGTATAGAATGGAGCTTCATGGCATTCTTCAAGCTGTTTCTCCATGTTTTCTTTAATCATATGCATAGGAACGTGTCCGGGACCTTCAATCATCACCTGTATATTGTGTTTCCATGCAATTTTTGTCAGTTCACCTAAAGTTTCCAGTTCTGCAAACTGAGCTGCATCATTGGCATCAGCAATAGAACCGGGACGCAGACCATCTCCCAGAGAGAAGGCAACATCATATTTTTTCATAATCTCACAGATCTCTTCAAAATGAGTATACAGGAAACTTTCTTTATGATGGTATAAGCACCATTTTGCCATAATAGATCCGCCTCTGGACACAATTCCTGTTACTCTATTGGCTGTCAAATGGATATAACGTAATAAAACTCCTGCATGAATCGTAAAATAAGAAACCCCTTGTTCAGCCTGCTCAATCAGAGTATCCCTAAAAACTTCCCATGTCAGATCCTCTGGTACTCCTTTCACTTTTTCCAGAGCCTGATAAATTGGAACGGTACCAATTGGAACCGGACTGTTTCTGATAATCCATTCTCTTGTCTCGTGGATATTCTTCCCTGTTGAAAGATCCATAATGGTATCAGCTCCCCATCGGCAAGCCCAAACTGCTTTTTCAACTTCCTCTTCGATACTTGATGAAACGGCACTGTTCCCGATATTAGCATTAATTTTCACCAAGAAATTTCTTCCGATGATCATCGGCTCACTTTCCGGGTGATTGATATTATTAGGAATAATAGCTCTTCCGGCAGCGATCTCATCTCTTACAAACTCCGGTGTAATCTTAGTTTTCGGTGTATTGGCTCCAAAGCTGTTTCCGGCATGCTGAAAAGCCATTTCTTTTGAAACAGATTCAAGCTGTTCTATTCTTTGGTTTTCCCTGATGGCAACATATTCCATTTCAGGAGTGATAATTCCCTGTTTTGCATAATACAGCTGGGTAAGTTGTTTTCCTTCCTGAGCCACCTTAGGCTGATGATCATATGCAAAACGCAGTTCGTCAAGACGAGGATCCGCCAGACGGGCTTTCCCGTATTCTGATGTAATTCCTTCCAGGATACTGACATCTTTTCTGTCCAGGATCCATTGCTCCCTTATTCTCGGAAGTCCCTTCTGAATATCAATTTCTGCGGTTTCATCGGTATAGGGGCCTGACGTATCATAAACCGTTACCGGAGCATTATGTTCAAAGCCTCCATTAGTAAGTTTGGTGGGACTAAGCTGTATTTCACGCATTGCTACACTGATAGGATGTATTTTCCCTTCAACATAGATTTTCTTTGAGTTCGGAAATGGCGAACACGTAATTGAATGAGCCATAAGTATTGGTATTAAATATGAGAATTAACCGCCTTGAGTGGCAGTAATGATTAAAACTGAATCTCTATCATTAAGGATGGTTTCTTCCCAGGCGGACAGCGGAATAATACGGTTGTTGAGCGCTACAGCAATACCCTTTTTCTTTCCGGGTAATTCAATAGCCAGTAAAGCTTCCAGATTTTCGGGAAGTATATCAAATGTTTTTCGGGTGTGGTTGATTATAAGTTCCATTCCTAATTATTTAAATACACTTTAGGAATGGCCATTATTGTACAATAGAATGTACAGCAAAAGTCATCAGCTTTTCCCTACGCTGGTATGATCCAGATCAGGTTCAAAGGGTAAAATCTCAGTCTGTTGATAACAGACACCCCTAAAGTCTGGGACGAAGTTAGTTATTTTTTAAGAATGCACAAAATTGAATTTACATTAAGTAAAAAACCATCCCGTAATTGAGATGGTTTAGTATTTTTGCCGCTGAATACATAAAAGTTTGATCAGCGTATCTTAGGGGGATAAAGTAATCGTTTTAATTTTCACAGGCTCTCCAAATAGCATCATTTTGCGGAACGGGAGCTGTAATTTCAATTTTTTCTTTAGTGACCGGATGAATAAACTCCAGTTTTCTTGCATGAAGATTAATTCCTCCATCAGGGTTGGAACGTGGAGAGCCATATTTTAAGTCTCCTTTTATTGGAACTCCGGTTTTTGATAGCTGAGCCCTGATCTGATGATGTCTTCCGGTTTCAAGATCAATTTCCAGCAGCAGATAATTATCTAATGTCTTAATAACATTATAGGTTAAAATCGCTTCTTTTGCTCCTTCTGTAACTTTAGTGAAAACAATGGCTTTATTATTCTTTTCGTTTTTCTTTAAATAATGAACCAGCCTTTGGGTCTGTGGAATGATTTCTTTTGCCACCACTGCCCAATATGTTTTCTTGATCTCCCGGTTTTTTACCATCTGAGTAAGACGGGAAAGAGCCTTGGAAGTTTTAGCATAAATGACCAATCCAGAAGTTGGGCGGTCTATACGATGAACTAAACCGAGAAAAACATTTCCCGGCTTAGCATCTCTTATTTTTATAAAATTCTTTATAGATTCTAATAGTGATTCATCACCGGTTTTATCACCTTGTACAAGCTGTCCGACTTTTTTATTAATCACCAGAAGATGGTTATCTTCATATATAATCTGCTCCTTCATAATTCTTCAGTCTATCTTCTTCTATTTGAAAGTGACAGGATAATCCCTCCCAGAAGGCCAATTGTTTTAACGGCTGAAAGTTTTGAATCTTCAGGTATAAATGCTCCCAATACACAAATAGCTGCTGCTGCATACATGGCATACACAAAGTTCTTATTGGTAAGCAGCGGAGCCTGAATAAAGAAACTGGCGCCTATGAGAACGTAAAAAATTTTTCTTGAAAGTAAATGATTGATTTCCGGAGAAAATAAATTAAACCAGCCTACAGCAAGACAGATCAATGCTAATATGGATAATATTCCCTGGATAGATTGTTGTTGGTTTTGCATGTGGATTAGTAACTTTCGTTTTCATTAGGAAATTCTACACTCTTCACATCTTTTACATATTGAGCAACAGCTCCTGTAATTTCTGTGTAAAGGTCAAGGTATCTTCTTAAAAATTTGGGACTGAAACCTTTGTTCATCCCTACCATATCATGATACACCAAAACCTGACCGTCACAATCTGCACCTGCACCAATACCGATCGTAGGAATAGAAATGCTTTCTGTTACTCTTTTAGCTAATTCAGCAGGAATCTTCTCTAAAACCACAGAAAAACAGCCTAGTTCTTCCAAAAGCTGTGCATCAGCAATCAATTTTTCTGCTTCAGCTTCTTCTTTTGCTCTTACCTTATAAGTTCCGAATTTATAAATAGACTGTGGAGTTAACCCCAAATGTCCCATTACCGGAATACCTGCATTGATAATTTTCTTGATTGATTTGGAAATTTCTTTACCTCCTTCAATCTTTACTGCATGAGCTCCCCCTTCTTTCATCATTCTTACGGCAGATTCAAGCGCTTTTTCGGGATTACTCTGATAAGTTCCGAAAGGTAAGTCTGCTACTACTAAGGCTCTGTCGGTTCCCCTTACCACACTTTGAGCATGATAAATCATTTGATCCAGCGTAATAGGTAATGTAGTTTCAAAACCAGCCATTACATTCGCTGCAGAGTCTCCAATCAAAATTGCGTCTACTCCACCTGCATCTACCATCTTAGCTGTGGTAAAATCATAGGCGGTAAGCATTGTGATTTTTTCCTTGTCGAATTTCATTTTACGCAAGGTTTCAGTCGTAACTTTTTTAATTTCAGAGTGAACAGACATAATTTATCTATTTTTAAAAGTTAAAAAGTCGGCCTATAGCCGACTTAAGTTTTGTATGATTTTTATAAAACTACGTGACCGAGTTTCATTAGTTTATCGTGATTCAGAATTTTGATGTTTCTTCCATCTACTTCGATGAGGCTATCCTGCTTGAACTCCGAGATCAAACGGATAGCACTTTCTGTAGCTGTACCAATGATGTTTGCGATCTCTTCTCTTGTCAATGAGATTTTGATAAATCCTTCAGGATCAACTCCGAGCTTCTGTTCCAGAAGCAACAGAATTTCAGCCAGCCTTTCCCGTACAGTTTTCTGCGCCAGAAAAGTGATAGTATTGGAAGATTCTCCTAATTCGTATGAAATTTTTTGAAGCATTACGAAAGACAGTTGTGGATCTATCTCCAAAAGATACATGAATATATCTGCGGGTAAGAAAACACATTCTATATCTGTCATTGCTTCTGCTTTGGCTTGGAAATTTTCCCCGCAAAGCAAAGAACGATAGCCGATGATATCCCCTTCTTTGATAAATCTTAAAATCTGATCTTTCCCGAAGGCACCTGATTTCGAAAGTTTAGCGGCTCCTTTTTCAAGAACAAACACTCCTTTCGGAGTTTCTCCATCCTCAAAAATAGTATCGTGTTTCTGAAAACTCAATCTTTTTTTACCGTTAATATACTTCTCAAAATCTGTGCTGGAAAGTCTTTCCTTAAATGATTTATCATTAAAAACTTTGGCGAACCTCTCTTCAATTGCTATCTGTTGTTCCTGCGGCATTTTATATGATATTTATCACAAAAATAGAACTTTTTAACACGATAAACAAAAAAATTTGTTATAATTTTGTAGTTCAATATTTTATGGGGTGAGCGAGAACTGTTTTCATTGTGGTCAAGGTATAGAAAAAGAGCGGATTTTATTTAACGAAAAAATTTTCTGCTGTAACGGCTGTAAGTCCGTTTATGAAATTCTGAATTTAAATAATTTAAGTAATTTTTACGAACTGAATAAAGGGGCAGGAATTCGTCCGGGTGATGAAAACTCCACTCAGTTTGATTATTTGGATACTCCGGAAATCTTTGAAAAAGTCACTGATTTCTCAGAAGGAAGTACAAGTCTTGTCACCTTCAAGATCCCTGTAATACATTGTTCTTCATGCATCTGGCTATTAGAAAGCCTTCATACTTTAAATAAACACATCAAATATTCTCAGGTTAATTTCACCAGAAAGACTTTGCAGATTTCTTTCAACCATAATGATCTGAAATTAAGCCAACTCGCCAACTTCTTAACCAATCTCGGGTACAAACCTGTCATCAGTCTTGAAACAGCAGAAAAAAATGTTGACCATCTTGATAAATCTCTGCTTGTAAAATTTGCTATTGCAGGTTTTGCTTTTGGAAATGGAATGTTTTTGGCCTTCCCTGAATATGTAGGGGGAGAAGACTACTGGATGGAACATTATAAAGGGCTCTTCAGAACATTGATGTTCCTGCTGGCATGCCCTGTTGTATTCTACTCTGCTTCAGACTACTACAAATCCGCATGGTACGGATTAAAAAATAAAATCGTCAACATCGATGTCCCTATTGTATTGGGAATATTTGTTCTTTTTGGAAGAAGTATCTATGAAGTGGTTACTAATTATGGCCCTGGATATTTTGATACGCTGTGCGGGCTTCTTTTCTTCATGCTGATGGGGAAAATATTCCAGAAAAGAACTTACAGCGCTCTTTCATATGACAGAGATTATAAATCTTTCTATCCAATTGCGGTTACAAAAGTAGATTTTGAAGGGAAACAGCAGAACATTTTGCTTTCAGAAGTTAAAGTGGGAGACCGTATCTTAGTTAGAAATCAGGAAATCATTCCTGTAGACGCTATCCTTATTAACGGGGAAGGAAATATTGACAATAGCTTTATCACCGGAGAGAGTGAAAGCATCAGCAAGCAGCCTGGGGATAAAATCTTCGCAGGAGGTAAACAGATTGGATCTTCACTGGAACTGGAAGTCATAAAAGATGTAGACCAGAGCTACCTAACTCAGCTTTGGAATAAGGAAGCTTTTAAGAAGCATGAAACAGGACTTGACACACTGACAAACAACATCAGTAAGTACTTCACGTTCATCATTTTAGGCATTGCTCTGATTTCCGGAATATACTGGTCATTTGTCGATCTGGAGAAAATGTTTCAGGTCATTTCAGCCATTCTGATCATTGCCTGTCCATGTGCGCTTGCTCTATCCGCGCCTTTCACATTCGGACACATTATGAGGATTTTAGGCCGAAATAAGTTCTATGTAAAAGATACGTTAACGATTGAAAAAATCGCAAAACTGGACACTATTGTTTTCGACAAAACAGGAACAATTACCCACAGAAAAAAATCAAACATTAAGTATGAGGGTATTGAAATTAATGAATTTGATTTATTAAACATCAAAACTCTGCTAAAAAACTCTAATCACCCGCTTTCAAAATCCCTGTATGAGTTCATTGAGGAAAGTGATGATTATTTCCCGGTGGAAAACTTTGTGGAAATATCAGGGAAGGGATACGAGGCAAGTGTAAGAGGAAACGTATATAAAATTGGTTCAGCACGTTACAACGCCCAGCAACCCATGAATCTTGAAACAGCTGTTTATATCAGCAAAAACGATCAGTTTATAGGAAAATTCATCTTCAAAAATGAATACCGCCCCAAACTTAAAGATCTGTTCACCAAACTTGCTCACTACAATATATTCATTCTTAGTGGAGACAATTCTTCGGAAGAAAAACAACTTAAGGAGCTTATTCCAAATTACAAAGGAATGGCCTTTAATCAAAGCCCGGAGGATAAACTGAATTATATAAAAAATCTTCAGGACCAGCATATGAAAGTAGCCATGCTTGGCGACGGGCTCAATGATGCAGGAGCTTTAAAACAAAGTAACGTAGGTATTGCTATTGCAGATGATACCAACAGCTTTACTCCGTCCTCTGACGTGATCATGAATGGCGAAAAAGTAGTTACGCTCGATAATTATCTGAACGTTTGTAAAGGATCTATCAATATTGTGAAAATGACATTTATAATCAGTTTTCTTTACAATATCATTGGGTTAAGTTACGCAGTTACAGGGCATATGCACCCGCTATTTGCCGCTATCATCATGCCAGCCAGCTCTATTACGGTAGTTACCTTTACGACAGTTTCAACCTGGATTTTAGGCCGCAAACATTTCAAAAAACAGGCTTAAACGCCCTTATTTAGACTGATTTTAAATTAGCTGAAATCGGCATTTCGTGATGAATGTCATTATTTTTCACTAAATTTGAACCCCGAAAATAGGTTAATTTTGTTGTCCAATGGATATTCTATATTTAATGATCCTCTGCAGTGTTTCTTTAGCTGCGATTTTCTTGGTCGTATTTATAGTGTATGCCCGAAAAGGACAGTTTGAAGATGATGAATCTCCTGCTGTCAGAATCCTTTTTGATGATGAAAGAGTCAAAGAAAATGATGAAAGCGGCAACAAAGATAAAGACGAAAAAGAAATAGGAGAAAATAATAAAAATTGAGAAAAATAGTGAATAGTTGATATGGAAACACAAAAGTTTAGTTATGACAATAGTATTGTCCGTGCGTTCCTTTATGCGACCTTAGTTTTCGGTCTCATAGGATTTACGTTCGGGCTTACGGCGGCATTAATGCTTTTCTACCCTGAATTACCTGAATTCTTCTTCGGGACAGATGATACAACCATTAAGAGTTTGGCATCTGGTAATATTCAAGGGTTAATAAACACTCATGGTGCATTTGGTTTTGGTAGAATCAGAATGTTGCACACCAATACAGTAATCTTTGCATTCGTTTGTAACATCGTTTACACGGGTATTTATTACTCATTACAAAGATTATTGAAAACAAGAATGTACAGTGATACATTGTCTTGGTTACATTTCTGGACTTGGCAGTTTATGATCGTTGCTACGTTCGTTACGTTCTTTATGGGGATTAACACTTCTAAAGAATATGCTGAACACGAGTGGCCGATCGACATATTGATTGCATTCTCATGGATCATTTTCGGGATCAACATGTTCCTGACTATTTCGAAGAGAAGAGTAAGACACCTTTATGTAGCGATTTGGTTCTACATTGGTACTTGGATTGCTGTGGCAATGCTACACATCTTCAATAACCTAGAGGTACCTTTATCTTTCACTGGCTGGAAATCTTATTCAGCATATGCGGGAGTAAAAGATGCAATTGTACAGTGGTGGTACGGGCACAATGCGGTTGCATTCGTATTGACAACTCCGGTACTTGGTTTGATGTATTACTTCCTTCCGAAGGCAGCAGACAGACCGGTATTCTCTTATAAACTGTCTATTATTCACTTCTGGTCATTAATTTTCGTATATATCTGGGCTGGTCCTCACCACCTTCAGTATACAGCTCTTCCAGCATGGGCGCAGGCGGTAGGAACAGGTTTCTCTATCATGCTTATTGCACCTTCCTGGGGAGGTATGTTAAATGGTCTTCTTACATTAAGGGGAGCTTGGGATAAAGTAAGAGAAAATCCTATCCTTAAGTTTTTCGTAGTAGCTGTTACCTGTTATGGTATGGCAACGTTTGAAGGTCCGCTTTTAGCAACTAAAAACATCAACAAAATTGGTCACTTTACTGACTGGGTTATCGGTCACGTTCACTTAGGAGCTCTTGGATGGAATGGTTTCATGGCATTCGGGGTTATCTATTACCTGGTACCAATTATGTGGAGAACAAAAATTTGGTCTGTAAAATTAGCTAACTGGCATTTCTGGTTAGGTACTTTAGGAATTATCTTCTATGCAGTACCAATGTATATTTCAGGATTCACACAGGGATTAATGTGGAAACAGTTCAACCCGGATGGAACACTATTGTGGAAAAACTGGTTGGATACAGTAACGGCTATTATCCCTTACTTCAAAATGAGATTCGTAGGAGGTTTATTCTATATCTCAGGATCTATCCTAATGATCGTAAACGTAATTGCTACGGTAAGAAAAGGATCATTCCAGAAAGAAGTTCCTGCTGAAGCTCTTGCATTAGCTAATATCAGCAAAAACAGAAAAGAAGGAGAGGGAACTCACCTTTGGTTGGAAAGAACTCCTGTATTATTGGGAATTCTATCTTTCATCACGATATCTATTGGTAGTTCAATTGAAATCATCCCTACACTATCTCTTAAGAAAAGTGTACCTACGATTTCTGCAGTGAAGCCTTATTCGCCGCTTGAACTGGAAGGTAGAGATATCTATATCCGTGAAGGATGTAACGCTTGCCACTCTCAGATGATCAGACCGTTCAGGGATGAGATTACGAGATTCAACGGTAAAAACGGACAATATTCTAAAGCTGGAGAATTCATCTATGACAGACCATTCTTATGGGGATCTAAGAGAACAGGACCAGATTTACATAGAGAAGGAGGAAAGAACCCAAGTTCTTGGCACTACAAACACATGTATAACCCAAGATCTACTTCTGCAGGTTCTATTATGCCACGTTACCCTTGGTTGATCGCTACTGATTTAGACAGAACTAAAATGGTAGACAAAATGAAGTTGATGAAGAATGTATTTGATGTACCTTATACTAAGGCTCAGATCGATTCTGCAGACAATTGGGCAAACAACCAATCGGCAAAAATTGTTAAAGATATCTTCTCTGAAGCAAATGACTTGAAACTGGCTTATGCCAAGAGACCTCAGGGAGAATTAGAGAAAAAAGAAATTGTAGCTCTTATTTCTTATCTTCAGAGACTGGGAACAGATATCAAAACAACTGAAATAAAAACAGCAAGTAATAACTAAACATTAAAAGGTTCATATGATTCCTCAGAACTTTAAAGATATATTATCCAATACAGAAAACGCTGGTCTCTACCAGACGCTGGCTCTGATTTTCTTTATGCTTTTTTTTGTAGCTCTAGTAATCTATGTTTTTAGCAGACCTAAAAAATATTACAAAGAGGAAGAAGAAGCGCCCCTTGGGGATGATGAAGATGACGATTTTAATTTAAAAAATTAAACTATTTTTTATGAAACAAAGAACACCTGTTGTCGTAAACATCTTAATAATAATAGGACTTTTAATAGTTTTTTATTATTTGTTTGTACAAAGCTACGCGTTCCTAGCTTCGCCTTACTTCTGGGGAACAGTGGTGATCGCTGGTATCTTAGCTTATATTCACAGTGCTATCGGAGACCTTATTGAGAACAACAAATTCAAAAAATTATCTCCGGAAGAAAAAGCAGCTTATTTAGCTGAAAAGAAAGTTCCTTTCTTAAGAAGAATGTACGATGCAGCATTCAAAAAGCAATCTGAAACTGAAGAAAAGGATATCCTTATCGACCACGGTTTCGACGGAATTATGGAATTAGACAACCAATTACCAAAATGGTGGGTAGGTTTATTCTATTTTGGGACTGCTTTTTGTATTGTATATATTGCAGCTTTCTCTTTCACAGATTTCGCACACCCGTTGAGCGAATATGAGAAAGAATACAAAGAGCAATTAGCAAGCATTATAGAATATCAAAAAACTCAGCCTCCTGTAACGATTGAAACAGCAAAATATTCAGCTGATAATATCGCAGAAGGTAAAGAATTGTTCAAAACAAACTGTGCATCTTGCCACAAGGAAGACGGAAGTGGAGGTATTGGTCCAAACCTTACCGATAACTACTGGATCAACCAGCCGGAGAAAACATTATTTAAAAACGTTTTCCATATGGACTGGAATGGTTCTCCTACTAACCCTGCGATGAGAGCATTCGGTAAAAACGGAGAAGTTTCAGGTGCAGAGATTGAAAAGATTGCAGCGTATGTATATCACATCAATCAGGAGCAACCGCCAGTGACTCCGGCTCAGGGAGGAGCAGCTCCTCAGGGGACTGAAGCACATTGGGAAAAAGAATAATTTAGAAAATTAGAAACATATGAAAAAAACATAATTTGTTATTACCTTAAAAATAGTAACGAATTATGTTTTTTCTTTTTTAAACACATTTACAATATGTCAGACATAGAAGAAATAGAAGTACGAGGCGGACAGGGACAGGTTCTGGACCCTGAGACTTACAGAGATTCTATAGGGACAATGGAGCAATCCGGTAAAAGAAGATGGGTATTCCCAAGAAAACCTAAAGGGAAGTATACCAACTATAGAAATCTGGTAAGCTATGCTTTACTAATCATTTATTTTTCATTACCGTTCATCAAGATTAATGGTAATCCTTTATTGTTATTCAATGTAATAGACAGGGAGTTTTTCATCTTTGGACAGCCTTTCTATCCTCAGGATTTTTTCATCCTTACTATGGGTGCTATCGCATCTTTAATCTTCATTATTGTTTTTACGATTGCGTTCGGAAGAATTTTCTGCGGGTGGATTTGCCCTCAGACAATTTTTATGGAATCGATCTTCCGTAAAATAGAATATCTGATTGAAGGTGACCGAAACAAGCAAATGAAGCTGGACAGACAGGAGTGGAATACAGAAAAGATCTGGAAGAGAAGTTTAAAATGGTCTGTTTACGTAGTGATCTCATTGATTATCACTCACTTTATGTTTATGTATATTGTGGGATATGAGCAGGTATTTAAAATTGTATCCGAAGGGCCATTTACACACCCTACCAATTTTATCGTAATGATTCTTCTTACCGCTGCATTCTACTTTGTATTTGCATGGTTCAGAGAGCAGGTTTGTACATTGGTTTGTCCATACGGTAGACTTCAGGGAGTATTGATAGACAAAGATACGATCAATGTTTTCTATGATTTTAAAAGAGGGGAAAACAGATCAAAATGGAGAAAAGGAGAAGACAGGAAAGCCGCAGGTAAAGGAGACTGTATTGATTGCCACCAATGCGTAGTGGTATGTCCTACAGGAATTGATATCCGTGACGGACAGCAGCTGGAATGTGTGAACTGTACAGCCTGTATAGATGCCTGTGATGAAGTAATGGAAAAAGTAGGTCTTCCTAAAGGACTGGTGAGATATGCTTCTGAGAACGAAATTGAGAAAGAAATTCCGTTTAAGTTTACAGGAAGAATGAAAGGATTTGCCGTATTTTTATTATTTCTGGTTGGATTCCTGGGATATCTTCTGTACAGCCGCGGGGAAATGGAAGCTAAATTTATTAAGCCTGCAGGAAGTACATTCTTTGTAAAAGACGGTAAGATTACAAATACCTATAACTATACGTTCCTGAACAAAACCAATGACAAGAAAATAGTTACCATAAAAGTAATAGATCCTTCTCACGGTGAAATCACGTATAGTGCTTCAAGCAAAATTCAGGTAGACAGGGACAAAATTTCTAAAGGGACAATTAATATCAGCTTTCCGGAAGATGATATGAAACTCTCTAAACAAAATATTACTATTGGCGTTTATGATATGAAAGGTAAACTGATTGATTCATACCAGACATATTTTGAAGGACCATTCAAACTACAATTTTAATTTAATAAGATGAAGAACTTTAGTTGGGGACACGGTGTTGTAATTGCATTGCTTTCATTCATAATTTTTATTTTATCCATGATGTTTCTTTTCCCGAACGGGCAGAAAAACTCTGAGATGGTAACAGACAATTACTATGAAGAAGAACTACAGTACCAGGATGTAATTGATGCCAAGAAAAGAGCTGATGATCTGCAGGAAAAACCTGCATACAGCCAGGATACTAATGGAATTAAAATCATTTTTCCAAAAGGTTATAATAACTCTGATACTACGGTAAAATTTGTTTTAAACAGAACCGACGACCAGAATTTAGATATAAAAAAATCTGTACAGCTTGATGCTGATCAGTCTTTCACAATACCTGCACAGGTGTTGAAAATGGGTAATTATACTTTAAGACTGACATGGACCAAGGATAAAACAGATTATAGAATGGATTATGATGTGATATGGAAATAGGACTTGTTGTATCGGCTATTGCCTTAGGCTTTGCTTCCGGTTTTCATTGTATCGGAATGTGCGGACCTATTGCTTTATCGATGGGATTAACCAAAAAACAAGCTGCCAATTTTTATCTCCAGAATCTTACTTATCAATTCGGAAGAATTTTCACTTATTCACTATTAGGTGCTCTTCTCGGAATTATAGGGCAGGGTTTTGAGATGGCAGGATTTCAGAAATACCTGACGATTATAGCAGGTGTTCTGCTGATCGTCATGGCTGTATTTTCTTTTGGAGGGAAAGATTTCGCTTCAAAAATCCCTTTTCTATCTAAGTTTCTGTACAGTGTAAAAATGAATTTAGGAAAACTGCTTCAGAAAGCAGATTACCGTTCAAGATTCACAACTGGCCTTCTTAATGGCTTTTTACCATGCGGAATGGTTTATATGGCTCTTACCGCAAGCCTTGCAGGGGGCGGAATATGGCAGGGAGCTTTATATATGGCTTTATTTGGTTTAGGAACCTTACCGTTCATGTTTGCCATAGTTTTAGCCGGAAACCTCATGAATCAGGCCTTCAGGGTAAAGGTTCTTAAGGCGGTGCCTATTATCATGATCATTCTGGGCGGATTATTCATTTTAAGAGGTCTGGAACTTGGAATTCCTTATGTATCTCCGAAAGCTGAAGCAATGACCATTTCTAAAGATCCGAACGGAGCTGTTAATTGTCATTAATTAGTATTTTAATCAACCATGAAGAAAACGATTGTCTTATTTTTAATAAGCATTTTTATGCTGCAATCATGCAGTGTCAATTCAGAAATTGTCTATCACCCGGATGCAGCCTCTACCTCCCTGACCAATATAGATACAAGGGAATTTATGGCAGAAATGATGGCAATGACACCGGATTCATTAAAACAAAAGGAGTTTGGAGAAATAGATAAGCTTCCAACCACCTGGACCAATATGTATGATCTGGCTACACTGGAGGGAAAGTTAAAAACTGAAAATGCTGACACCATAAGAATCATGAAAAAAGTCTTCATGAAGTCTGTAAAAGAAGATAATAAGCCATCTGGTTTTTCTTTTAAAATGGAACATTTCACTTCAGAGGATTATCAGGCTTTGAAAAATTTTATAAAAACTGAAAAACTTCCACTGGATCAGAATAACTTCAATAGCTGGGATGGAAAAACCCTGATCATCGATACCGAAAACTTCAACCTCAAAAATCTGGAAGAAGCCATCCGAACGAAAAGTTCAAAGGAAGAAGCTGAAAAAATGGAAGGAATGATGCTGATGTTCTTCAAAAGTATTGGCACCACTTTAAAATTTGAAAACACAATAAAATCCATCACCGGGAAACATAATTGGGTAAAACAAATTGACAATCACACCATAAGAATAGAATATGACCTGAAAGCGTTGTATAATAAGGATAACAGACTTAAGGCTGATAAACATATTGTCATCAAGACAGAATAATAAAAATTCCCGGATTTATGGTCCGGGAATTTTTATTTATTGTTTCGTAAGATAAATAATTTTATTTACAGGTATGGTCGTTTGAAAATTACTACAATCTTTGGACACAATATCTGCAATTTGATAGAAGTCAATTTTCATTTTGTTGGAAGGGCTGGGCTCACTCAGGTACAGGTATCCCGTATCGTTACATCCCACTTTATTTCCAGAAAAAGTCATTAAATAAGTTTTTAGGTCACCCTGAAAATTAGTTCCCCAATTGGCATCATTGTCTGATTTATTAAAATCATCGTATTCCACGACTCCACTTTGGTTTGTGATTCTTACTCTTCCTATCAACATATCCCATTTAATATTAGAATATTCACTTTCAAATTTTTCTTTTTTAACAAAACTAAATTCATAATTTTTGCCATTCAGAGTTCCTTTCCAGGTACCGGTATATTTATCAAGGAGATGGTTAACATCTTTTACATAGTTATAATCTTCCAGACAATATGATTTGTCTACAACACATTTGGCCACAAATTCAATAGAAGCAATCTGCGTCTGTGCATGATATAGATTAGATAATGCTATGATCATTATCAAAAGTACTTTTTTCATTTTAATTGATTTTAATTTATTATGGGCAATCTGATTCCTTAGGTTTACCATTACTGTCCAGCTTTACTTCTGTTGTTTTTCCAATCTGCTGCATTCTGTACAAATTTACACCATCTATTCCCATCTTTTCTTTTAAGAACTTCAGAAAATTAGATTCTAAATTTTGTGATTTTGTCATAGATTTCAGATATGCATCTTTGAAACCTTTAATTTGGGTTTCAGTAAATGTTTTAATCTGAGCCCCAGTTCCAGTATATCTGATTTGGTAACTTCCACTGCTGGTTACCATTACCGCATACACATTACTAAGTGGTCTCCCGCCTGCCTGGGCATGGGAAAGCATATCCATAAAATATCCTACATCTGCCGGCGAAAACATTTTAATCCCAGTTCTTGTTACTTCAACGCCCTCTGAATTAACTGCTGAGAAATCATCTACGTGTGTATGCATATATCCCTCTATATCACTACTATTAGGAAGTGTCAGAGAGTTAGAATCAGAATTTGTAGACGCGTTGTCATGATAGGTATAATCTCCATTAGCTTTTTGGCTGTAGCCTGTTTCTTTTTTCTGGCCTGTTTTACCTTTCAGGTCATTCATTTTCTGATTGTAATCTGCTTTCCCTTTTTGTCCTTTAATTTTACTGCAGGGATCATTATTATTGTTAGGTGGTGGAATAACAACCGTCGGAATAGGTATAGTAGGATTATCCGGTGGCTGTGGATTGGTAGGCCCAATAGGTCCGCCTCCACCTGGTGATGGAATCACAACTTCATCAATCTCTCCGTGGCATGGTTTACAAGAAGGAGAACTCATTGGCCCGGATCCGCTTCTGGCCACTTCATCAATGAATTTTCCGCGGACAATAGACTTCTCATATCTCATAGAGCCTTCTAAAGCAATATAAGAAACCTTACCCGTCATTTTTGCGATGATTTCGTGTGCTGTAAGATTGTAATCGGAAGTACTGAATGCACCGTTAGATTTAAACTTCCAAAGATGCCCAGATACCTTACTGTTATCAATCCTGAATGTAAGTTCTTCAATGATGTTATCTTCTGAACTTTTAATGGGAACAGTGACTAAAACAATGCGTTCATCAGCATCATATTTTCTCGCCTTTTCCCATTCAATTTGCTTTCCTGCGACCATATCCTTACCTTTCATATATTCACTCCTAATGAATGAAAGTGGATCATCCTGTACATTGGTCACCTCTGTTTCAAGGCTTTCATGGATACATGACTGTAAAGAAGCAAGCATAAGAAAGCTTCCGGCTACAACAGCCATGAGATAGTTTCTCTTCATGTAATTTATTTTAATAACGTCTTCATGGTAATAGATGTACTGTCTTATTTTAACTTATAAGTAGGACACATACATTAGTTTTTATTTCAAAATATCAATTAAATCTGATAATTGATATCAATTTAATCATATGCCTATCATGGCTTATTTTGAAAAGGCAAATATATTCAGAAATTAAACAATTCACTAATTATTGTATTTTTTACTAATAATTAAATAAAATAAGGCTAAAAAATAATTAAAAAAGAAAAAAAAGTTAAAATTATAAATTTTATTTAGAATAATTATTGATAATAATAGTAGTAAAATCAGAGTATCCTCTACTTATAAATACAAAAATCCCCCTTTCTTCTACAGAAAGAGGGACGTATAGCAGATAATTTATCCTTTTTAATTAATCACTTCGAATCTCGCGTATTCAGCAACTTTCTTAGGAAGTTTAATTCCTTCTGCAGTCTGATTGTTTTCAAGCAATGCTGCCATAATTCTTGGTAATGCCATTGCAGATCCGTTTAATGTATGAACCAGCTGAGATTTACCATCTCCTTTGTAACGGCACTTCAGTCTGTTTGCCTGGAATGTTTCAAAGTTAGAAACAGAACTCACCTCCAGCCACATTTCCTGAGCTGCACTCCATACTTCGAAGTCATATGTCATTGCAGCTGCAAAACCTGTATCTCCTCCACAAAGTCTTAATACTCTGAAAGGAAGCTCAAGATCTGTAAGAATTTCTTTGATATGTTCTACCATTTCTTCAAGAACAGCATAAGAGTTTTCCGGCTTTTCAATTCGAACAATTTCTACTTTTTCAAACTGGTGAAGACGGTTCAATCCTCTCACGTGAGCGCCATAGCTTCCAGCTTCTCTTCTGTAACACTGAGAGAATGCTGTATTCTTAATCGGAAGGTCTCTTTCTTCAAGCAATACATCACGGTAAAGATTAGTCACAGGAACCTCTGCTGTAGGAATCAGAAATAATTTATCTTCATTGATGTAATACATCTGTCCTTCTTTATCAGGTAATTGCCCTGTTCCAAATCCGGAAGCTTCATTCACAACGTGAGGAGGGTTTACTTCTGTGTACCCTTTCTCAACGTTTTTATCCAAGAAATACTGAACCAAAGCTCTCTGAAGTCTTGCACCTTTACCTAAGTAAACAGGAAAACCTGCTCCGGCAATTTTCACTCCCAATTCAAAATCAATCAGGTTGTATTTTTTTGCCAGTTCCCAGTGAGGAATAGCTCCTTCACCAAGCCCTTCTACAGGGTGAGACTGGAAAATAATTTCGTTATCATCAGCAGATGCACCACTTTTCACCAATTCGTTAGGAATATTGGGAAGCTGATACAGAATATTGAGTAAGTCTATTTCCTTTACTTCAAGCTGAGATTTCAATTCTGAACTCGACTCTTTGTATTGTGCTGTTTTAGATTTTGCTGATTCCGCCTCTTCTTTCTTTCCTTCTTTCATCAAAAGTCCAATTTCTTTGGAGATTTTGTTGATCTCGGAAAGCTGGGAATCTAGTTCAAACTGGATTCTTTTTCTTTCGTCGTCAGCAGCGATCGCTTCGTCTACCAACTCAAGATTTTTGAATTGTCTTTTTTTAAGACCTTCTAAAACGCGTTCCTTATTGTCGCGTAAAAAATTGACTTGTAACATTTTATTTAGATGTTAAATATTAGATGTTTAGCTTACAATCAAGCTAACAATTGTACAAATTTAAAATTATTTTGTGATAGTAACGTTATTTATCGAATTAGGTTGATCAGCATCTTTGGAAAACACTGCATTTCCGTCATATAATACCTTTGAAACCTGAAATAAAGTGGGCGTATTACGATACTGAATTTCCAGAATACCGGTAACATTATCGCTTACATTGGTACTTTTTGTAAAAGTAATCAGCATTTTGGAATGATAAAGAGTTCCCGTTCCCGGATTTTCAGGGCTTATCGAATCCTGTCTTAACCTTTTGGCTCCCCCAATATATTCCATGTAGAATATAGAATCGCTTGTCATCCTAAGAGGAAGACTAACAGGTGAAACATCATTATTTCCAAAAATATCGTTTACAGAATAGCCGGTAAAAGAACCTGTTTTTTTAGCGTTCAACAAATCCTGACCAGCACTGTTTTTCACATAAATATTCATGATCTGATCAATTCTCTGCAAAGAATCATCATCACTTTTACAACTTATAAGTGCAAAAAACACAACAAGTATCCCCAAAAAATATCTCATCATAATACAAAGGTAAAATATTAATCTTTAGGCTGCTTCTTTATTTCTCAAAATATTTCTGATACCAAAGTTCAAAAGTCACCAGTTGCCATATTTTCACCCAGTCATATTCATTTTTCTGATGATTCCACCACTCCTCTATCACTTCTCCATTGAAAAAATTCCTCTTCTCTAAACTTTCTAAATTTTCAGCAATGAAATCCCTGACTCTTTTTTCATTTTTAAGGAAATAATGTACCGGAAAAGAGAAACCTTTCTTAGGCATATTTAAAACCTCTGAAGGAAGATATTTTTCCGCGGTTTTTCTTAATAATGGTTTATTCTGAGCACCATTGAACCTTAGCCCTTCTGGTAAAGCCGCTATATAATCTATAAGGCCGTTGCTTAAATAGGGATAGCGAAATTCTACCCCATATTTCATAGCACTCAGATCATCTCTGAAAACATGGTGTGAAGACAGGGAATACTTCATATCATATTCAAAATATCCATGGTAGCTTTTTGCTTCTGAAAGGTGATAGGCTGAAAGATCAGTATTAATCTTATTAAAAATTTCAGGCTTCAGAACATTTTTAACCTGAATGGGCATCATGCTTATCTGGCTCTGGCGAAAAAAGTCGAACATATCGTCCTGAGAAAAATAGTTTTTAACCCTTTGTGAAAATTGATCTTTTGTAAAAATAAAAGGGCTTATAAAGTTAAAGTTTCTCATCGTAAGCCATCTTTCCAGCTTCAGGGTATGAGAATAACCCGCAAAAAGCTCGTCAGCACCGTTTCCGCTTAAAACAACCTTAAATTCTTTATCGTGCGCATATCTTGCAGCATTAATGAGTACTTCAAAACTGCTGTAAGGTTCTTCAAAATGCTGAATGTTTTCTTTTAGCTGATCCAGGGCCTCTTCATCACTGATCACTTTTACCTGATGAGATACTCCAAAATGACTTGCTGCCAAAGTGGCTTTTTCAACTTCTTCTTCCGAAAAAGGATATGAGATGGTATAAGTGTTAATATCCTCGCCGAAGGGTTTGGATTTTGAAGCGATTAACGTAGAGTCAATACCTCCGCTCATCATCACAGCAACCGGAACATCTGCATACAATTGTTCGCATATGCTTTCAGACAATAATTCATCCACTTTTTTTACCGCTTCTTCTTCCGAAATAATTCTCGTCAATTTCTGAGGGAAACTCCAGAATCTTTCTTTGGTAATGGTCTTATCTTTCAAATCAACCGTCATAAAATGCGCAGGTTCCAGAGACAATATATTTTTAAAGCAGGTATAGGGAGCAAGTGTTGTCTGAAAAAGAAAGTTGGTATATACTCCATCCCAGTTGACTTCTGCCTTTACAAATTCATTTTTCAAAAGGGCTTTTATTTCAGAGGCCCAAACCAAGCCCTCTCCGCATTGGTAATAAAAAAGAGGCTTCATTCCTACTCTATCCCTTACCAGGATCAGCTTCTGTTGAATAAGGTCAATAATACAGATAGCAAACATCCCGTCCAGCTTTGCAAATGCAGAATTTCCCCATTCCTGATAAGCTTTAAGGATAACTTCTGTATCGGAACTACTTCCAAAAGAATATCCCAACACTTCCAGTTCTTTTCTTATTTTTCTGAAGTTATAAATTTCTCCATTAAAAGTAATAATGATTTCCCTGTTTTCAGAAAGCATAGGTTGATGGCCTTTTTCAGAAAGATCAACAATAGCTAACCTCCTGAATCCCAAAGCAATTTCAGCTTCATCTGAATTTAAGACAGGAAAATATTTTTTAATTTCTTGTGTGGAATCATTTCCGGAAAAAGAAACTCCCTTACCTTTATTGTAAAGCCAGAAGCCTTCATCATCAGGGCCACGATGTCTGATGGCCTGATTCATCTCCAGAATATTTTTAGAGGAAATACTTTTATGAAATGAATAGTAACCGCTGATTCCGCACATAGATAAGACTTAATAGGTTTGTAAAAATAAGGAAATGACTTTATTTAACATCAATTCATGATGATTTAATGGCAGTAAAAACAGCTATTTCTTTAAAAACTTAGTTTTAAAAATTTCTATTTCTTCTTTTGAAATCATAAAGTCCTTTATACGAAACGAAACGGTACTGTAGAATTTCTGGAATAACAAAAATGCCGAAACCAGGTAAGAAGATGTTGTGGCCAGGCACGCTCCCAAAATCCCCCATTTCGGTATGGCTATAAAAGAAAAAACGACGGTAACAACAAGGCCTACTATTGATTTTACATTGAGTATTTTAAGTTCTCTGATTCCAGAGAAATAATGGCCTACCATATCACTTACAGCAATAGCAAAAATCCCCGGAGACAAGAGAAGCATTATTTCTTTGGTATCTCTGAACTCTCTTCCAAAGATCATTTCATATACCTGAGAAGGAATAATAATGATCCCCAAAACAAAGCCTATCATCAGAATGACAGTAAGTTTGAGTGAAGATTTGGTTTTTTCCACAGATTCTTCATTACTTTTACTATTGACTACGTCAGAATATAAAACGACGGCAATACTTCGTGTAATGGTCCAGATCGCTTCTGAAAAGGTAACCCCGATGGAAAAAATCCCTACACTTGCAATACCTTCAAAGTGTTCTAAAAAATAAAATGAAAGTCTGTAATTCAGGAACTGTACAAATGCGCTTAACTGAGTTTTCCAGCCATATTCAAACATATTCCGGGCAACTTCCCTGCAAAAGGAAATTTCTGAAATATTGCATTTTTTAATAATCTGAAAAAAACTGGTGAAAAACAATAGAGCCAGGCATCCTATCTGTGCAAGAAAATAGGCTGAAACATCCTTTTTATTAAAAATGAAAACCAGCAATCCTATAAATAGAATATGTATTACCTGCTGCAAGACAGTATAAACATTGAATCTCTTAATATTCTGTGTACCAATAAACAAGCTTATATTCGTTGACAGCAATGAAGAGAATACCGAAATCCCAATAAGGTATACAAGGTAGCCACTCTGAATGGAAGCCAGACTAAATAAAAAAGGGACCAATAGTCCGATGAAAAGCGACCAGATATATGCATACAGCAATATCTTTTCAATTTTAAACCTTGAGGCAAAATAAGAGGTACTGCTTCCTGAAAAAATACTGCTGAAGAAGCTTACCGCTGCTGCGTTGGCAACCACTATAGAAATAGTTCCCTTCCCCTCGCTGCCCCACATATTGGTAGAAAAAATAACCAGCCCGAAACTTAGAATCAGGATGAGAAAACGGGAAACGAAGGTTTTAATAATGGTAAGCTGCATGATGGTTATTTATCGATAGATCTTTTAACAAAATCAACAAAGGAGCCACTAATTGTCCTCCAGTTATATTTTTCATTAAACATTTTTCGGGCCTTGACAGCATGGGAATGGTACAATTCAGGATTGCCGGCATAATTGATCACTTTTTCAGCAATAGAATCTGCATCCTTCGGGTCTACCAGTTCTCCAAATAAAAGGGTTCCCATATGCCTCCGAATTCCTTTCAAATTTGAGTAAATAACCGGTTTCCCTGCGCCCATAAAATAAAACAGCTTTATAGGCAGGGAATGATTATTTTCAAAATTAATCTCCCGAAGGTCAAAACAAAGGTCGGCGTCGGCAAAAACTTCAGTAAACTGCTCGAAAGAGCTGGGTTTCCTGATCTCAATATCAGCAAAAGAATGTTTTTCAAGTAGTGACGAAAAATAAATTTTATCACCATCATACTTTGCTGATCCGATAATGAGCACCCGGACTTTAAGATCAGGTGCTTTCTGATGAATGACATCTATAGCTTTAAAGAAATTCCCGATCCCCTTATCTTTTGAAATCTGCCCTGTATAACAAAGTGTGATAGTACAAGGTTTTGGTTCTTTAATACTTTCTTTTATATAAACAGGATCCGGATAGTAAGGAAGAATCATTTGTCTTTTCCACCAAAAGAGATAGGCTAAAGGAAACTTTTTGGTGGATTCTCCAAAGATAAAATGAGTACTTACAATACCTGCATACAACTGAATAAGAAAAAACTTTGCTGCATGAACAATTTTTGCAGGAAATGTATATTCTCTCAGCATAGACATTGAAGGATACCATTCTGTAATATCATAGATACAGCTGATCTTCTTTTCCTTCACCCACTTCTTTGAGGCTATTACTGCCAAAGGCTCAGAGCATATAATACAATCTGGCTGAAATGTTTCGCAAACGTTCTGAAACGTTTCTACTTTCCTGTTTATACTTTCTTCGATCACAGCATAAGATTCGATCCCAATGCCATCAATTGTACCATTAAAGTCAGCATATAAGCTGCATATTTCCACCTCATATCCTCTTTCTTTCAGAGTCTTCGCCTGATGATAGAAAATCCGGTCATCATTATAGCTGTGGGAAGTTGTTAAAAAAAGTACTTTAGGCATTAGCTCTTATTCGAATCTGTACAAAGATACATTAAAACAAAAAAGTGGAAAACAGGTTTCCACTTTATGATTTATAAGTATTTTGATCTTAACAGTATTTATTTTATAGCAGCTGCCCAGCTTTTCTCTAAAGGAAGAAGGAAGTGGCTAAGGAAGTCCAGATAGGTGTTTTTTGAAAAATCGAAAACCTGAATGTCTTTTGAAATTTCGTTATTTCTAAGTTTCGTCTTAAAGTCTATCAGTTTCAACGTTTTTACTTCACCATTTTCTACAAAACTGGCCTTCATCCTGTCAAAAAGTCCTAGCTGATATTCTTCATCTATTTCTCTCATTATTTTGCCTAAAGCATCAATACTGCATCCGGAAGCCATTTCTTTTTCTTCATCTACACAAACCACAATAAACTGGTTTTTTTCAATTTTGAATGAGGAAGAAAGGGGTTTTCCATGGGCAGCCCAGGTAGAAAGGAAATCGAACAGTTTTTCGGTGATCGTTTTCGCTTCTTTTGTTTCAAAAGGCCTTGAAGCCGGGTATATAATGACTCTGTAGTCGTTAGTTTCTACAATACTAGATTCGTCGATTTTCATATCCTGTCAATTTAAAGGATAAAATTACGCAATTTTCTTGAGTTTAAGATCATTGTATTTTTTGCTCAGAACATAAAGCATCATCATAAAAAGCGGAAAAATAAACGGGAAGAAAAATCTTAGTGCTGCCGACTGCGGAAAGAAAAAGAACTTAATATAGAGATTTACAAGTAGAAGAACCGAAATCATTCTTACCCACGCGTCTTTAGACTTCCAAAAGATAACTGCAATCATAATGGAAACAGATAGGGTCACCTTTTTAAAATAAATAATTTTGATGTAAATAATTTCCAAATAATCTTTTAAGCTGACAGTTATGGGATGACTTGAGATAATAGGTCTCCTATCTATAAAAGTATCATAAAATACATCTTTCCAGCCTGGATAGTGATAAAATTTGATGATGGCCAGATACATCAGCAACAGAATTCCTCCCTGGATAATAAAGGAAATATCAAATTTCTTTTCTTTAAAATACCGAAAGAAGAAAACAGCCACAATATAGGTAAGCGTGAATGTAATATAATCCGGACGAATGAAAGTGATCATAAAGAGCAGCATAAACATTCCCCATTTGCTCCAATGTTTTATCAGACCAATGATAAAGAGCAGCATAAACTGAAAAATAAACATATCCGGTGTTGAGACTCTTGACATATAAGTCATTGGAGGCAAAAGCATGGCAGCAACCGTTATTATGGCAGCAAGCCAGTATTTCTTTGGAAACAGAAGCTTTAGGATATAAAATAATAGCAGTCCTGAAATAAAATAAGAAATAAGGCTGGTAAATAAGACAGCCATAGGAGAAGTAAGCCCAAGCTTATAAAAGAGGGTAATAACAAGAATATACCCTACTTTTATCTGAAAATAGGGTAATTGTTCTGTAAAAGATTGTGTATTTTTTACGAAATACTGTCTTGGGATATCCCAGGGCTTTATTCCGATAACGTCTGTATAATGTTCTTCAGGGGCTTCCTTTTTTATTTCATTATAAGTAATGATGCGAACTTTATCTGGTGAATCCGGAAACTCAGACGTATATAAACATCCAAGATAGCCGGGCATATCCCAGTCATATACCCTGTTTTTATAGTTCCAGAGTGTAAGAAATATAAGTATCGATATTACAAACAGAAAGGAGAAACCCCATTTTAATTTCATAGCCGGTAAAGATTATATCTATAAATCTTCTGCCTCAGCAAGAAGTTCTACAATGTCTTTTACGGCAACTTCAGTATTTTTATTAAAGTGTTTTACACCGTCAGTCATCATTGTATTACAGAAAGGGCATCCGGTTGCAATTACTTTAGGCTCAAAAGACAGAGCTTCTTCTGTTCTTTCAATATTGATGTCTTTGTTACCTTTTTCAGGTTCTTTAAACATCTGAGCACCTCCTGCTCCACAGCAAAGTCCATTGGTTTTGCAACGTTTCATTTCTACAAGTTCTGCATCCAGCTTTTCAAGTAGAAGCCTTGGTGCTTCATATTCATCGTTGGCACGTCCCAGATAGCAAGGATCGTGGAAAGTAATTTTCTTTCCTTTGAATGCTCCTCCTTCAATCTTCAGCCTTCCTTCTTCCATAAGGGTTTTAAGGAATTGAGTATGGTGTACTACATCAAAGTGTCCACCCAGGCTTGGATATTCATTTTTCAGGGTATTGAAGCAATGCGGGCACGCCGTTACAATTTTCTTTACTTCATAGGCATTAAGAACTTCAATGTTGGTAAGCGCCATCATCTGGAATACAAACTCGTTTCCGGCTCTTTTTGCAGGATCCCCGGTACAGCTTTCTTCCTGTCCTAAAACGGCAAATTCAACACCTATTTTATTTAATATCTTGCAAAATGCTTTTGTAATTTTTTTAGCACGGTCATCGAAACTTCCTGCACATCCAACCCAAAATAAAACTTCTGGTGCTTTTCCTTCGGCAGCATATTCTGCCATTGTTTTTATATTGAAATCCATTTCTTTAAAATTAAATAATGTAACAATCTAACAATATATCAATGTAACAATCTATTGGTCAATTTTTAAATTGATACACTGGTACATCTATTAATCATTTGCCCAGTTCAGACGGTCCGCCTGGTTATACTGCCAAGGTGCTGCATTGTTTTCCACATTGGTCATCATCAGATTCAGTTCCTGTGGAGCAGCAGACTGTTCCATTACAAGGAATCTTCTCATTTCAAAAATAATGGAAAGCGGATCCAGCAATACCGGACAAGCATCTGTACATGCATTACACGTGGTACAAGCCCAAAGTTCTTCTTTTGTGATATAATCGTTTAACAACTTTTTACCGTCGTCAACAAATTTTCCATTTTTATCAATATTTCTTCCCACTTCTTCCAGCCTGTCTCTTGTTTTCATCAGAATCAGTCTTGGTGAAAGTTTTTTCCCCGTGATATTAGCGGGGCAAACGGAAGTACAGCGTCCACATTCTGTACATGAATAGGCATTCAGCAGCTGTACCTGATTCAAATCGAAGATATCTTCAGCTCCAAATTTGGAAGGAATATCTGCGTCAGCTCCCTCAGCCGGAGCTGCATAAGGATCTGCGTTAGGATCCATCATTAATTTGATTTCTTTTGTTACAGAATCAAGGTTATTGAATTTTCCTTTTTTATCAAGGTTAGCATACCATGTACTTGGAAATGCAAGGATAATATGTAAATGTTTTGAGTAATAAAGATAGTTCATGAAGAAAAGGATTCCTACAAAGTGGAACCACCAAGCTCCTTTTTCTGTAAAGAATAAAAAGCCATCACTAAAATTATTAAAAACAGGCCCCATAACCATAGAGCTAATCGGGAAGCTTCCATGTTCCGGAAGAAGTCCTCTTTGCTGTAAAACCCAGTCAGCGGCATTCATTTTAAAGAAAGCCATCATCAGGGCAAATTCTATGATAAGAATCCAGTTAGCATCATGTTTTGGCCATCCGAAAAGTTCCTTCATGGTAAGCCTTTTAACACCATAGAAGTTTCTTCTGATGAAAAATACAACTACACCGATTACAACAAGAAGTGCAAGGATCTCTAATGTCGCTGTAAAGAAGCTGTAAAAGCCATTTCCAAACACTGAAGCCAGGAAACGGTGTGTTCCAAATACACCATCAACAATAATTTCAACAAGTTCAATATTGATAATAACAAAACCTACATATACAAAGATGTGCAGAATCCCGGCAACAGGACGTTTTACCATCTTACTCTGCCCCATAGCCACTCGTGCCATGGTATTCCAGCGTTCAGATTTTCTGTCGTTTCTTTTGATTTCGTGGCCCAGCCTGATATTTCTGTAGATCTTCAGCAGGCTTTTGCCAAATAGTCCAAATCCGGCCACTAATAAAATCAGGAAAATAATATTATCGATGTACTGCATAGGGAGTATTAGTCTTTATTGTTTTTACCGAAAACTGAGAAATTAATGTATCTCTTAGGGTTTGCTTTCATGTCTTCAATCAGTGTATTCAGATTAGAAGAAGCTGAATTAAGATTATTGTAAAGCTGATCATCTTTCATCAGTTTACCTAAACTACCTTCTCCTTTATCTATTCCTCCGATTACCTGATTTAGTTTTCCTACAGTAGCATCAAGATTTGCTATCGTTGCATTCAACTGCTTGGTATCAATGCTCTGTGCAAGATTTCCGTATTTATCCAACGTAACTTTTCCGCTCTGCATGGTAAGACTAGCGTCATCCAATACTTTCTGAAGTTTAGGATCATTGTGCCCCACCAGGCTGTTTACATTACCTGCCGTAGTCTGTAATGCTCCTACTGTTTTATTAAGATTGATTAATAAAGCTCTGATTTCGGCTCTGTTCTGTCCATCTACAATCTGATTGGCATTCGCCATCAAAGAGTCTACTTTGTAAAGTACACCCTGCAGCTGATCTTTAACCGGGCCTACCTGAGTAGAAAGACTTCCTATCATTCCCAGCTTGAAAGCACCTTTAAGCGTATCACCATCTTTTGCGGTATCTCCTCCATATAAAAGGTTTACTCTCATTTCTTTACCAGACATTAATCCGGGTTCAAAAATTTCCAGAGTTGAGTTTTTTGAAAATTCGAATTTGTTATCGATAGTAATCTTTACAACAAAACTAATTTTTCCATCTTTTGCGGTCCTGGGAATGATTTTATCTACCTGCCCTACCTTAAGACCATTAATAGAAACTGCCGAAGACTGTGCCAAGCCTTCTACGTTATCATATTTTGCATAAAATATATTATCGGTTGTAAAAAGGCTTTTCCCCTTCATAAACTGAAACAACAACACAAAGCCAACAACAGCCAGAAGTGCAATCACACCCGCTTTTAATTCTTTACTGAATTTCACTTGCTAATTTTTTTCTAATAAGCAAATATAACACATTTTAAATAAATCCTTTGCCTTATTGCTCTGCGTTAAATACAAAAAAAAAGCGACAAATAATTTTGTCGCTTTTTTATATCAATAAAAATGAATTTCTTATTGCTGCTGATTTCCAATTTTATTCCAGATTTCAATTCTGTAATCCTGAATATCTGCATTGTCCTGAAGACTCTTCATCCAAGCCTGGCCGAACATTCCAGCATTTCTTTGAGTAATAGACTCTGTAAACTGTTTAAGATCCCCAGGTTGTTTGTTTACTGTTTCTGATTTCTTGATCAGAACATACACTCCTGTTCCACCTTCAACCGGATTAGAAAGTTTACCTTTTGCAACACCAAATGCTGCACCGGCAACTTTAGGCTCCATAGCTCCAGCTACCGAAGGGTTTAGTAAGTTTACCTGAGCACTTTGTTTTGTAGCTGCAAATAATTTAGCTACCTGATCCAGGTTAGAAGCTTTTGCTGCTGCAATTTTATCAGAAATCTGTTTTGCTGCCAATTTATTTTTAACAATAGCTTCAATTTGATCTCTCACAGATTCCGGATCAGCAAGACCAGCGTCTTGTTTTCCGTTCAGGTATACCACAATTTTATCTCCTGTACCTTCTACAGTGAAAAGTTCTGTATCACCTTTTGATCTTTTCTTATTAAAAGCCCATCCTAAGATCTCTGCATCTTTTTCAGTACCTAAGCCCTGAAGCTGGCCTTCAAATCTTTTTGCTGCTTTTGGATTAGAGAACTGATAATTATCTTTTTTAGCAATATTCACGAAATCATTGAAAGATTTCCCTTGAATTTGCTGAATGAATTTTCTTGATTTTCTATCTACGTCAGCTTCTGTAGCATCTGAAGGTTTAATTGCCTTCACAAGGTTAGCAACTTTATAGCCCATAGATCCAGATTTCTTATCTTCAATATTGATGATATGATAACCGAACTGTGTTTCTACTACCCCTGTAGCTCCTTTAGGGTTGTTTGCAAGGTAAGTAAGGAATTCCGGAACGAATGGCGTTTCTGGAGTTGTCCAACCTAGACTACCTCCCTGTGCTGCAGAATTTGGATCATTGGAAAGCTTAAGGAATTCTGTAAATTTAGCCGGAGTTGCTTTTACAATAGCTCCGATAGAGTCTGCCAATTTCTTAGCCTGCTCTTTAGATCTTGTTACTCCTTCTCCTGCAGGGCTTCCCTTGAAAGCAATAAGGATATGTCTGGATAATGTAGAATCTGAAGTTTTTTTACCTACAAGCTTAGACACTACATAGAAATCCTGTTCTTTATAGGGACCAAAAGTCTGCCCTACCGCTGCGGTAGCAATCTGACCTTGTATAGCCGCCGGCAATTGAGTAGGCTTCATATACTGAGCATTGAATGGCATATCAGAGTTTGCCATTACAAACATTGAATCATTTTTCGTATTCTGGAAATTTTCTGAACCTCCGCTCGCATCTGTACCTCCTGAATATAGTTTTGTAATTTCTTTCAACGCTGCTGCATCGTCTGCTGCACTAGGTTTAGATGGGAAATATACAATACCAATATTTCTGCTAGGTTCAGCTTTGAACATTACAGGATGCTTCTTTATGTAATTTGCAAGATCTTCTGTCGTAACATTGATTTTTGTTTTCTGAAGATATGCAGCATAATCTACTTTCACAAAGTCGATATCAGCAAGCTGATCTCTCTGCTTCATCAATTCTTCTGCCTCTTTCTTACCTGTAGTAATCCCTGCTGAAATATTAGTAAACACCTGTCTTGCCATCAGTCTGTACTCAACAGTCTTTCTCGTCTTCAACCATTGGGTATACCCCTGAGGATTGGTGTTTTGCAATGTTTCAATTTCTTTTTTAAGCTCTTGAGTTTTAAAGTTACCTTTCTCATCAAAGAACTGCTGATTCTGAGCAAACATCTGATCATACTGGATCTGACTCCAGAAATAGTCATCAGTCATTTCAAAGCCCAGTTTCTCAAACTGCTGCTTGATAAGTTTAGATTGTACAAGTAACTGCCAAGCCTGCTCTTCAAGACCGCTTTTCGGACGCCCTTGTTGATCAGCCTGTTGCTGCAACACGAAAAGCTGATCATTGAACTCTTCGCGGGTGATTTTCTCACCGTTTACTTTTCCTAAAACGTCAGGATTTTTACCAAAAACCTTATCGATACTATCCGGGTTCACCAAAAACGCTAAAAGCGCTAAGGCTATTACTCCCATTAAAAGCCAAGGCTTACTCCTAATCTGTCCTAAAATTGCCATTTTATAAATTATAGTTTTTTATCAGTTTGCGAAAATACACATTTTTAAGAAATTACAGAAGCAGAAGTTCTTTATTTTAATTTTTATTCGTAAAGATTATTTAAAAAAGGAAATTTTGACCGTATTTTTTACCAAAAAACAAATGGCATAAGTATTGTGCATTTTAAAACATCATAATATGCCACACGTTTTCAGGGTATATTTATAGAAAATCACTTTAACGATTAAAAACGAAAATGACAATTTGTCATTTGATTGATTATGACAGAATTTGAAGATATTAGTTTAGAAGAAATGATCAGCGACGGATTTGATATCGTAGCTGAGGAAATCAATCTTTCGGACTTCTCGGAGACTGATAAAAATTCCGAACAGAAAATATTCCCTATACTTCCTGTAAGAAATATGGTAATGTTCCCTAATGTAGTGATTCCTATTACTGCGGGAAGAAAAACATCGATACAACTTCTTGAGGAAGCTCAGAAAAATGGCGATTTTATTGGAATTGTAAGCCAGAAAAATTCGGACATGGAGCAACCTTCTGAAAAAGACATTTACACTACCGGAACACTTGCTAAGATCATTAAGATCATCAAGTTACCTGAAGGAAACATTACTGCAATCACGAAGGGGTTCCATAGGTTCAAGATAAAAAAAATCATTGAAACCCAGCCCTATTTCAGAGCAGAAATATCAAAATTAAAAGATAGCAGACCTAAAAATCAGGACGAATATGAAGCACTGCTGGAAAACATTAAAGATCTTGCTTTAAAGATTATTGAGCTGGACCCTAATATTCCTAATGCAGCCAACTTCGCGATCAAGAACATCAATAATAATGATGATCTTCTGAACTTCATCTGCACCAATGCCAATTTCTCATCGGAAGCGAAACAAAAGCTTCTTGAGGAGAAAAGCCTCATGGAAAGAGCTAATAACTGCTATGAGATGATGCATGAGGACTTTAGAAAGCTGGAACTCCGAAACCAGATCCATCAGAAAACTTCTAAGGATCTTGATAAGCAGCAGAGAGAATATTTTCTGAATCAACAGATCAGAACAATTCAGGATGAACTTGGCGGAGGCCCTGAAAGTGATGTTGAAGATCTTATTAACAAGGCGAAGGATAAAAAATGGAGCCAGGAAGTAGAAGACCATTTCCAAAAGGAAATCAGCAGACTACAGCGCCAAAATCCTAACTCTCCGGATTATAATGTACAGAGAAATTACCTGGATTTCTTCACGGATCTTCCATGGGAAACATATACTAAAGATATTTTTGATATCGCAAAAGCTGAAAAAGTTTTAGATAAAGCTCACTTCGGACTGGAAGATATTAAGAAAAGAATTTTGGAACACATGGCTGTTTTAAAATTAAAAAATAATATGAAATCTCCTATCCTCTTGTTGGTAGGGCCTCCCGGAGTAGGTAAAACGTCTCTGGGTAAGTCTATTGCTGATGCTCTAGGAAGAAAATATGTAAGACTATCTTTGGGAGGCCTTCACGATGAGAGTGAGATCCGAGGACACAGAAAAACGTATATCGGAGCGATGGCCGGAAGAATCTTACAGTCTATCAAAAAATCAGGCACATCCAATCCGGTTATTGTTCTGGATGAGATTGATAAGATAGCACAGGGCCTTCACGGCGATCCCAGCTCAGCATTGCTTGAAGTTCTTGATCCTGAACAAAATAAGTCTTTCTATGACAACTTCCTTGAAATGGGGTATGACTTATCAAAAGTAATGTTTATTGCAACGGCCAATTCACTTTCAACGATACAAACTCCTCTTTTGGACAGAACTGAAATCATCCAGATTGCAGGATATACTTTAGAGGAAAAAATTGAGATTGCGAAGAGACATTTAATCAAAAAACAACAGGAGGAAAATGGTTTGGATACGAAGTCATTTAAACTGGGGAATCCTGAACTGAAACATATTATAGAAGCCCATACTTCAGAAAGCGGAGTAAGAACTTTAGAGAAAAGAATTGCTTCTATAGCAAGATGGGTGGCGCTTCAGACTGCTTTGGAAAAAGAGTATGATTCTAAGATATCTCTTGAAAAAGTAGACGAAATACTTGGTGTTCCAAGACCTAAAAGCTTATCTGAAATAACTGGAGTGCCTGGTGTTGTAACAGGTCTTGCCTGGACAAGTGTAGGAGGTGATATCCTTTATATTGAAAGTATTTTAAGTAATGGAAAAGGCAGTTTAACCATGACGGGTAACCTTGGAACGGTAATGAAGGAGTCTGCGACAATTGCTTTAGAGTACATCAAAGCAAGACATGATGAGTTGGGAATACCGCAGGAAGAACTGGATAAAAAGAACATCCACGTCCATGTTCCGGAAGGGGCAACTCCTAAAGACGGACCTTCTGCAGGTATAGCCATGCTAACTTCAATGGTTTCTTCTTTTAAAAACAAAAAGGTAAAACCACATCTTGCTATGACAGGGGAAATCACCTTAAGAGGGAAAGTACTTCCCGTAGGAGGAATCAAAGAGAAACTTTTAGCTGCTACCAGAGCCGGAATCAAAGAGGTAATTCTTTGTGAAGCCAACAGAAAAGACGTAGAAGAGATCAAAAAAGATTATTTAAAAAATCTACAGGTACATTACGTCAACAGAATGGAGGATGTCATTGACATCGCCATTGAAAAATAAAACAAACTTTTCAACATATCAACTTCTCAATAAAGAAACACGTTCTGATTACCAGGCGTGTTTCTGTTTTTAAGCCTCCTTTAATTCGTTGTATGGAATGAAATTTGGAGTGTTGAAAGAAAAATCCAAACAGTTTGAATAAAAAGTGCATTATTTCGTTGGGTTTTTCTTATTTTTATTCCATACTGCAGATTATAAATTATGAATTTCCTCAGACTTCCTTTTCTTGTCAAGCTTACGCTCGTCGTTATTTCCATTATTGGACTTGGCTATCTTCTGGCGCTAGGACAGAGTATTTTGGCTCCGTTTTTCCTTGCATTCCTTATGGCTATGCTTTTTTTACCGGCAGCAACTTTTATGGAAAGAAAACTAAGGTTTCCAAGATCCATATCCACGATGACATCGGTCTTCATTATGCTGATCATATTAGGCGGACTGATTTATTTCTTCAGTTCACAATTATCGGATTTCAGTAAAGATCTCCCTCATCTCAAAGAGCAGTTTACCACTGTATTTGACAGCCTTCAGCACTGGGTTTCTAAAAAGTTCAACGTAAAGGTGGATGAACAGGTAGACTACATTAACCAGGGAGTAAATAAACTTCTGTCTTCTTCGGGAGCTATTTTAGGCTTTACATTTGGAATTTTTTCAACCGGATTTGGATTTATTATATTTTTCACTCTGTTTTTTATCTTTATCTTAAATTACAGAAGACTTCTGAACGGCTTTATCGTCACTGTTTTTAATGAAAGACATAAAGCAAACGTACAGGAAGCTGTAACTGAGATCCGACTTATGACCAAGAAATATATTTTCGGACTTTTTCTTCAGGTTATTATTGTCTCTACCCTTACGACTATTCTTCTTACCGTGTTAGGTGTAAAATATGCTATTCTTTTGGCCGTACTTACCGGACTATTAAATGTAATTCCATATTTGGGAATTTTTATTTCACTTCTCATTTCCTGTTTTATAGCATTTGCAACATCCAGCCCGTCAACCTGTATTTATGTAGCAATGGGATATATTGCGGTACACGCTGTTGACGGAAATATTGTACTTCCATTTGTCGTAGGCTCAAAAGTAAAGATCAATGCATTATTTTCTTTTCTTGGAATTCTTTTAGGAGAGCATCTTTGGGGAATTGCAGGAATGTTCCTTTGTATTCCGGCCATTGCAATTATAAAAATTATCTGCGAAAGAGTGGATGGCCTGAAACCGTGGGGAAAATTGCTGGGTGAAGAACAAAAACCCAATAAAAAGAAAAAGAGCTACAAGATATCCAAAAATATTACCTTGAAAGAAATGGATTAAGGATTGAATAATATATGTACAATTGATAATTGATTACTCAAAAAAATCATTTCCAATTTTTAAATAAAAAAGACTGTCTTTTTCAAGACAGTCTTTTTTACTATTTATTATGCCAGTTATGGCAGTGCACAATATGGACTCATCCCATTTGCACAAGTTTGTGTACACGGAATGTAAGATTGAGTATCAGGACAATATCCCATATCTGGTCCTCCCGGCTCTACGCCTCCGCCGCCGCCCAAGCATGGGTGACCTGGTGGGATTTTACATGGACATCCTTCAGGACCAATATCGCATAGTCCAATACCTACTCCGCCCTGAATCTCTCTTAAATTTGAGCGATCTAATTTTTTAAGATTTTTCAACATAATAATTTATTAGTTTAGTTTGCTTCCCGAATATAGAAAAATAAAATTATACAAAACACCCCATTAACCTAACATTAACAATAAATTATATATTTAAAATCTGAATTCAACATTCATATCCCATTTTTACTTTACATTTGATATAAAATCATCAATCATGAAAATAGTAAAATTCATTTTATGCTTACTTTTCGGGCTTATGTTTATTAATGCCGGTTTAAACAAGTTTTTTAATTATATGCCAATGGAGAAACCTACTCCAGAGCAAATGAAACTTTTCTCTGCTTTTGGAGAAATCAGTTGGTTAATGCCTTTAGTGGGTATTGTAGAAGTCATTGGCGGATTATTATTCATTTTCCCAAAAACAAGAGCCTTAGGAGCCATTGTTATTTTACCTGTCATGGTAGGAATTGTTACCCACGTTTTCACAATGGATAAATCTCCAATGGGAATGAGCATCGCCGGGTTGATGTTCCTGATCAATCTTTGGATCATTCTTGACAACAAAGAAAAATACAAGCATTTAGTTTCATAAGGCTTCAGATATTAAGTTTCAGTTTGTAGTACCTACAAACTGAAACTTAATATCTGTTACCTGTTCCCTACACAAAAGCACTGAATCCTGTAATCGATCGTCCTACGATGAGCGAGTTTATTTCTTTTGTCCCTTCATAAGAATAAATGGCTTCGGCATCGGCTACAAAACGGGCTACATCATATTCCAGCAAAATTCCGTTTCCACCCAGCACTTCTCTTGCTCTGGAAACGATATCTCGTGTTCTTAAGGTACAGAAAACTTTAGCCAGAGAAGCATGTTCATCTTTTAAAATTCCTTCATCCTGCATTTCAGATAGCCTAAAAACCATGGTCTGCATTGCTGTAAGGTTAGATAACATTTCTACCAAATGCCCCTGAATCATTTGAAAAGAAGCAATAGGTCTTCCAAATTGTTTTCTTTTTCTGGTATAATCCAGCGCACTTTCGTAAGCTCCCCTTGCACACCCTGTAGCCATCCAGGCTACTCCAGCCCGGGTCATTCGAAGAACTTTACCAGTATCTTTAAAGGAATTGGCATTCTGCAAACGGTTTTCTTCCGTTACAATACAGTCTTTTAACGTTATCAATCCATTCTGGACAATCCTCAAGGCCATTTTCCCTTTGATTTTCTCTACCGAATATCCGGGATTATCTTTTTCCACAATAAAACCTTTCACTTCCCCACTGTCTAAATCTCTTGCCCAAATAATGATAAGATCAGCAAAAGTTGCATTACCAATCCATTTCTTCTGACCATTAAGTACCCAGCCGTCTTCTGTTTTTTTACAGGTTACTGTAAGACCACCTGCGGCTCCTGAACCTACTTCAGGCTCTGTAAGACCGAAAGCTCCAATTTTTTCAAATTTCTGCATCTGTGGAAGCCACTTTTGTTTTTGTTCTTCTGAACCACAGATGTAAATAGAACCCATTGCCAATCCAGATTGCACGCCAAAAAATGTAGCGATAGAGGCATCTATTCTTGCCATTTCCATTGCGATAACACCTTCCATCAGAAAAGGCATACCCGGACAGCCATAGCCTTCATAGGTCACTCCGCAGATATTAAGCTTCTGAAATTTAGGGATCAATTCAAAAGGAAATTCATCTCTCAGCCAGTAATGATTGACCAAGGGTTTCACTTCTTTCTCCATAAAATCTCTTACCTTAAGCTGAATCTCTCTCTGTTCGGGACTAAGGGTATGGTAAATATCATAAAAATCACCATCAATAGGCGGGAGTTCTTTCTTTTTCTTTTCCGGATCAAGCATTTTCATAATACCGGAAAGCTGCTTATCATCCAGTTTAGAAAAATTCTGCATCAGTTTTGGTAAATCTACTTTGTTAGAAATGGAACTCAGCTGATCAAAATCTATGGATCTAAATAATTCTATTGCGTTTCTGATTTTGGAAAAGGTATTCGACATATTAATATATTGTAATTGGGTTTGTAAAACACAAGCAAAAACTGCTCCGAAAATAACCAGAAAACAGCATTAATATTTTACAAAACACTCAATCACAATCGATTAAATTACAATATTCCGTTTACATTTTTTTTACTTTTGATTTTCAAGCGTTACAAAAGATCCTGACTGAACTTTGACCCAAGCAAAAACATTAAAAATAAACGCTATGAAAACCACTTACATTAAATTATCTCTATCTGCTGTTCTTTTATTAGGCATATATTCATGTAAAAAAGGCGAAGTTTCTTCTAAAGATCTTGAAGCCTATGCTACTACAGATTCAGCAACGGCAGTTATATCAGACAGCATCTCATCTGTCGCAGATATGAAAGTAAAAGACAAACAGTTCATCAAGACTGCGGATGTCAATATGGAAGTAAAAGATGTGTACAATGCAACCATCGCTATTGAAAAATCGGTTCAGGAGCTTGGAGGATTTGTTACCAACAGCAATCTTCAAAGCAATGTGGTTTCTGAAAACACCTACAACACTTCTAATGAAGAAGCTATGCTGGTTAAAAAATTTCAGACAGAAAATACAATGCAGGTGCGTATTCCGACTGAAAAACTAGGTGAACTTTTAACAGCAATCAATACGAACAAATTATTTCTTAATTCCAGATCTATTAATGCGAAAGATGTGACTGCCAATACCAAATATTCGGAACTTGAAGGGAAAAGAAATCAAAAAACCTCTGAAAATATCAGCAAGCTTAAAACCAATAAGGATAAAGTAATCTTACACGATGAGAATATGTCTGAAGGGAATCTTCAAAAGCTATCAAGTATGAATATGACAGACGATCTCAAATACAGCACCATTCAGATTTACATCAAAGAACCTCAATTGCGTATTGCAGAAATTACTATTACCAACACGACAAGCATTGATAATAAATATAAATACAATTTCATTTATGACGCAAAGGATGGCTTTGTCTATGGATTCTACTTGATCCAGAAAATCATAGTGGTTCTTATCAACATCTGGCCAATCCTATTAATTGCAGCTGCCATGATCTATTTCCTAAGAAAAAGAAGAGTTTCAAAACCTGAACAGCCAAAAATTCAAGAATAAAAAAAACCTAACCAATTGGTTATCATCGTAATTTTAGATGTTACAACCTCCTTTTCCGGGAGGTTTTTATTTTTTTCAAAAAAAACTGTAACGAATATAACTCTTGTTTTACATACTGTTTAAAATAACTTAAAAATCAAAAAAAATAATAGTATGAAAAATTTAGTAAAACTTGGGTTCGCAGCATTATTATCAATGAGTTCTTCCATAACTGCAACAGCACAGAGTAAGGAGACTCCCAACAGTAACAGTCTGCTTTGGGAGGTTACCGGCAATGGTCTTTCTAAGCCATCTTATATTACCGGAACTTTTCATATCTTATGCAGTAAAGATTTTGAGATCAAATCTAAAGTACTCAAAGCCCTTGAAAAATCAGATAACTTTGTAATGGAAGTTAATTATACAGATCCCGTCGAGATGGCAACACTACAGAAAATGTATCAGACTGATAAGAAAATATCTGATCAGCTTTCTCCAAATGAAGCGAAAGAACTGGATAACATTCTAACCGATTACGGAACTACCCTTGAAAGCATAGACACTTCAAGCCCTCAGGCTCTTTATGCTCTTCTTGCGGCCAAAGCAACCCCATGTCCTCAGACTGAAATAAAACTCTATGAAATGGAACTTCTGAAAAAGGCAATGAAAGATAAAAAGAACATTAAAGGGCTGGAAAAGGTAGAGGAGCAGATGAAATCCATCAACGAAGCTTATGATCTGAGGAGCACTATCTCACAGCTAAAAATGGGTAAGGAATATGAAATTTTATTCAGACAGATGATAGAAGCTTTTAAAAATGAAAATATACAATCACTATACACTCTTTTCAAGGATGAAAGATTTATGAATGCCCGGCAGGAAAAGGCGATGCTCACCAACAGAAATAAAAACTGGGTAAAAATAATGCCGGAAATAATGAAAGATAAAAGTTCTTTCTTTGCAGTAGGCGGTTCACATCTAATGGGTGAAAACGGAATTATCCCTCTTCTACAGTCTAAAGGCTATACGGTAAAACCTGTCTCTGGTCTATAATAGTAATCAAACCATGAAACTATTGTGAGTAATTCAACTGAAACTGCTTTTTTACAGCTTGTCAACCAGCATAAAGGCATTTTATACAAAGCCTCCCGCATCTATGCCGATTCTATAGAGGACCGGGAAGACCTTCAGCAGGAAATTCTTATCCAACTCTGGAAATCCTACCAGACTTTCAAAGGGAATAGTGAGTTTTCCACCTGGATGTATCGTGTGGCAATCAATACTGCTATTACTTTTTTAAAAAAAGAAAAGCAGAGAACCAATAATCATACAGATACTGCTCATCATTTTGAAGTTCAGCAAGAAGATTATAATCCTGCAAAAGATAAGCAACTGGAAATCTTTTACAATGCAGTCCAGCAGTTGAATTCTTTAGAGAAAGCCGTTATATTTTATTTCATGGAAGGGATGTCTCATAAAGAGATTGGAAACAACCTCGGGCTCAGTGAAGGAAACACCCGTGTAAAACTCAACAGAACAAAAGAAAAAATACAGCAAATCATAAAAAAATCAGGCCATGAACTTTGACCAATTAAAAGAACAATGGAATAATGAAGACAGTAACGTCACTATTCCTGATAGCATAAAACAATTAAAGGAGAGCAAACATCCTATAGAAAAAATTCAAAAAAGCATGAAAAAAGAATTTCCAATGCAGATTCTTGCCATCATCCTTATGGGATTCTTCCCGCTTCAGTTTGGATTTCCAGTTTCACAGTACATTATCTACTATATATCCTATACAATGATGATTGTAATATCCTCCTATTATCTGTTTGGATTTTATAAATTCTACAGACAAACTGAACTTTATACTGGAAATACCAAGAACAGTCTTTGGAAAATCTATCACGAGCTTAGATTAAATATGGAAAGATATCAGTCATTTGGCTTTTTATTACTGCCTCACTTCCTTATCACTATTGGATTGTTTATCTATAATATTTTGGAAAAGAAAGGCCATGGCCTGTCCAACTCAAATCAGTTCTTTTTAATAATTGCTGTTTTGATGGGAACGCTTTTATTAGTGGCAAGTATAGTTTCATGGACAAAATATATCTATGGACATCAGGCCAAGCAATTGGAAACCATCTTAAATGAAATGGATGAATAATATTTAAAGTATCTTTTATAAACATAAAAAATGAACCTCAGAACATTTCTGGGGCTTTGTTTTTTAAAAAATTGTTATTTATACTCCTCAAATTTATCTGAGGTTTTATTTTTCCTTAAATTTGCCAATCAGAAATAAATCATTATGGATTTTTAGGTATTATGATCCGATACATGGTTTTCTGAACACTATAAATTCCTGAAATATGCTATCAAAAATAAATCCTATACAAACTAACAGCTGGAAAGCTCTTGATGAACATTTTGCCGGAAATGACTTTGACCTGAGAAGTCTGTTCCAATATAATCCAACCCGCTTTGAAGAGTTCTCTTTACAAAAAGACAATTATCTTTTTGATTATTCTAAAAACTTAATTGATTCCAGAACGAAGGAACTTTTATTACAACTGGCTGAAGAATGCCAGTTGAAGGATTCTATCACCAGAATGTTTTCCGGAGACAAGATCAATGAAACAGAAGGAAGAGCAGTTTTGCATACAGCATTGAGGGATTTTTCAGATCGTGAGATTCTTGTAGATGGTGAAAATATCAAACCACAGATCAAGAATGTTCTTGAACATATGAAAACGTTTTCTGAAAAAATCATTTCAGGAGAACATAAAGGTTTTAGCGGTAAAGCGATCACTGATGTTGTCAACATCGGTATCGGAGGTTCAGACTTAGGACCTGTGATGGTTTGCTCTGCATTAAAACATTTTAAAACAAGACTGGATGTTCACTTTGTTTCCAATGTGGACGGAAATCATATTGCAGAAGTTGTTAAAAACTTAAATCCGGAAACTACTCTATTCATCATTGCTTCTAAAACGTTTACTACTCAGGAAACGATGACCAATGCAAATTCTGCAAAAGACTGGTTCCTTAAAGCTGGAAAACAGGAAGATGTAGCAAAGCACTTTGTAGCTTTATCCACTAATATTGAAGCTGTTAAACAGTTCGGAATCGCAGAAGAGAACATTTTCGAATTCTGGGACTGGGTAGGCGGAAGATATTCACTTTGGAGTGCTATCGGATTAAGCATTGTTCTTTCCGTAGGATATGAAAACTTCGAACAGCTTTTGAAAGGAGCTTTTGATACTGACCAACACTTCCAGACTGCAGATTTCTCTGAAAATGTTCCTGTATTAATGGGACTTCTTGGAATCTGGTATCGTAATTTCTACGCAGCAACAACTTATGCAATCTTACCTTACTCTCAGTATCTGGACAGATTTGCTGCTTATCTTCAGCAGGGAGATATGGAAAGCAATGGAAAATGTGTAGACAGAAACGGTGAATTCGTAGAATATGAAACAGGACCAATTATCTGGGGAGAGCCTGGTACAAACGGTCAGCACGCTTTCTACCAATTGATCCACCAAGGTACGGAATTGATCCCAGCAGATTTTATTGCGTATGCAAAAAGCCCTAACAAAGTTTCTGACCATCAGGATATATTGTTAGCGAACTTTTTCGCTCAGACTGAAGCTCTTGCCTTCGGAAAGCTGGAAGAGGAAGTTGAAGAAGAACTTAGAGGTGCAGGAAAATCTGACGAAGAAATAGACAGATTGATCAATTTCAAAATCTTCCACGGAAACACTCCTACCAACTCCATATTATTCAAAGAATTAACTCCTTTTTCACTAGGACAATTAATCGCCATGTATGAGCACAAAATCTTTGTACAGGGTGTCATCTGGAACATTTTCAGTTTTGATCAGTTTGGTGTGGAATTAGGTAAAGTATTAGCCAACAAAATTCTTCCTGAACTTGAAAATGATGAGGCTATCAATTCTCATGACAGTTCTACTAATGGATTGATCAGTTACTATAAAGAATTTAAGTAGTAAAAAGTAAAAATAAATCTAATAAAGTAATAAAAGTAAAATGGCAGAAATTCTTGACGGACTTAAAGTATCCAAAGAAATAAAAGCGGAGATCAAGGTTGAGGTGGAAAAAATCATTGCAAGCAAAAGGAGAGCACCACATCTGGTAGCAATTCTTGTTGGAAACAACGGAGCTAGCAAGGCTTATGTAAATGCTAAAGTGAAAGATTGTGAGGAAGTAGGATTTCAATCCAGCTTAATCAAATTCCCCAGTACTGTTGCAGAATCTGAATTATTGGAAAAAATTGACGAACTAAATAAATCGAAAGCTGTTGACGGATTTATCGTTCAGTTACCTTTACCAGATCAGATTGACCAGGAGAAAATCATTAACGCAATTGATCCAAGAAAGGATGTTGATGGGTTCCACCCTGAAAACTTCGGAAAAATGGCATTAGAGATGGACACCTTCTTACCGGCTACTCCTTTCGGAATCTTAACATTATTGGAAAGATACAATATTGAAACCAAAGGAAAAGACTGCGTAATCATCGGAAGAAGTAAAATCGTAGGAAGACCGATGAGTATTCTTATGGGAAGAAAAGATTTCCCAGGAAACTCTACCGTAACTCTTACACACTCATATACAAAAGACATCGAAGAATACACTAAAAAGGCAGACATCGTTATTACAGCTTTAGGTGATCCTCATTTCTTAAAAGGAGAAATGATCAAGGAAGGAGCTGTAATTGTTGACGTAGGGATCACAAGAGTAGATAACGATTCTCCAAAAGGATATTACCTTGCCGGCGACGTGGATTTTGAAAGCTGTGCCGCTAAAGCAAGCTGGATTACACCGGTACCTGGAGGAGTAGGCCCAATGACAAGAGCAATGTTGATGAAAAACACCATCATTGCTTACAAAACTTCGGTCTATAACGACTAATTTAAAAATGAATAAAGAAGAAGATATTTTATTAAAAGAAGGTAAAATGCTCCCTGTAATGGAGCATTTTTACACTTTACAGGGAGAAGGAGCACATACTGGAAAAGCCGCCTATTTTATTAGACTAGGAGGCTGTGATGTTGGATGCCACTGGTGTGATGTAAAAGAAAGCTGGGATCCTGAGCTTCATCCTCTTATGAATGCAGAAGAAATAGCGCAAACAGCAGCCAGCCACTGTAAAACAATTGTTCTGACAGGAGGAGAACCTTTGATGTGGAACCTGAATATCCTTACATCCAAATTAAAAGAACTGGGGTGTACTGTGCATATCGAAACTTCAGGAGCTTATCCTATGAGCGGACAACTGGATTGGATCACTCTTTCACCCAAGAAAACAGGGCTTCCTAAAGAAGAAATTTATCAGAAAGCTAATGAGTTGAAAATGATTATTTTCAATCAGCATGATTTTACATTTGCACAGGAACAGGCAGCAAAAGTTTCTGAAAACTGTAAGCTTTATCTTCAAAGTGAATGGAGCAAAAGGAATGAAATGTATCCTAAGATTACAGACTTCATTCTTGAGCATCCGGAGTGGCAGGCTTCAGTTCAGACTCATAAATATCTGAATATCCCATAAAAAAGTGTAAATTAGCGGGCCACATCCGCTATAATACCGTTAGATGCAGAGAATTCGATACTCTAGATACGTGAAATCGATCATCATTTTGCTTGACCTCATGGTTATTGCATCTATCTTTATATTCTTTTTTATAAGCAGAAACGAAAGTTTAAAATATCACAAAGAAACCTGGTACCAGAATGCTTTTTCCTTGATTTTATTGTTTTTGTTCTGGGTGCTGCTAAGCGGTAGGACAAAAATATACAATATCCCAAGGAATCTCACGTATACCCTGTTTCTGGAACGCCTTTTAATTCACTTCCTGTTTTTTATACTGGGTGTACTGCTTATAGGAAAGGTAAGTAATAATGTCTTTTTCAATTCAGATATTTACTGGCTCTCCTTTTATCTTTTTGCTTTTATTTTTCTGGAAAAATCATTGATCTATTTCGCCATTAAGTATTTGCGTTCTCTGGGGATCAACCATAGAAATGTAATGTTTCTGGAGAATAATGATTCTACAGAGATCCTTAGAAACATTTTTAAAGACCGTAAAGATTATGGATACCGGATATTTGAATACGAAAATTCAGAAATCAGAACCAGCGAATTAGTCAGTTTCTGGAAAAAAAATGGGATTCATACCCTATTTTTATCTACAGAAAATTCATATGATGAAAAAACGGAAACTGAAATATTCAAACTCGCGGAGGACAATAAAGTTCATATTTCACTGATACCGAGTATCACTCAAAGTGACTTTTTCCTTTATGACCTTGGATATATACAGACTCAGCCCGTTCTCAGCCAGGCAAGATATCCGCTGGATTATTATTCTAACTTCCTGATGAAAAGGACATTTGATATCTTTTTCTCCATTTTTGTATTGGTCTTCATCTGCTCCTGGGTTTTCCCAATTATTGCCCTATTAATCAAAACAACCTCTAAAGGTCCTGTTTTCTTTTTACAGAAAAGATATGGCTTTCATGAAGAAGTCTTCAGCTGTTTTAAATTTCGAACCATGGTTGTAAATGAAGAATCGGCTATCAAAACTACCTCAGAAAATGATTCCAGAATAACTAAAATAGGCAAATTCTTAAGAAAGACCAGCCTTGATGAGCTTCCTCAGTTCATAAATGTATTAAAGGGAGAAATGTCTGTTGTAGGACCACGCCCCCATATGCTGGCTGTTGATAATTATTACAAACCTAAAATCGGAAGATACAGTTTAAGAAGTATGGTAAGCCCCGGCATTACGGGACTGGCACAGGTAAGCGGACTTCGTGGAGATTTTGGAGATGTGGATGTAGAAATGAAAAAAAGAGTTTTGGCGGATGCCTTTTACGTAAGAAACTGGAGTTTTGTTCTCGATCTCGTTATTATTTTAAAAACCGTTTTACTGGTCATTGCAGGTGATAAAAATGCAAAATAAAATGCAGATTAAGCCGTAGATAATTTTAACATTTTTCTATACATCAGTCTTACCTTCAACTCTAGCCTAATTAAATAAAAAAGTCTAATTTAGCAGTATGTTAAAAAAGTTTTTCACAGCAGTAGGGGAATACATGATCCTCTTAGGGAAATCCCTGCAGAAACCTCAGAAAATGAAGGTTTTTTGGAAGCTGTTCATGAGAGAAATTAATGATTTGGGAGTAAATTCTTTCGGACTTGTTGTCTTCACTTCTATCTTTGTGGGGGCAGTAGTCGCCATTCAGATGTTCAACAACTTTGATGCATCTTCGTTTCCTATTCCTCCTTCATTTGTAGGATATGCTACGAAGGCTGTACTTGTACTGGAGTTTGCGCCTACCATTATCAGTTTAATTTTAGCGGGTAAAGTAGGATCTTATATTGCATCAAGTATTGGAACAATGAGAGTTTCCGAACAGATTGATGCGCTGGATATCATGGGGGTAAACTCACCCAACTTTCTGATATTTCCAAAAATTATCGCCTGTATGTTATTTAACCCTCTTCTTATTGCAATCAGTATTGTATTTGGTATCGGGGGAGGCTATATTGCAGGAATATTAACCGGGAACTGGACTACCAATGACTATATCACCGGTATCCAGATGTATATGCCTAATTTATTTATATACTATGCATTTACCAAAACCACAGTGTTTGCATTCATCATTGCAACAGTCCCTTCTTATTTCGGATATTTTGTAAAAGGAGGATCACTGGAAGTAGGTAGAGCGAGTACACAGGCCGTGGTATGGACAATGGTATTTATTATCATTTCCGAATTAATTTTAACCCAATTAATATTAAGCTAATGATTGAGGTAAAAGATCTTAAGAAAAGTTTTGGTGATGTTGAAGTACTTAAGGGAATTTCGACTTCATTTGATAAAGGAAAAGTAAACTTAATCATTGGACAGAGTGGCTCGGGGAAAACGGTTTTTCTTAAAAGTTTATTGAACGTCTATATGCCATCATCCGGAGAAATCCTGTTTGACGGCAGGAATGTGAATACCATGACCAGGGATGAAAAACAGCATCTTCGCTCAGAAATCGGAACGGTATTTCAGGGGAGTGCTTTATTTGATTCTTTAACAGTTGAAGAAAATATCATGTTTCCGTTGGATATGTTTACGAATCTTACCTATAGAGAAAAGAAAAAAAGGGTTTTTGAGGTTATAGGAAGAGTACATCTTGATAAAGCTGATAAAAAATATCCATCTGAAATCTCAGGAGGAATGCAAAAAAGGGTTGCCATTGCAAGGGCTATTGTCAACTATCCCAAATATTTATTCTGTGATGAACCCAATTCCGGACTAGATCCTTATACATCTAAGGTCATTGATGATCTTTTATATGAAATCACAAAAGAATACAATACAACAACGATCATCAATACTCACGATATGAATTCTGTGATGACAATTGGCGAGAAAATTGTATACCTGAGACTGGGAATCAAGGAATGGGAAGGTAACAAGGACATTTTGATTACTGCAGGCAATAAAAATCTTATTGATTTCGTTTATTCTTCAGAACTGTTTAAAGAGCTGCGAGAGTATTTACTCGAGAATAATAAAACGATTGAAAATTCAATTACAAAAATAGATGATAATGAAAAAGATACTTAGTATAGCGTTAATAGGTTTTTCAATGTGGGCTTCAGCACAGATCTCACTGGCAGGTAAGGCTAATTTAATATTTCCTACGGGTTCACCTTCATGGTCAAACATCAAAGGAACAGTCAATGATGCCGTTAATGGATCAGGTAAAAATAATGTAGGGTTCAATGTAGGACTTTCATTAAAAGTAGGTCTTCCTACTTCTTTATTTGTGATGCCGGAAATTTATTATACTCATTTCAAAAATGAGTTTACCACGGAGAACACTACATTTGATGTTAAAAGTAACCGTATAGATGTTCCGGTACTTTTGGGATATAATCTTTTAGGGAATATGCTTGGTGTTTTTGTAGGTCCGGTTGGAAGTTTTAATTTAAACAAAGACAATACCTATAATGACTTTAAAGAAAATGCTAAAAATAATTTCACGGTAGGATACCAGTTTGGGGCACAGCTTGAAATTAAAAAGCTTATTCTAAATGCAAGATACGAAGGAGCCTTTAGTAAGGACGAAAGAAACTTCATCAACAGAGTTTCCGGTTCGGAGATCAGATATGACAACAGACCCAACCTGTTTATGGTGGGGCTGGGATATAAATTTTAATCAACAATCGAAAATAACAACTTAAAACCCTGAGATCTATATCTGAGGGTTTTTATTTTGATTTTCAATCTCAGCCTGACGTTTTGCAATATCTGCAGCCTGTTTTTCCAATTCTTCTTTTTCTTTCTGAAGCTGTTTGAATTCTTTTTTCCTCTGCTCTTCTTTTATGGCGCTCCCTTTACTCAGATAGCCTACCATTCCGCCGATAATAAGACCAATCCCAACTCCTGCCATCATGCCCATGATGTGGGAAATTTTAATTTGTTCTACAGCAAAATCTGTGGTCAGATAGAAAAGTAAGGCAGAAACAGCCAAAAGTATAAATCCGGTAATTGATAAACTCTTCATAATATTGTGTTTAGGTGGTTACATTAAAAAGCCTTACCAAATTTACTAAAAATTTAATAAGGCCCTACTCAAGATTAAAATTCTAATTATATTTTTCCTCCCGCAGCCTTATAGTATTCCAAAGCTTTCGGAAGATCTTTATTTATATCTGAAATTCTTGTTTCCGGATTCGGGTGGGTAGACAGGAATTCCGGCTGTCTTGCTCCTGAGGACGCCGCTTCCATTCTGTTCCAGAAAGGGATCGCTGCTCTAGGGTCATATCCTGCCATAGACATAAGATAAAGTCCCATTTCATCAGCTTCTGACTCCTGACTTCTTCCATATTTCAATAAAGCAACTTGTGAACCTATTGGATAGGCTTTCTGGAAAATACTTGCCCATTGTGCATTTGAAATAGCTCCTCCAAGAAGAGCACCACCATACTGAGCCATCATAGCCTGGGAAATTCTCTCATTTCCATGGCCTGCCAATGCATGGGATACTTCGTGTCCCAATACTACTGCAAGACCGTTATCATCTTTTGTAACAGGTAATATACCGGTATACACCGCTACTTTACCTCCGGGCATACACCATGCATTCAGTTCGTTGCTTTGCAAAAGATTGAATTCCCAGTTATAATTGGCGAGATCAGCTGATCTTCCAATATTCTGATAATATCTTTCTGCTGCACTTTTAATTCTGTTTCCTACATTTCCCACTCTTTTTGCATCTGCGGTACCGGTAATCACCTTACCTTTAGACAATGTCGTTTTATATTCCTGTGCAGACATTGTTAAAATTTCTGAATTGTTAGCCAGCTGTAAAGAGGACCTACCCGTAATCGGGTTTGTAGTACAGGAAACGGCCGACAGAGCAATGGCTCCTATTCCTAATAGATGTGTAACTTTCATAGTTTGAGTGTTAATACCTCAACTTTAACAATTTTTATTCCAAAATATCCAATAAAGAATATATTTGCATACATTTTGCTGTTTAAACTTAATAATTATCTCAATCATGAAAAAGTATATTCCTCTTTTGATGGTTTTTGGATTTCTTTTCTTTTTTCAGAACTGCGCTTCTCAAGGCTCAGTAGATCCAAAAGCAGTGAACGCTCTAGTAGATTCTCAGGAATTTACCTTCTATGCACAGAGAGCCAACCCTACCAACTATGACGTCCTTAACGTCATGACTTCAATGCCGAATGCAACAGCAACAAGAATGCTGAACCTGGATGGAAGTTATACCATTGATGTAAGTAAAAACAACTTAGATGTGGCACTTCCATATTTTGGAAGATTATACAATGCAACGTATGCAAATACGACGAATAATAGCTACAGATTTACTTCGAAAGATTTCACTGTTACCAAATCCCAAAACAAAAAAGGAAAGTGGATCCTAAGAATTAAACCTAATGATGTAAAGAATGTTGATGAAATTATTATTGAGGTTTATAAAAACGGGAAAGCTTACGTGTCTATGAGAAGTAATGACAGACAGCCAATTTCCTACGACGGATATATTGCAAAAAGTGAAGATAAGCCGGAAAAAGAAAAACTCTAACCTTTAGTTTTATCTGATAAAAACTTTTCAACAAATAATTTTGCTTCAGTGCTTGGATTCGAAACCATCTCTGAAGCATTTTTTTTATGCATCATATAAGCCTCTTCCACTTCATTGCTTTTTTTCATTAAAGACAGTATGTATTCCTGTACCCAATATTCAAAACGTTTTTCAGCCTGATGAATACGGACTTCTTCAAAGCGTCCACTTTTCTTTTTGAGCTCAATAAATTCGAAGATTTTATCGTAGATATCCTTCAGGCCCTCATTATTATGTAACGCTGAACCCAGTAAAACGGGGATCTTCCATTCTTTTTCTTTAGGGGGAATAAAATCCAGGGCTCTTTTAAGCTCCAATCTTGTATTTTTTGCTTTCTGAAGGTTGTCCTGATCTACTTTGTTGATAAAAATAAGATCCACCATCTCCATGATTCCTCTCTTTATTCCCTGAAGTTCATCTCCACCTCCAATAATTTTAAGGAAAAGAAAAACATCGGTAATATCTGCCACAAGAACTTCTGACTGCCCTACCCCAACTGTTTCAATTAAAATATAATCATATCCCGCGGCTTCACAGATCATCATGGTTTCGAAGGTCGTATTGGCAACCCCTCCTAAAAATCCGGAGCTCGGAGAAGGGCGTATGAAAGCATTTTCTTCTTTTGCAAGTTCTTCCATTCTGGTTTTATCTCCTAAAATACTGCCTTTATTGATGGAAGAGCTCGGATCAATCGCCAGCACTGCGACTTTTTTCCCTTCAGCAATAGCCAGTCTTCCAAAGCTTTCTATAAAAGTAGATTTTCCTGCCCCGGGAACTCCGGTTACGCCAACTCGAACAGAATTTCCGGTAAAGGGCATAATCTTCTTTAGCAGTTCTTCCGCCTGCACTCTATGCTCCGCTTTTTTACTTTCAACTAGTGTAATAGCTTTTGCAATCAGGCGTTTGTTACCTGATTGTATTCCTTCTATTAGCTCTTCTGTAGAAAATTTCATTGATTCAAAAGTAATCATTAAAATGGGAACGGTCAATAGCACCCGTTAATGAAATGATAAAAGACCCTAATTTTCTATCAATATTGCATTATTTATAATTAATTAAATTTTATTTCTTCTAAATTAAAACTAGAATCCCCTATACCAAAGGCTTAAGGAATTTATTACATTTGTTATATAGCAAAATTTAGAAACATGAAAAAAATCATCGCTGCGGCATCATTTACTGCCATCTTGTTAGTATCCTGTACGCCGAAAGCTTCAACGTCTGCTGCTACTGCAGGAACTTCGACTTCTACGGTGGAACAAATCGCTCAGGGAAAAACTATTTTTGAAAGTTCTTGTGGAAGATGTCACAAACTGCCGGATCCTGCTTCACACAATCCTGTACAATGGGTTGGTATTATGAATGCTATGGCTCCAAAGGCAAAACTTAATGATGACCAGCATAAGTGGGTTTATGATTATATCGTTTCTGTACAGAAATAAACCATCAACAACAAAAATATGGGTATGAAAAAATTAATCTTAAGCGGCATTGCAGCATCAGCTTTTCTGGTGTCCTGCGGGCCAAAGAGTACGGCCGTAACAGGGCCAAAGTATACCTCATCTGAACAGTTGGCTCAGGGAAAAACCATTTTTGAAAATTCATGTGCAAAATGCCACAAATTACCAGAGCCTACAAAGAATGATAACCAGGGGTGGATCAATACATTAAGCAGAATGGCTCCTAAAGCCAAGCTCAATGATGACCAGCATCAAATGGTTTATGATTATCTGATCTCTGTGAATAAAAAATAAAAAGATGTTTTTATTTTTTTTAGCCACGAATACATGAATCAAATGATTTGTGTATTCGTGGCGTTTTTTATAATTATCCTTAGGTCAAAAATTGTACTACATCCCCCAAAAAAAGGAGACTATTTAGCCTCCTTCTTCTTTTTATTCCTTTTTTTCTTTTTCTTAGGCATTTTTTCTTTGACAAATTTTTCTCTGTTTTTTAGAAAATCCAGCATTTCCTGATCATAAGCAAAAGTCTTAGCTTTTTTTAAGGGCTCTAATGCTTTTTTATAATCTAATCTGATTTCAAACAGTAAAGAATGGTGGGTAAGAATTCTGCATCGGTCAATCCCTTTTATTCCCAGAGAATATTCAATCAGCTTTTCAGCTTCTTCTAAATCTTCATTATCCAAAAGACATTTAATATAGTATTGAGGAGTATTCAGGTTAGCCATATTACACTGCATTGCCTCTTGAAAATAGAGTTTAGCTTTTTCATAGTCTATAAGCATTTCACTATATATTCTTCCCATCAGACAAAGGCTGTCTGTATCTTCAGGATCATACGACAAAGCATAATTTAATGCTTCCAGACAATCCGGCAGACTGTATGGGTAATTATCCAAAGCTTCAAAATAATATTTGCTTTTAGTTAAGGTCATTTCTGTAATTTTTTAATTCATTTTTCAGGGCATTTCTTCGTTTTTTGAATGACCTGTCTTCATGGTTTCTTTTAAAGTCTGTTCCGGAAAATGTGCGGACAGCATTTCCGCGCTGTACCCGAAAATGATGATTCCATGTTTCCTGCATATTCTTTTCCAACTGCTGAATATAGACTGCCATTACTTTTTCTTTTAATCTGATAATGGATAGCTTTTTATTTTCGAGCTGAGAACGTGAATCCTGCACAAAAACGGATTGTCCGCTTGGGATATGGGTGGCACGAACGGCTGTATTCACTTTGTTTACATTCTGACCACCGCTTCCCTGGCTTCTGACTGTCTGGAACTGTATATCTTTTTCATTAAAATCAATTTTTTTATTATTTTCCAGTTCAAAAACTCCAATAAACCAATTGCTTCTTTTATGGAGTTTACGGAATGTACTTTTGCCTATCCAGCAAATACTTCCAATCCAGTTTTTTAAGAATTCTGTTACTTCATCACCTTTTAAAAGAACAGTAACTGATTTCAGTGTCAAATTTTCATCCCCACTTTCACGGTGAATGATTTCGTATTCTATTTTATTTTGTTTTGCCTCTTCAAGAAAGGTCTTTAGAACTTTGGCTGTCACCCATTGACATTCTAAAGGCCCTCTTCCTGAAGTGATCTGTATTAATTTTTCCATTGTTAGTTTGGCATTTTGCTTAATAAAGGATGTCCTAGAGGATCTATTCCCTTGTTTAATAATTCTGTTGCTGCCATCACAGCCCAGCATTTATCACTGGAATGAATATTCCGGTAAAATGACAGTAAAATATCAGGTTTCACAACAGTAAAACCATTTGCTTTGATTGTCTCAAGATCATTTCTTTCAAAGAAATCTATTGTAATCCTGTAGAATTTATCATTTTCCTGTTCTACCGTTTTCTCATACCTACGAAAGTTTTCCTCACTTGCCAGATGGTCATAGCGGGTCCAGACTTTCTGAAATCCTTCCTGATAAAGGATCACAACAACCTCTGCAACGTTTTCCTTTTTTACAAAAACATCAATATCCTTATGATCATGAGCATGTTTATATTCTATATGTCCACTTTCTGACATGAAATGCCATGCCCAACCACCTGATATAATAACTTTATCTTTTAATTGTTCTAAAATTTCGAGCCCCAACCGGATTCTGAATTCCGGCCAGAGTTCTCCGTATCTTTTTATGTTATGCGGTGCTCCCATTTTTTTTAATTTTTGCTAAATCTTAATAAACCTTACAGGCTTAAAAGAACCTATAAGGTTTATCATTCTGACTATCGATCCATTCTTACGATTCTTGGCTGGAATGTTCCCAGGATGTCTACCAATTCACTTTGTGCATTCATCACTTCATTAATGTCTTTATAGGCCATTGGTGCTTCTTCTGCATTTCCACCCATTAATGTGACATTCTTCAGCTTCAGCTCTTTCTTAATATCGTGCTGCGTGAAAAGATTCCTGCATTCTCCACGAGAGTAAGCTCTTCCCGCTCCATGCGACGCTGAATTCAGAGAATCCGGGTTTCCTTTTCCACGTACAATAAATCCTTTTGCGGTCATAGATCCCGGAATCATTCCCAATTCATTTTCATTGGCAGGAGTAGCTCCTTTACGGTGAACGATCACTTCTTTTCCGCTGTGAATTTCCTTCCAGGCAAAGTTGTGATGATTTTCTATTCTGGCTTTTACTCTCCCCCCAACAGCCTTTACCAGTCTTCTGTGAATATCATCATGACAGGCTGAAGCATAATCTCCGGCGAGATTCATGGCAGTCCAGTATTCCAGTCCGAGGTGTGTACTCAGGTCCAGCCAGGCAAAGTTCTGAGCTTCTTTTGGCAGTGGGCATTGTTCTGTAGCCATTCTTGAATAGTATTGGGCAATTTCTGCTCCCAGCCCTCTGGAACCGCTGTGTGAGAGAATTCCCAGGTATTTACCTTTCGGCAATCCAATCTGGTCATCTACTTCTGTAATTTCCACTTCTCCGAATTCCACAAAGTGATTTCCACCGCCTGAGGAGCCCATCTGCTTGATGGCTTTGCCTTTTAATCTTCTGAGAATAGGGATCATATCGAATGTATCTCTCTCAAAAATCTCATGATCTATATGAGACTTATGGACTTCATACATTCCGAATTTTGTATGTTCAGCAAGAGCTTTTTCATATTTATCTCTTGCACCTTCAAGATATGAAACCGGGGTATCCAAAATACTGAGGCTCATTCTACAGCCAATATCCATTCCTACTCCGTAAGGGATCACTGCGTTTTCTACAGCAAGTACTCCTCCTATCGGAAGTCCCTAGCCACTGTGAGCGTCAGGCATTAATGCTCCCTGAGTAGATATTGGAAGCTTTAAGCCAATGTACAACTGATTTTTTGCTTCTTCTGAAATATTACTGCCAAAGATCTGGAAAGAAGCCCGTTGTGAATTGAGCATTCTTTTTTCAGTTTTTTTGGAGGATAATAAGGTCTCTGCAATTTGCCCGAAGGTTAAATCTTTTTCAAAATTCTCAGGATTCGCAAGGATTTCTTTTAAAATAGATTTCACATGATGAATATTTTTGGTTGCAAAATTCCTTTTCATGACCTCCAAAGCTACATTGACGCTTTGGTTATTTGGATAGCCCAATTTTAATATATCTTTTCCTTTTAGTTTTAAATTTCCCATTGTTTTTGTTTTAAATAACAGTTGGACCTATAAGTCCTGTAAGTTTTCTGCAATCGCTGTTGCAGACATTTTGTAGTGAAAGTATTTTGTACTTCCCGTTTTATCAGATTTGTATTTCATCTTCCATGGATTGGGTTTTCCATGCATTGTTTTAAGAATAATTCCTGACACTTTATGCTGTCCCAGATAGGATTCAAGCTCTGCATATTCTTTTTCTAGTTCAAAGTCCACAGGCTTGTAGTGGGTAATCATATTGGGTCTTATTCTCAGGATAAACCTCCATGGCTCGATGAATTCGTAGTAAGTATCGTATCTCTTTCTTACAGGCCAATATTCTTCAAGTTTCAAAAAATACTGTCTTTCCCTTGGTGTAAGCCCTAACTTCGGATCATTCCAAGAGTAAGAAGAAATTCTGCTAAGTTTTTGCTCTCTTTCTACATATATTCTTCGTCCGAATTTTCTTTTCTTTTTGAGAAACTGCCTGCTTTCAGAATACATGTAAGTATTGATTTTCTTCAGAATTCCGTCAAAAAAATCTCCGTCTTTAGTTCTCATGACATCTTCCCTTACCACAAAGAATCTTACAAAACCTCTCTGACAGGGTTTATCTAAAGGAATCAATGGAATGTTTCTTCTTATATTCCAAAGCTCTTTACTACGTTTATACTTTTTTCTGATCTGTTTTTCTACATCTATTCTACTTGTTCTTTTTCTGTTTCTTACGCTTCTCAAGCGGGAAGACAGAAGATTATCATTTTCCATTGTTAAGAGAAGTTAGATGTGAGATATTAGAAGTTAGCTTATCTTACCTCACACAACTTTTAATCAACTAAAATACTAGTTGAATGGATTAATAATAGACGCCAACGGCTTTGAGGACATACCTCATCCTGTTTTTGTCCTTATGTGACACTAAAAAAGATTTCGGGGAAACTTGAAGTTTGAAATATTGCGCAATAAAAAACCCGAAATCTTTACGACTTCGGGTTTTGATATTGTATTGTACTATTATTCTAAGAATGTACCAAACCGCGAAGCCTTACCACCATAAGGGGTAATCCAACTGTAGAATTCTGTTTTGTTCTGAACATTGCTTCGTTGTTTTTAATTGGTTAAACTTGATTTTCAGGTGCAAATATAGAATTATTTTTTTAATCATCAATTATTTAAATCTTATTTTTGTGAAAAAAGAGTTTTATGTATAAAGTTTTATTGGCCTTACTTCCAATGCTTTTTATAGGATGTAAGAAAGAAGAACCTGTAAAAAAGGAGGTGGTAAAAGTATCAGAAAAAGGCTGTTTCTCTACGAATTTCATGGAAAAAATTTTTGATTTGGAGGAAATAAAAGATCAGGCAAAATTTCTGAATTCACAAACCCAAGGAAAGGGGAAAATCGGTTTTCTTGTAGACAGCACAAAAGCAAATAATGGCTGGGATTATTCAATTTCCGTAGGTTATAATGGGCCAGACCGTTTTGAAACGTATCACATTTTCCATGCTTCAAGTAGTCAATGTAACATTTTAACTATTTTAGAACCCGTATCCGGAGAATATATTTCTATTGAGCAATGGAGAAAAAGCAAAAATGAGCCTGCCGCAATGGAATCTTTATTAAAACCAGGGCTTTATAGCTTACCAATTGAAAGTCTTCCTCAGGTAGATGTAAAATTTATCGAAACAGATTTTGCGGTGGAAGGTTCAGAAAAGTACAGCTGTGGAGAGCCAGCATTCCGATATTTTCCTTTAGCTCAATACAAGGATGTTGAACTGATTCTTGTTCCGACGGATTGCGGAGATTTTGATTACCGATATTATCTTCTTACTGTACTGAATAACAGCATCGTTGACGAAGCCTATGTTGAAGGTATTTGGTTTGATCCCGGAAAGGATGATAAGAAGGAGGAATTCAGCAGCTATGAAATCAATAAAGCAGGAGAAATCACTGTGACAACAGATCATAAGATTGATGGAAATAGTCAAAGGATAACTAAAACTCATTATCAGATTATGGATGATGGTAAAATCGTTCAGAAAAAATAGAATAAAGGCTGTTTCAGATGTTGAAACAGCCTTTATTTTTTCATTTGAGGTAAATAATGCTTAGAAAAATAGCATCAATAACTTTTGTCATCCGTTGGATATCCAATGTTTCTAAAGTGTCTGTAGATTTGTGATAATTTTTGTTTCTAAAGAACGAGGTATCAGTGATCATGAGAGCTGGAAAGTCAAATTTCCAATAATTCATATGATCGGAATAATCTACACCGCCCACGAATTTGGGAGCGGGAAAAGTTTCTGTCTTGATCTGCTCTGAATTTTTAAAATTATCAATAAAATTATTGACAAATGGGCCTGCTCCGGTGAGTTTTCTGACTAAAGTAATAAAGTCTCCTTTATTGCCATAGATCCATGAAAGTATTCCTACAGGAAAATTCTGGGAGCTCTTTTCATCTTTGAAGTAGCCAATCATTTCAACACTTGCCATCCCATAGACGTCAATATTTTTATCTTTCAACGATTTTGCATGGATGTAGCTTCCCATATTCTCAGCTCTGAAATAGGGAGGTTCTTCTAAGGTATAAGCTACGAGGTCTATTCTGTAGTTGAGCTTTTGTCCTTTAAGCATTCTGGAAAGTTCTAAAAGGGCAGTAACTCCGGTCGCGTTATCGTCTGCGCCCTGCTGATCTCCGCAAACGTCATAATGGGCTCCTATGATAATTCTTTTGCTGTTTTCCGTCCCAAAGGAGCAAATTACGTTTTTATAGGTCTTCCCTTCAACATTATATTCCTGAAAATCTGTACTGTCACTATAAGTCTTAAAGGTCCGATGAATATAGTCCGCCACTGCATTCAATTGATCTATATTTTTATGGTTCCGGAACTGAGATGTCTGGGTAAGTACCGTTAAATACTCTTTTACTCTCTCAATATCAGCAGTATTCGTAGATTTTTGTATGATAGGCTTCTCTCTTCTGACTAAGCTTAGCAACAAAGCACCCATAAAAAGTAAGCCTACGAAAAGAATAATCTTCTTTTTCGCAGGCTTTATTTTGTTTTTAAAATTCATTCAGTTTATCTTTCAACTAAAATTAAAATTTTTAAAGTTTAGTTTTCTAAAAATCTCTCTAAAATTTCTACGGCACATTTCGGAAGGTTCGTACCTGGGCCAAATATGAAGTCTGCCCCATTGGCATATAGGAATTCATAATCCTGTTGTGGGATCACACCTCCTACAACGATGGTAATATCATCAGCACCCAATTTTTTCAGTTCTTCCACTACTTGTGGAACCAGAGTTTTATGTCCTGCAGCCAGGGAGGATACTCCTAAAATGTGAATATCATTTTCAATGGCCTGTTTAGCAACTTCTTCCGGAGTCTGAAACAATGGAGCAACATCAACATCAAATCCCATATCGGCAAAAGCTGTTGCTACTACTTTTGCGCCTCTGTCGTGCCCATCCTGGCCCATTTTAGCGACCATTATTCTCGGGCGGCGTCCTTCTTCTTCTTCAAATTTCTGCGTCAGATTCAGAGCTTTTTCAAAGTATTCGTTTTTACCTGCGTTCATAGCGTATACTCCAGAGATTGTTTTAATGTTTGCTTTATATCTTCCAAAAGTTTCCTCCATCGCATCGCTCATCTCTCCGAGAGTAACTCTTCTTCTTGCAGCCTCAATACATAATGCCAAAAGGTTTCCTTTTCCAGTTTTTGCACTTTCACGGATATCATTTAATATCTGGGCTACGGCTTCTGCATTTCGATCTGTTTTTATATTATTCAGTCTTTCGATCTGTTTTCTGCGAACTTCGGTATTATCAATATCAAGAATCTCTATTGCATCTTGTTTTAATGAGGATTTGAAAGAATTTACCCCAATGATGAATTCTTCCCCGCTATCAATTTTAGCCTGCTTTTTGGCTGCTGCCTCTTCAATTCTCATCTTTGGAATTCCGGCCTCGATAGCTTTCGTCATTCCTCCTTCCTGTTCTACCTCATCTATGTATCTCATTGCTTCTTCAATCATCTGCTGGGTGAGGCTTTCTACCAGATTACTTCCTCCCATCGGGTCTACGACATCGCATATTCCGCTTTCCTGTTGGAGAATAATCTGAGTATTTCTTGCAATTTTCGCTGAATAGTCTGTAGGAAGGGCAATGGCCTCATCCAAAGCATTGGTATGTAATGACTGCGTTCCTCCTAAGGCAGATGATAATGCCTCAATAGCGGTTCTTGTAATATTATTGAAGGGCTCCTGCTCTGTCAAAGACCATCCTGAAGTCTGGGAATGGGTTCTTAGTGCAAGGGATTTAGGGTTTTGAGGGTTAAATTGTTTTAAAAGTGTGGCCCAAATATATCTTGCAGCACGCATTTTAGCAATTTCCATAAAGTGATTCATTCCGATTGCCCAAAAGAATGATAGTCTTGGTGCAAAATCGTCAACATTCATACCTGCTTTGATGCCTGTTCTTACGTATTCAAGACCATCTGCCAGTGTATAAGCCATTTCCAGCACCGGAGTAGCGCCTGCTTCCTGCATATGGTATCCTGAGATGGAAATAGAATTAAATTTTGGAATATTTTGAGAGGTATATTCAAAGATATCTGCAATAATCTTCATAGAAGGTGCTGGTGGATAGATATAGGTATTTCTAACCATAAATTCTTTCAGAATGTCATTTTGAATGGTTCCTGAAAGCAGTTCCTGTTTTACCCCTTGTTCTTCTGCTGCCACAATATAGAAAGACAAAATCGGAAGTACAGCTCCATTCATTGTCATGGACACTGAAATCTGATCCAACGGAATTTCGTTGAACAAAATCTTCATGTCTTCAACAGAATCAATAGCAACTCCTGCTTTTCCTACGTCTCCTACCACTCTTGAATGATCAGAGTCATATCCTCTGTGGGTAGCAAGGTCAAATGCTACGGAAAGACCTTTCTGTCCTGCGGCAAGATTTCTTCTGTAAAAAGCATTGGATTCTTCAGCTGTAGAGAAACCGGCATACTGCCTGATGGTCCACGGCTTCTGAACATACATAGTAGAATACGGCCCTCTAAGGTAGGGTTCAATTCCTGGAGAAGTCTGTGTTAAAGATTCATCTTTTACATCTTTTTTTTCATAAGATGATTTAAGTTCAAGTCCGTCTTTTTCAAAGTTATAGATTTCTCTCTCTTGAGGTAACACTTTAAAATCCGGGGTTTTCACAGAAATTGTCTTTCGCATTCCAATAATTTTTGTCTCCGTAAAGTTAATTTTTTTGACCGAAACACAAAACATCTGTTAACATACAGTTTTTGTGATGTTTATTGAAAGAAAAAGACCGGACGAATGCCCGGTCTTCTGTTATTTATATATTGTCTGCTTATTTTTTGATAAGCTTTGTATTGTAAGTGCCTTTCTCGTCTTTGATCGTCACTACATACATTCCTTTGATCAATGAAGCTACATTGATTCTTCCATCAATTTTACCTTCCTGAACCAATCTTCCGTCAGCAGTATAGATTTTATAATCTGCTTTTCCTTTCAGATTTCTCACTTCTACGAAAGTGTCTGCAGGGTTAGGATAGATAGATACTTCTGATGCTTTTGTATTTTTTGTTTCATTTACGCCTAACGTTTCTGAAATTTTCACATTAAAGTCTCTGAATCCCCCAGCTGAAACAATACTACTTGGTCCAGAAGCAACAGAAGGATAACCACATGGTCCTGATGCCGCATTATAGAATGTAGTTGCCACTCTCATTCTAAGAGTTTTATCTCCGGCATATGCACTGGTTGGCACTGTAAATGTAAATGAGCCATCATGATATTTGTATCCAGTAGTTCCTGGATCATTAACCGGAACGGCACTATGAGAACCTACTTTTTCTGAAGCTTCAAAAATACCATTTCTATTAAAATCGATCCATACTTCTAGCCAGTCACTATAATTACTAGGGTTACCTAAAGTTCTAAATGTACCAGTATATTGAGTTCCTTTTGTTAAATTAACTGTTTTAGTAGGATCTGCACTAAAATCCAGATAAGTTCTTGCGACTCCAGCTACAGTAGTTTCCGAATAGTTTAGTCCTCCTACGTTTAATCCAATTAGCCCACTATAAAACGCACCATTCATATTATTTCCTCCCGTTGTCATTAGACAGTAATCATATCCGGTTCTTAACCCTTTTGTTTTAAAAGCATAGTTTGAAGAGAATGCACCTGCTACACTGTTTACAACAGCTGCAACCTGAGTTTCATAATTTGTTTCATCTTCAAGACCGGATATTGATACAGAATTGGTAGGACTCGTAGCATTTTGCCAATTAGTCTCCCCCACTTTTCTGTAGTTGATTGAATAGGTAGCTCCTGGTACACTATTCCAAGATAATCTTGCTGAGGTTCTAAAAATTTCTGTATCCTGAGCAAAAACTCCGGCAGGTGCTGCTGTAGAAGATGTTGGTGCTGTTGCAACACTTACTTTAGGAGATATTGCATAGAATATATTCCCTACAGCAGATATTCTTAACTTGATATCCCCTGTTAATCCAGATGGCATTTGTGCGCTGTAACTTCCAGTATTGGGAGTAGATGCCACAAGTTCTGTCCATGATGCTCCATTAGTAAGATCAGTAGTATACTCAATCTTTACATTTGACACATTATAAGGAGCTGCATTTGTATTGGCCACGTCCCATAATATAGTATTGGAAGCATTACTGTAAAGCACAGTAGAATCTGTAATACCATTAAATTTAAATGGTCCATCATTCCCTACTGTAACTGTTGTTTCTAAAGATGAAAGCATTGGTCTTTGAGCATTTGTATCTCTTGCCGTTACTGCATAATTAAGAACCCTTGGAACATATGATACCGTTTCCCAAGTTGCCTTATTGGTAAGCTTTCCAGCCATTACAAGAGGAAAGCTAGGGAAGTATCTTCTTCCACTTGCCGTACCCGTAAATGATCTTGCAATAGAACCTTCTGTAATGAAGCCCCAACCACTGTCACCTGAAATAGAACCTTTAGCGGTTACACTATCATATTGCTCCCATGTATAATTAATAGGATCACCCTGAGCATCTGTAGCTGAAGCTTCTAAATAATAAGCTGTTCCTTTAGGAATAGTGTATGGTGTAAGAGCAGCAATAACAGGAGCATTATTATTTGTAATATTTTCTGCTACGCCACATGTTGTCTTAGCATCAAGATTATTCAGAATCTGATTAATGGAAGAATAATGGAAGTAAGCATTAGAATTAGCCTGAACATTATCCTGTGTAATTCCTGCATATCCCATGATGGTAGTACCCCCACCTGGCTCAATATTAACCCCTGATCCTTCTGAAGCATGTGAGAAGGTATGGTTTCCTCCTAGCTGGTGTCCCATTTCATGAGCTACATAATCGATATCAAAAGCGTCTCCACTTGGAATGCTATTCGCCGGTGAAGTAAATCCGGAACCTTTACCCCTAGGCACACTGGTTGTTGGGTTAACACATATACAACCTACACATCCGGCATTACCTCCTCCTCCAGATGCACCAAATAAATGCCCTATATCGTAATTGGCATTCGTTACCTGGGCTGTTATAGTATTTTGAAGTTCCAGATTCCAAGCCCCGGCAGATCCTGTAGCTGCTGCGGAATAGGGATCTGTGGCAGAATTTGTATAGATGATATTTGGAAAATCCTGAACAAGTAATTTTATTCCGAAATCTTTTTCAAAGACACCATTTACACGGCTCATTGTATTGTTAATAGCCACAAGTGCAGGAACTCTTTTTTCATCATCAGTAGCAGTAGAAGGTACACCAGCCTGAGTCATGAAATATTGTGTATATTCTCCTGTAACTGATAGAGCTAATCTATAGGTTCTGTATTTTGTACTTGCAGGTCTATTCGTAATTCCTACACTAGAAAGATTTTTTTTTCCGTAACTTTCTAGGGATTTTATATCAATACCTTTTTCATCTGTAGAACATTCGAACCCATGCAGTCCTTCTGTTCGGTTTGTTTTATAGAAAACACCATAGGTTTGTTTATCAGTAGTGATGGGTTCTATAAACTGAAATACACCATCTTTAATAATCATGGACTGCATTTCTGTTGGAGAGGTGCTGAATCTTAAATATTTAGAAGGATCATCCAATCCTACACCTACATAAGATCCCAATTGATATTTATCGGCTAAAGATTTTTCCATTACAGGATCACTATATACCGCAAATCTTTCAATCTTACCTTCTGCTGTAGGCAAAGAAACAGTAACTGCCTGAGCTCCTTTCCCTGTTTCTACAGCATCTTTTAAAATATTTCTAAGAGATTGTAAGTCTACTCTGTAGGAGTATTGCACTTCTACTTCTTTTCTGATCTGAGACGTTTTTTGCGAGGCCGGCTCCCACCTTTGTGCATTAACACCGGACAGCCCAGCTGCCAGTGCACAAACTAGTAAAATTCTTTTTTTCATAATAACCTAATTAAATAAAAATTAGTAAATTTAAATATCCGAGCTAAAATTAGTAATTATATCCAAATAATCACTATAAAAAAAGCGACTAATTTTAATAAATCAGTCGCTTAAGTGCTATTTTAATATTTTATATATTATTTCTTAATTCCCATTTCAAACAGCGCAAATGATATAAGATCTGCATTTTCACTGATTACCTGATCAGTTGCTCTTCCTGCACCATGACCTGCATTCTTTTCAATTCTTAATAAAATAGGATTCTTACATGCCTGCTTTTCCTGAAGCTCAGCACCAAATTTGAAAGAGTGAGCCGGAACTACTCTGTCGTCATGGTCACTGGTAATAATCATCGTGGATGGATAGCATATTTTTTCTTTTACATTATGTACCGGAGAATATGATTTAAGATATTCAGACATCTCTTTGCTGTCTTCTGCTGTTCCATAATCGTATGACCAGCCAGCTCCTGCTGTAAATTTATTATATCTCAGCATATCCAGAACTCCTACTCCCGGGAATGCTACTCTTGCCAGATCCGGACGCATTGTCATGGTTGCACCTACCAGCAATCCTCCGTTAGATCTTCCTGAAAGTGCCATGTATTCTTTTGAAGTATAGCCCTTGCTCTGAAGATATTCTCCGGCAGCAATAAAGTCTTCAAAAACGTTTTTCTTCTGCATTTTTGTTCCTGCATCATGCCATTTTTTACCATATTCACCTCCACCACGGATGTTTGGAACAGCATAGATCCCCCCATTTTCCATCCAGATAGCATTCACTACAGAGAAAGAAGGTTGTAAACTGATATTGAAACCACCATATGAGTATAAAATAGTAGGGTTTTTACCATCAAGCTTCGTCCCTTTTTTATAGCTGATCATCATAGGGATTTTTGTCCCATCTTTTGAAGTATAGAATACCTGCTCAGAAACATAATCATCCGGATTAAATTTCACTTTCGGTTTCTGATATACTTCTGATTGTCCTGAATCTACATTAAATTTGTAAGTAGTTCCCGGTGTAATATAGTTACTGAATGAATAATAAACTTCTTTTTCTTTTTCCTTCCCTCCAAAACCGGAAATGTTTCCTTTCCCCGGAAGAGTAATTTCTCTGATCAGCTTACCTGTCTTGTCAAACTGTTTCACCTTATCAATAGCATCAATCATGTAGGTTCCGAAGAAATAGCCACCTCCGGAAGAAATTCCCAATACATTTTCGGTCTCAGGAATCACATTTTTCCATGTTTCAGGAGCTGGATTGCTGATTGTAGTTTTTACAAGACGCATATTTGGGGCATCTTTATCTGTGAAAATAAAAAGGTTATCTCCTTCTGTGTCTACAATACTGGCGTTGATATCAAATCCTTTGGTAATCTGCACAAAGTCTCCTCCTTTCTTCAAGTCTTTTATATACAGTTCATTTCCATTGGTTGCATTTGCTGCAGAAATGATCAGGAATCTCTGATCTTCAGAAACTCCGGCACTCAGGTATCTTCTTGGTGTTTTGTCTCCTCCGAAGATCAGTTTATCTTCAGACTGCTTAGTTCCCAATTTATGAAAATACACTTTATGCTTATCCGTCATTCCGGAAAGTACAGTTCCTTCTTTCGGCTTATCATAGCTTGAATAATAGAATCCTTCGTCTCCCTGCCATGAAATTCCACTGAATTTTACATCCAGAATTGTTTCATCAATCTGCTTTTTGGTAATGGCATCAATGATAATAATTTTATTCCAGTCACTTCCTCCTTCTGAGATAGAATAAGCAGCAAGGTTTCCTTTTTTATTGAAGGAAAGGTTAGAAAGTGAAGTGGTTCCTTTTTCTGAAAACTTATTAGGATCTAAAAATACGTCTGTTGCTTTTGTAGCATTATTGGTTCTGTATAAAACAGACTGTGCCTGTAAACCGTCATTTTTATAATAGTAAGTATAATCTCCTTCTTTGAAAGGGGCTGAAATTTTCTCATAATTCCAGATGTCTTTCAACTGATTTTTAATTTTATCTCTGAATGGAATTTTTGAAAGATAGTTCTGGCTATAAGCGACTTCTTCATCTACCCATTTCTTTGTTGCTTCAGAATCATTTTCAAGATCTCTGAACGGGTCAGAAACTGTACTTCCAAAATAAGTATCGGTCTGATTTCCTTTTAATGCTTTAGGATAATTCATTTTCTGAGAATAAAAAGTGGCTGAAAACAAAACTCCAGCCGTTAATAACATAGGTTTAAAATTCATACTGATCGGTTTTTTCAAAAATACGCAAAGTATATGAAATAAAAAAAGTCCTGAAAAATCAGAACTTTGTATCTCTTAAAGGGTATTTAGTCAAACTATTCTTTTGGCCCGAAACTCTCAAAATAAAAATCTGTCAGGCTGCTCACAATCTCATCGGGACTCCCATTCCAATAATATATTTTCCCGTCTTCTTTCAATTCGTATAGATTAAAATTCTGATCGGTGGTTACTGTTTTATCTGCATTGTTAAAGTCCTTCGCTGCCTGAGTCAAGTATTTTTTCAAGTCTTCAGCTTTTACTTTCTGGGTATCTCCTGTTGGCCCGACTGTTAATTTTGACGGCACTTTAAAGCTTACAGAATAACTTACCTCGGCAATTTTCTGACCTTCAACATATTCGTTAGGAACTACTTTCACATTTTTAATGGTAAGTTTCCCGTTTTTGAAGTTTTCAAACATTGCTTTAAAATAGTCTTCTGCTTCTTTTTGACATGCTGATCCTGTAGTTTTAGAAAAGGCAGAAAGGAAATTCTCTACGCTGCTTTTCATGATCTCTCCTGAGGTCTCTTTAAAGTTTACCTGATAGGCATTCTCACCATTCACTGTGGGTTTCAGATAATCATTAAGCTTATTGAGTGCTGCCTCATCATTATTTACGAAAGTTCCGAAGAACATTTCAAATGCTTCAGCAGGTTTCTTTACTTCTGTCTGAGCAGTAAGATATTGCCCCATCATTGTAAGGAGTAATAATAAAATAATTTTGTAGTTTTTCATAGCTTATTTTTGAATTTTAATTATTACAAAAAAACCTCTGAAAAAATCAGAGGTCTTATCTTTATTTTTTATAAAATTTAGTAGTTATCTTCTTCTCCCTTCATTTTCTCTGCATTCTCTGCCATAATTACGGCATCGATCATTTCAGAGATATCTCCGTTCATGTAAGCATCCAGATTATACATAGATTTATTGATTCTATGATCAGTAACTCTACCTTGAGGATAATTGTAGGTTTTAATTTTTGCAGAACGGTCTCCTGTAGAAACCATAGATTTACGTTGTGCTGCAATATCTCCCTGTACTTTTTGCAGCTCGATATCGTATAGCTTTGTTCTTAGCATTTCCATTGCCAATTCACGGTTTGCTAACTGAGAACGGGCCTGCTGACAAACAACAACAAGTCCTGAAGGCTTATGCGTTAGCTGAACTTTCGTTTCAACCTTATTTACATTCTGACCTCCGGCTCCACCTGAACGGGAAGTCTGCATTTCAATATCTGCAGGATTCAGTTCGAAATCTACTTCTTCAGCCTCCGGTAAAACAGCAATTGTGATAGCAGAGGTATGAACTCTACCCTGAGATTCTGTTTCCGGGACACGCTGTACACGGTGAACTCCGGATTCGAACTTCATAATTCCGTAAACACCTTCTCCTTCCACCTTCATTATCAATTCCTTGTAACCTTTTGCAGCTTCGTTAGAATCTGTAACTTCATGCTTCCAGCCTTTCGTTTTGAAGTACATGGTGTACATTCTGTAGACATCTTCCACAAAAATAGCCGCTTCATCACCACCGGTTCCGGCACGTAATTCCACGATAACGTTTTTATCATCTGCAGGATCTTTAGGAATCAGGAGTACTTTCAGTTCTTCTTCCAGGCCAGGAATTTTGGCTTGTGCTTCAAGCTTTTCTTCTTTAGCAAGATCTACCAAGTCTCTGTCTGAACCATCTGCAATGATTTCTTCAGATTCTTCGATACTATCTAATGCCCCTTTATACTGATCGTAAACTCTTACAATTTTCCCCAAATCACTATATTCTTTGTTCAAAGAAGAATATCTTTTTTGGTCTGAAATGACATCAGGCTGTATAATAAGGTCTGCAACCTCATTATATCTTTGTTTTATAGCTTCTAATTTTGGAATTAATGATTTAGACATTATGGAATTTTTGTGGGTGCAAAGATAAGAATTATTAATTCAAAATTAAAATTACAAATCAGCATAAATTTTTGAGCATGAGGGATAAAGCACAAAGGGCTTATAAGCATATTTCGAAATTCTACTTTTTCACCTATCAATCTGCATCAAAAGAGTTTATTTATATTTTGAATATCAGCTTTTTTCAGACAGCTTTCTGTCTATTAAGTATAAAATAATTCCTACTGCAACGATTCCCAGTCCTATCAAGCTTTCTTTAAGATTATGAACCAATGTAAAGTAGAGAATATATACGCTGAATAATAAAAAAACAGTGGGAAAAATATAAAAAGTATTGGATTTAAATATTTTGCGGTCTTCTTTTTTAAGAAAATATACGGTAGAAATAGCCAGACTTGCAAACAGCTGCAAAATAAAGGCTGTGTAGACGAATATTTCTTTAAAACTTCCTGTTAAAATAATAATGGCAGCAATTACAGCATGGGCAAATATAGCAATCACCGGAATTCCTTTTTTATTCCCAAATGACAGGGGCTTCCAAATATAGCTTTCTCTTGCAAAAGCCTGAGTCAGCCGGGAGCCAACCCACAAGTAACCGCTGACCGTGGCAATAAGCTGTAATGCAATAAAAATATTGACGATTTTTCCAAAGGAAAGTCCCAACATATTAACAGCAGCTTCTCCCATTACATCTTCTTTTCCTGCCAGCTGGCTTACAGGAGCGTGCTTCAACATAATATAATTAATCAGAATGTAGCTTACTGTCACAAAAACAGTTCCTATGATCAGGGATTTTGGAAGATTCTTTTGAACATCTTTTATTTCTCCCGCAATGTAAGAAGCTGAATTCCAGCCGGTATAGGAATAGGTAACAAAAACCATTGAGGTTGCAAAGGCCGGAAGCAGGATTTCTTTCTGCCAGCTGTTACTGAAATTCAAACTGTTCCCTATCTGAGGTGATTCTGAAAGACCTACTCCCAGAACAATGAGAACAATAATAAAAATCACTTTCACAAAAGTAAAAAAATTATGAAATCTGCTTGAAGTTTTTAAACTGAATGATAAGGCCATAGCAATCAGAAAAACAGCGATGATTGCAAAACCATTTCCAAAACTGTAGTTGAATACTGACAAATATTTTGACATGGCCAATGCGGCTAAGGCAACAGGGGATGAAAACCCGATAATTAATGATATCCAGCTTATGAGATATCCAAACAAAGGATGATAGGTTTCTTTAAGATAGATAAAATCTCCGCCATTTCCTTTAAAATGAGATCCCAGCTCGGCATAGCAGAAAGCCCCGAACAATGCCAGAATCCCTCCAATAACCCATAATAAAAAAATACTGTAGGTATTGGTGATATCGGAAAGCTGAAATCCCAACGTTGTAAAGATTCCTGTTCCTATCATATTGGACACTACGATAGCGGCAGCCGTTTTCCAGCCAATCTGATGTGAATGAGTGCTCATTGAGTTAAAATTAGATCTTTCTAAAAAATATATTTGTTTTGTATTGGTCTACTTAACGATCATTTTCTGAATGGCAACTCCCGTTTCTGATTTCAGCTGCACCCAATAAGTCCCTGCCGGATAATTAACTTTCAATTCATAAGTTCCACTCTCTTTGTTCAGTTTAAATTCATCAATCTTTCTACCGTTCATATCAAAAATCAAAACATTACCATTTTTAGCTTTGTTAAATAATAGTTTTGCCAAGCCGTCTTTTACAGGGTTATTCTCAATCTGAAGTGAGAGTTTGTGAACCGCGTTTGCATCTTCTGTTGATAAAGCTCCTGCATAATTGCCAAAGATTCTGAATTCTCCTGGCTGAAGGGTTATTGGGGCAATCGTGGAAATAATATTAGTAACCGTGTTATCCATCAAATTCTGCCATTGCCCTGCATATGGAAAATAGGGAACAACATTTTGTACAGAAGCGGCATAATTGGCCAGTACGACAACATTCTTCATTCCGTTAATCGTATCATCGTATATATAAATCCTTGTGATAAGACCATTTGGATCATTTGTCAGATTATTTGACTCTATGCTGTATGTCTTCGATTTGAATACAGGGTTGGTATTTCGGATGCTGATAATTTTTGCCCAGGTATCATATACTCCTTTTCTGGCAGCATCAGTATCATAGCCCAACGTAAATGCCACGGGCTTTTCATCTGTTCTGCATCCGCTGCTAATAGTACCGTCTGCACACCTGTTGATACTGAATTCATATCCTAATTCTCCAAACTGCCAGATCATTTTTGGGCCTGGAATAGTAAAGAACGCAGCGCCAAAGGTTTTCATTCTTTCGAGAGCTGTCGTAAGATTTTTAACACTATAGCTTCCGTTTATCGCTCCATAAGCAAGGTTTTTAAACATTAGCCTTTCTTCATCGTGGCTTTCTCCATATCCTACAGCGCGCATATTGGTAAAGCCGTGAAGAGTATGATTCATTCTGTCATAGTTGCTGTTCTCCTTATATCCCATTGTATTCTGATTGTAAGGGTCTGTCTGTTTATTCCAAAGTAATACTCCCTTCCCTTCTGCTACTCTGTAATTGGCCCATTGCTGTTCTTCTGCGTCTGTTCCCAGATGTTCGAAAATCATATAAGAATTCGGGTCGATTGCCCACTGTCTGTCTGCATAATATTTCATGATATCCACCCTATCCTGTTGATAGGCATTGGTACACGCTTCATCATTTTCTGAACAGCTTTGGGTAAATCCTTTTGTTAAATCCCAACGGAATCCATCAACATGATAATCTGTAAGCCATTGCTGAAGGCATCTTTCAACGTAATATTGAGTTGAGGTACTTGTGTGGTTAAAATCATTAAATACATTATAGGAATGTTTTGGAACCTGATTGAAATAAGGGTTATTGGGAGCAACATCTCCATATCCGTCACCATCCGGATCAATATTCCAGAGCCTCACTAATGGTGAACGTCCTGTTGCATGATTGAAAGCAACATCTAAAATAACAGCAATCCCATTCTGATGGCACAGATCTACAAATTCTTTGAATTTTTCCGGAGTTCCATAGGCTTTGTCCAGAGCATAATGGAAAGATGTATTATATCCCCACGAAAGATTTCCATCAAATTCCATGATCGGAAGCAGTTCGATTGCATTAATCTTCAGGTTCTTTAAGTAAGAAATCTTATTAATCAGCGACTGCCAGTTTTTTTCCTGTGTAAAATCCCTTAGCAATAACTCATATACGATCAGGTCTTCTTTTGCAGGTCTTTGGAAATTCGCTACCTGCCAGTTATAAGGTGTCTGTCCTGTTTTAAATGTTGAAACTTCAAAGTCCTGCCCCGCAGGAAATACCGGCAGATTGGGATAAGTGGAAGATGAGATCCATTGATCATCATAAGAAGAAAGAATTTGTGGTGAATAGGGATCCGCTACTTTTTTTAAATCATTGGTTCTATATTGAAAAGAATATAATTGCTGCGGGGTAAGCCCACTTAGTTCAATCCAGTAAAGATCAGGGTTTGTGGTATCTTTTTTCATTAAATAGGCATCATCCACCGTCCAGCTGTTGAAACTTCCAATCACATGCACGAAATTTTTTCCGGGAGCATATAAAGCAAGTCCTGCTTTTGTCTGATCTGTGGGATGGTAATTGATTCCCTGTTTTATCCAGCCCGGAATCGCTTCGGAAACCACATTTCTGGGAATCTGCAACATGAATGCTGCGCTTTTAGAACTTGATCCCTGGGTAGCAACAAGCTCCATATTGGCATCCTGTGAAACGCTATAGTTGTAAGAATAAGATTGTGAAGGAGCACTTGTAGAATTCACGATGGTTCCGTTCGCTTTTAACTGGAAAGTTGCGTTTACATTGGTTGCCGCTGTAATGCTGATTGAGCTTCCCGCCTGCACAGAGGTAAGACTATTTGCCATTGGATTGGTTAAAGTCATATTTAAAATTCCAACGTTTACAAAAATATCCGGTGAGGTCTGATGTGATCCTGTTTTATCTTTTAATAAAAATCCAAATCTTCCAATCCCTGTCCTTCCGAAAAAAACAGTCGGAGTAAAAGTGAATGAATAGGTATCTGTTACTGCGTTATAAATCAGTTTATTCAGATCACCGGAATTATTCCAACTGCCATTCGTAGGACAATCCTGGCTATTCTGATAGCTGGTATCAAAAGACCATGACCAAATGTAAACTGAATGATCAGTAATTCCCCATACCGATTCGTCGATCTGATCTCCCGGCACCGTTAGAGTGACATTATCTGTTTCATTGAATAGATTTGGGGCAATGGTATAATTGATCTGTCCAAAAACAAACACTGCAACAAGCAGAAAAACAACAGAGTAAAACTTTTTCATGTCTTATTTTTATCGAATATAATATTAATTTTCTTTTTTGCAGCATCTATTTTTTATTTTATCCTTAGTGTTTTTATTATTTATCACAAAAAAAGCCCATGAAAATTTCATGGACTTTCCAATAAAAGTAATTGTAATGAACTATTATTTTTTACAAGTATAGGACTGTATATACAATCTTACACTAGTTTTTAATTATTTTTTTAGAAATTGTCTGTCCGTTTTTTAATTTCAGATCAACAATGTATACTCCATTAGCCAGTCCGGTCATATCGATCTGGTTATTTGAAAATAGTACATTCATTCTTTGCCCTACGGCATTGATAACATTTACATTTTCAATATTTGAATCAGCTTTAATATAAAGAATTCCTTTGGTAGGATTTGGATATACTCCTAAAGATGCAGTATTCAGGCTAATTTCTGATGTACCCAGTGCAGATGATGGCTTGATACATCGTACAGAAGATCCCTGCCCTCTCATAGCCCCTGAAGATGCATTAGCAATGGTTGTCCCAATATACAGATATTTCCCTCCTAAGCCTGAAGTATCTGAACTCCAGAAATATCCTTTCTGCCCTACAAAAGTATAATCTCCCGTGCTGGAACTTCTGTATCCTCCTGCCGGCAGCTTCAGATTACTTCCATAAGCATTGGCCGGATTATTAATACCCTCTGCAACAACCAAAGCAGTCCAATCTGCCTGGGAAGGCATTTTCCAATCTGTCCCGATGGCTTTGCATGGATCTACTCCTAAAAATTTGCCGGCCTGAGCAGGTGATATGGCATTCCATTGATCTGTAGAAACAAAACCTGTCCACCAGGCAGGCGACCCCGCTATAAAAGATCCGGCAACTGCTGCTGCCCCTTCAGGTGTGTTAGGTGCAGGTGCAGGTGCAGTGGGAGCATTTCTAAGCTGATGTCCGTCATCCCATCTTCCCCACTGGAAAACATCACCATAGGAAGCAGCATCATCCATTGACAAAGCTACCTGAGAGCTTCCTAAATTCTGCTGAAGCCATATTTTTCCATCTGCTCCTCTTACTGTTGTATAAGAAACCGGCTGTCCCTGATACGTAAAAGTTACGCAGCCTATATCTCCGGTATTGGCACCCGGGTCTGTATTGGTACATACTTGTGGTGTATTGGTAAGAGATATTCTTTTAACTTTTGTTTCGTTTTCTGAATAAGCCAGTACAAGATAATTATGAGCTTTATCTATAGCCAGATCATTGTATTTTGCTTCACCATCAGAGACAAAATCACCTCCAAAGCTTACCCAGTTCTGAGAATCATCCAGTTTATAAACTGTATTTCTCAGGAAGTTATCATTTTCAAAACGGCTGGCTACCACATATGGAGTACCGGATGCCGTCACTGCTAAAGCTATATGCTGAACTCCTCCCTCAGAAAAATTAGCGTTTCCAACCTGAATCCAAGAGCTTCCGTTGAATTTTTTAACGTTCACTCTTCTTCCTCCTCCTGAATTGGAAACATAGGCAACATAGATTGTATTGGAAGCATCCAATGCCATATCAGTATTGTACTGCTCACCTGAAGATGCTGCATCCACAGCTGCCCCTCCTACAAGACTCCAATTTTGTGAAGCATCAGCGCCTGTACTGTTTTGATATACTTTTACTCCTCCTGATACATTGCTGGTATACACCATATTATTAGTTCCAATATGCATTTCTGCAAATTCAGCTCCTCCTGAAAATCCTGCATTTCCTACCTGCTCCCATCCTCCGTTAACATATCTTTTTACAGTTCCCGAATTATAAGACCCGTAAGTAAATAAAATATCGTCCGAAGATACAGCAGAAGCCTGATAATTAACAGAACTTTCTGTAGCATTAGGAAGCTGAGACCATAAAGAACCGCTAAACAAGCGTACTTCCATCCCGGATCCCGGATAGCCAAGCTGGTTGGTATAATATATAGTGCTTCCTGACGGGCTCACTGACAAGGAATTGTAGGTTGCTGTTCCGGTGGTAATACCGGCACTTCCACCAAGATATGACCATGCTGTCCCATCAAATTTCTGAACAGAACCTCTGGCAACGGGAACATCATAATAGGATAGATAATAATTTCCGCTATTATCAATCACCAGATTATTAAAACTGCTTCCTCCTGCTGATACATTCTGAACACCTCCAACATTCTCCCATTGCTGGGCATATAAATAACTTCCCGCAACGGTCAACAACGCTAATCCCGTTGTTATTTTCTTTATTGCAAAATGTAAACTTTTAAACATATTAAATATTATTTTTAATTATTCTAAATTTAATTTAATTTTGCGCAAAAGTACCTCACATAATTAACCCCGAGTTATCATTTTCAAACTTTTGGTTATCCTGCGCAGTACTTTGCTTAAAGTTATTTGTACCATGGCCGTAAAAATGTGTTGTATGAGGAATCAACCTAAAAGTGGACTTTTGTTCAGATCCGAAGACATCAAAATCACTATACAGGAGGATTTGTGTCCTGACCAATCCTTCAAATCACATTTGCTTGAAGGCAAATCAAGTTTTAATCTTCTCTTTATCCTGAGCCCGGATGTCAATCTGAAAGCTTATGACTGTGGAACTCAATTTTTATTTAAGAAAAACCAATATATACTGCACTATTCGTCTAAAGAAAGTAAGGCTGAGCTATGGACTGAAAACCAGGAAATATTGAAATACTTCCAAATCCAAATTAATTACCAATATATTTTTAACCTCATCAATCCGGAACTTAACCGGGAGAACGCAGAGATTCTGGAAAATATGATTTCTAATAATTTTATATTCCTTCACAAAAAAACTCCTCCTGACATGACTGTTGAAATGCATATGATAGTAAAGGAGATTCAGGGATATTCCAAGAGAGGAATTATGCAGAAATTATTCATTGAGGCAAAGATCATCAAACTTCTTATTTTAATTTTTGAACAGTTCAATGAAAAAAACACTCAGGAGATAACACCAAGGGCAACTGAAATGATTAAGAATTTCATCGATGAAAACTACCACAGAAATATAAAAGCTGAGGAACTGGGAAAACTGATAGGGGTAAATCCGAATATCATCAGGAGAGAGTTTAAGGCACAGTACCACACTACAATTTCCAATTATATATCAGACCTCAGAATGCTGAAAGCTAAAAAACTGATTACCAATAAGGAAATTATGATCAAGGAAATTGCTATAGAATGCGGATATGAGTATCTGCAGAATTTCACGCGGGCTTTTAAAAAGAAATTCGGAATATCTCCGGAAAACCTCAGGAATAATAAATAAGAAAAACCGCCTAAAAAATTAAGCGGTTTATATATGTTGTTTTGCTTTGATATTACTTTTTCAGAATTCAGGTGAAAAAGCAATGACAATCAATTAATGATGATGTCCGTGATCGTGAAGGAACGGTCCGTTACCTTTAGGCTCGTTGTAGATCACCTCTACACCTTCCTGTTCGTATACTTTCTTTCTTCTGATATCTTCAGGATCGAAAGGCTTTACTTTTCCGAAGTACTCCTTCAGACCTTCAGTCAACCAAATTGGGATAACCCATCCGAAGAACATGAAAATACACCAGAATCCCACTAAGAACATAGTAATGAAGAAGATAGTCCAAAGGAACTGGTAGAACGGCCAAAATGCTGATAATATCGTTATCATTCTCTTAAAGATTTTAGGCAAAAATAGAACTTTTTTCCTTTTTACACAAAAGATCAGTGCTCTATTTTATTATTTATTTTAATTCTATATAGATTTTAAGGCCATGAGACTTAATATCTGAGGCCTTAATAATCGTTTTTAATTTAATTAATGGGCAAGATTTGCGAAGAAATCATTTCCTTTATCATCACTAATGATGAATGCAGGGAAATCTTTTACTTCAATTTTTCTTACCGCTTCCATTCCTAATTCCGGAAAGTCCACTACTTCTACGGATACAATATTGTCTTTTGCAAGAATCGCTGCAGGTCCTCCGATAGATCCAAGATAGAAACCTCCGTATTTGCCGCACGCATTGGTAACATCTTTACTTCTGTTTCCTTTTGCCAGCATGATCATGCTTCCGCCGTGACTTTGGAATTCATCAACGTACACATCCATTCTTCCTGCTGTAGTTGGTCCGAAACTTCCTGAGGCCATTCCTTCCGGTGTTTTTGCCGGTCCTGCATAGTAGATTGGGTGGTTTTTGAAATATTCCGGCATTGGCTTACCACTGTCAATAATTTCTTTGATTTTTGCGTGAGCGATATCTCTTGCTACGATCAATGTTCCATTTAATTTCAATCTTGTTTTGATTGGATATTTTGAAAGCTCTGCCAAAATTTCAGGCATTGGCTTATTCAAATCAATTTCAACGGCTTCTTCCAGATGTGGAGGGGTATCCGGCAAGAATCTCTTCGGGTCTTGTTCCAGCTGTTCAAGGAAAATACCTTCTTTTGTAATTTTACCTTTTATATTTCTGTCTGCAGAACATGAAACTCCCATTCCTACAGGGCAAGAAGCTGCGTGTCTTGGAAGCCTGATCACTCTTACATCATGAGTAAGGTATTTACCGCCAAACTGTGCTCCAATTGCACTTTCCTGACAGATCTTCTGAACTTTTGCCTCCCACTCAAGGTCTCTGAACGCCTGCCCGGCTTCATTTCCTTCTGTTGGAAGATTGTCATAATACTTTGCTGAAGCTTTTTTTACTGTAGCAAGGTTTGCTTCTGCCGATGTCCCTCCTATTACCAAAGCTAAGTGGTATGGCGGACAAGCTGCTGTTCCAAGGTCGGAAATTCTTTCTTTAACGAATTCTTCCAGAGATTTTTCGTTCAATAGAGATTTCGTCTTTTGGTATAAGAAAGTCTTATTCGCAGAACCTCCTCCTTTTGTAAGGAATAAAAATTCATAATAATCTCCCTTTTTAGCATAAATATCAATCTGTGCAGGAAGGTTTGATCCCGAATTCTTCTCCTCAAACATAGTCAAAGGAACAACCTGAGAATATCTTAAGTTTCTTTTTTGGTAAGTATTGTAGATCCCTTTGCTCAGGTATTCTCCATCATCTACACCTGTGTATACATTTTCCCCTTTTTTACCCATTACAATGGCAGTTCCCGTATCCTGACATGAAGGAAGTGCTCCTTCAACAGCTACGGCTGCATTTTGCAAAAGGTTGTAAGCAACAAATCGGTCATTGTCTGTAGCTTCAGGATCATCAATGATTCTTTTAAGACTTTCAAGGTGAGAAGAACGAAGCATAAAGGAAACATCTGCCATCGCCTCTTCTGCCAATAATTCCAATCCTTTAGGGTCTACTGTCAAAATTTCTCTGTCGCCAAGTTTTTCAACTTTTACATAATCTGATGTAAGCTTTTTATACACCGTATCATCTTTCTGAATAGGATACGGATCCTGATATCTAAAATCCATTCAATTTTTTGTTTGTACAAAAATACGGCTTCCTTTAAAAAAACATGAGCAAAGTCAGTCATTAAAATTGATATTTATAATGATTATAAATTGCAGAATTCTTCGGTTATCACTAACTTTATAAAAATTTCAATCACAATGAATTACAGAATAGAAAAAGACACCATGGGAGAAGTGCAGGTACCTGCGGACAAGCTTTGGGGTGCACAGACGGAACGTTCCAGAAACAATTTCAAAATCGGACCTGAAGGATCTATGCCACATGAGATCATTGAAGCTTTTGCTTATCTGAAAAAGGCTGCAGCTTATACCAATACTGATCTGGGAGTTCTTCCTGCTGAAAAAAGAGATATGATCGCCCGGGTATGTGACGAAATTCTGGAAGGAAAGCTTAATGATCAGTTTCCTTTGGTCATCTGGCAGACAGGCTCAGGAACGCAGTCCAATATGAATGTGAATGAAGTGATTTCCAACAGAGCTCATGTGAACAACGGGGGGACGTTGGGCGAGAAATCAGAAATCCATCCGAATGATGATGTCAACAAATCCCAGTCTTCTAACGATACTTATCCTACGGCTATGCACATCGCTGCTTATAAAAAGGTAGTGGAAGTGACTATTCCAGCGGTTGAAAAATTGAAAAATACGCTGCTTGAAAAATCCAAAGCATTCAAGGATGTAGTAAAAATCGGAAGAACCCACCTGATGGATGCTACTCCACTTACACTGGGACAGGAGTTTTCAGGGTATGTGGCTCAACTGGAATTTGGCTTAAGAGCATTAAAAAATACGCTACCCCATCTTTCTGAGCTGGCTTTAGGGGGAACAGCTGTAGGAACGGGATTGAATACTCCTAATGGCTATGATGTAAAAGTAGCTGAATATATCGCAAAGTTTACCAATCACCCTTTCATCACTGCTGAAAATAAATTTGAAGCACTGGCTGCTCATGATGCTATTGTGGAAAGCCATGGTGCATTAAAGCAGCTTGCTGTATCTCTATTTAAAATTGCACAGGATATCAGATTGATGGCATCCGGACCGCGCTCCGGAATCGGGGAAATTCATATTCCTGAAAATGAACCGGGATCATCCATTATGCCAGGAAAAGTAAATCCTACGCAAAATGAGGCTCTGACCATGGTTTGCGCGCAAGTATTGGGAAATGACACTACAATCTCTTTTGCAGGAACCCAGGGAAATTACGAGCTGAATGTTTTCAAACCTGTAATGGCCTATAATTTCTTGCAGTCTGCCCAATTAATCGCTGATGCGTCTATTTCTTTCAATGATCACTGTGCAGTAGGTATTGAACCGAATCATGAGAGAATTCAAGAGCTGGTGGACAAATCCTTAATGCTTGTCACTGCCTTAAATACTCATATTGGCTATGAAAACGCAGCAAAGATTGCAAAAACCGCCCATAAAAATGGAACTACTTTAAAAGAGGAAGCAGTCAATCTTGGTCTGTTAACAGCAGAACAGTTTGACGAATGGGTAAAACCTGAAGATATGGTAGGAAGTTTAAAATAATTAGATTTAATTTCATTCATAGACTTGAAAAAACTCCGGAGATTTTTCCCCGGAGTTTTTAGTTGAATAAAAAGTTCAATTATTCTAATCCAATGCTAATTCCAAACACCAACGCTTTATCATTTTTAAAGTGGCTGTCTTTAAAGAAATTACTGAAGTCTTTTTTCACAAAAATACTCACACTGTTATAGGACAAAGTAAGCTGGCCGCCATAAATATAAGGATTCACCTGATAGTTGTCTCTTTTTCTTAATTCTCCGTTGTTTCCGTCTATAATATTATTGGTGGACATTCTTGCTCCTCCATACACATTAGCCCCTATTTTTAACCCTCTGTAATAGTTCCGGTACTGAACATCCATACCTGCATTTTTAAGTTTGGAAAAATTGTACTGAAGCCCCAGAGGAACTACAATATAACCCGTTCTCAGTTTACTTTTGCTTATATCACCATTATAATGTTCCAGATAAACATTATTATCAAAATTCTTTGCAAAGACCATATTATTATCCAGGCGAAGCGTTCTCCATGAGAATCCCAATCCGGATATAATGGCCCATGGACTGGTTCTGCTGAGCTGATAGTTTAGTTTCAAGCCGAATTCCAAATTATTAGAATATCCAATATTTTTATCCAGATCATTATCCTGAAGGCTGTTCGTCATTGTCATAATTCCGTAAGAAAAGTATCCTGTAATACTTCTGCTGGGGCGGAATTTTTTCAGAAGCTTTGCTTTAAGCTCCTCTTTAGATGCAGCATCCGTATTGAGAAGAGAATATCTTACCTGCTTCTGAATGACTCCATCAAGATCAAACCCAAGTTCCTCAATCCTTTTATCTATTTTCTCTGAATAGCGGTCTGCGATCTGAGCCTTTTGCTTGTCAAATTCAGTTTTATCCAGATTTTTAGACTGAAGATTCAACAACTCTGCTTCCATGAGCTTTTTCTCTTCCTGAATGATAGCATTAATCTGGCCAGCATACTCTTCAATTTTATCTTTTACGATAGGACTTACCTCCGTATCTTTTTTAGATGCAAGATTGATATTGAATGTCTTTTGCCCGTAAAATGAGGACGAGAAAAGACACACCAATCCCATCAGGATAAATTTCTTGATCATATTATTAATTTTTAAATTTTAAATAAATTAGTTTCTATTGAGTTCTATTGTAGCCACATTACTCCCATCCTTGGTCTTTTCGATCACATCTTTGTGTTCTACTGAGAAAAGCAATGCAGAAGGGTCCACATATTTTTTCTTTTTAACCTGAATTTTTGAGGAATCAGCTTTTGCCAGAATTTTGGGATCGGTCATTCTGATTACTTCCAGTTTTCTTGCCGGAAGCCCTTCTTTAGTGAGAATAGTGTTTTTATCTGGCACCGGTATAGCGGTTATTTTTTCTGTTTTCTCCTTTGACGGGATATTTTTTATATCTTTTTTTACAGGGTTTTGCGCTGCCAATACAGGATTATCATTATTTGGTTCAGTAATGATCTGATCTTCATTTTGTTCTTTTACCTCTTTTACAATTTTGGGCTGCTCTACCAAAGGTTCCTCTTTAAGGAACAACAGAACAGTGCCTAAACTGAAAGTCAGGATAATACATGCAGCTACCAATATCCAGTTTATCTTTAATTTGGGAGCCTTGTTATTTTGGGTTTGCCACTCAATCTCAGACCACAGATCTCTGGAAGGGGCAACTTCTCTTTCCTCGATCTGTTTTTTGATCTGCCATTCGAAATTATCTTTAGATGTGTTCATTTTTCATTTTTTTTTGTTGTTGCAAATAGATCTTTCTTAGTTTTTCTTTTGCTCTAAACAACTGTGTTTTGCTTACAGCAACCGAAATCTGCAGAGCATCAGCAATTTCCTGGTGAGAATAGCCTTCCAAAACGTAAAGATTGAAAACCATTCGGTAAGCATCCGGAAGCTGGTCCAGAAGTTCCTGAGCATTAAAGTCGAAAGCGATGTCCGGATCATGAATATCCTGCTGGAAAGAATGATTAATCTCATCCAGATAAAAAACCGTTTTATGGCTTTTGATAAAGTTCAGGCATTCGTTAACAACAATCCGCCTTGCCCAGCTTTCAAGATTAGCGTCACCTCTGAAACTTTCAATATGCTTAAAAATCTTACAGAATGCTTTGATGAGACAATCTTCTGCCTGATACAAGTCACTTACATAGCTCTTGCTTACGCTTAGGAATTTCTTTACATTCTTCTCATAGAAAAGCTTCTGTGCCACCGGATCCTGTTTTTTCAGGCGGCTCAACAAATCTTCTTTTTTATTTACGAACAAAAGTTTCATTCTAATGCTGTTTCTTGTATTAAAGACAACAAATATTTTAAAAAGTTACAGAAAAATATATTTTTTTGAAATTTATTTAAACGGAATGGCTCGTGAAAGCTCTAAAACAATGCTCCACATATTTCCATCAGTATATAAAATTTTGAATTTCAGTCTATTAATTCTATTTTTCTTACATTAGGAATACCAAATTTATAAATCCAAAGCCATGAAAAATTTAAAAAAAGTAAACAGACAAAATTTAAAACAATTTCCTGGAGGAGGCTCTGTACCTACATGCTCCGGAAGGCTGCAATATCTTGTAGGCTTCAATGGATACTATGCTTGCTGCAAGGAACAGATCAATAACCCCTGCTCAACGACTGTAATGTGCATGCTTCCTATAGGAATGTGTGATTAAAAAGTAAAAAGGTCAGAAATGAAATATTCCTGACCTTTTTTATATCTAGATTCATTTAGATCGTCACTTCTGAAACCTGATCTGCAAAATACTGTTCAAGGTCCTTCAAGGTTTCCGGATTGGTCTGAATATCTTTTACAATAAGCCCTTTATTCACCACTACAATTCTGTTGCAGACTTCTGTCGTGTGGGAAAGATCATGGCTGGAAATAAGGAAAGTCACCCCATCCTGTTTGGATAATTCTTTGATAAGATTTTTAAGTTTGATTTGTGTGGAAGGGTCAAGATTGGCAAACGGCTCATCAAGAATAATAATTTCCGGGTTTCCGATAATCGCTCCTACAATTCCCACCTTTTTCTGGTTCCCTTTAGAAAGATCACGGATGTACTTTCCGGATTTAAGAATTTCCCCGTTAAAAAGATCATGAAAGGGTTTCAGAAACTCATCTACAGAAGCTTTATTCTGGCCTCTCAGCTCACCAATGAAATAAAAATATTCTTCCGGAGTAAGATATCCGATGAGAAAAGTATCATCTACAAAAGCTGAAACTTTATTCTTCCAGACTTCGGATTCATTTACTTTAATTCCGTCAATGCTTACAAACCCCGTACTTGCCTGAATCAAATCGAGCATAAGACTGAAAAGCGTTGTTTTTCCCGCTCCGTTATTCCCTACCAGACCAAATGTTTCGCCATTTGGAATTTCAAGATTCTCAATGTTCAGAACCGTTGCTGTTCCGTATGTTTTTGATAAATTATTTATACTGATCATGGCTTAACCTTTATTTTTAAATGCTTCAAGTGTACTGTATTTTTCTTTCTTGTAATGTTTTACAATGATATCAAAGATCTTCTCTCTGAGCAGGAATCCTATAAACCCTAAAACGGCAATTGAGATAACGGCTGCTGTAATTCCCGAGAAATACTTTACGATGGCAAAGACCGCCATTGGAAGGAGCATTTTAGGAATCAGAAGAAGTAATGCAATCATGTTGAAACTTCCTTTCTGCCCAAATCTTTTTTCCTTTGAGTTTAGATCAATCTGACTTTTATTGAATGCTCCTGACCAGAGGGTAAATTGAGAGTTTACCCCAATATTGTAAAGCCCTGCTGCAAAAAATGTAACATAAATCTCCCAGCCAAAATAGGCATAAAACAAAGCTATAATTATAGAGATTCCTGTTACAATATTAATGAGCCACCATTTTGCTTTTATATATTCTTTGTAAGGAACATTCAGGGTCATCATTAAAGGGTAATAAGAACTGTCAAATGCAGGAACTCTCTGCCCAAACAGAAACTGGAATCCTCCTGTTACAAAAAGTCCCATGAACATAATCATCGCCGGAGTTTTATACATAACGTTGGCATACATCAGCAAACCATAAAAAAGAAACATAAAGCTTCCCAAAAGGATTCCTTTTGTCACCTTATTACGTCTGAGCATTTTAATATCATTATTGATAAATGTCCCTGTAACGCCGTATTTATTCAGGAAAGCAATATTTTCAGTTTTTCCAACTGCTTTTTTTGCTTCAAGTCCCTGATCTAGGTAGAACTCCCGACGCAGGTATTTAAAGCATACAAACCAAAGCCCCGCAAACAAAGCAATAGGTATCAACACAAAGTAAGGCTTATCATAAAAGCTATAAAAAACAGATTCTGAATAAGACAGTAACGGAATAATATGATAATACCCCAAAGCTCCTATTGCAGCAAAGCATATGCCTACAAACAAAGCCACGGTCTCTTTACCATTAAAGAAAATATTGATAAAGTTATTCATATAAAGAAGCATTGAGATTCCTACCAACCAGGTGAATACTCCAAAGAAACTATATCCGTTGAACAGAGCCATTATAGAAAATGTAACAAAAAACAGAGAACTCAGCCAGCTGAATGCTGAAAGAAATGTTTTTGCCAGCATATAATTAACCAGTGTATTCTTTCTGATACTCAGAGTAAGAAAAGGTTTGATATTCTGTGTTGGGATTTCCTGCCATAGATATTTTAGAATTAAATCTATAACCCAGGCAATGATTAAGAATCTTGATGCTATTATTAATGGATTCTGATGCATCTCCTCCTGTACATAATAAAAAGAAATACACGCTCCGGCAATGAGGCACACCATGAAATAAAAAATCCCGAAAAGTCTCAGAATTTTCATGGCAAGATTGATCCCCAAAGAACTGCCGCGAAAGAAGCTTTTAATTTCCAGTCTAAGGAACTTTAGAAACATATGTTAGTTTTTTACATTAGTATGTATAATGCAAAAAATGTTACAGATTTCATCACAAAATCATCAATAAATTGGAAAATATAAAACCCAAAGATTCATCACTACCCGATAAGTTCCTTTGCCTGTGCTAAAGCAGCTTCAGTAATCTTGCTTCCTGAAAGCAATTGTGCAATTTCATTCAGTTTTTCTGCATCACTTAAAGGAATGATGGTAGATTGCGTTTTTCCGGAAACATCCTGTTTCACAACTTTATAGTTATCATTTCCTTTAGCCGCCACCTGCGCGAGATGGGAAATAACAATGAGCTGCATATCCTCAGACATTTCCCTCATCAGATTTCCGATTTCTTCTGCAACTTTACCTGAGACACCTGTATCAATTTCGTCCAAAATAAGGGTCGGAAGCTCATCACTTTCTGCAATAATCTTCTTTACAGCCAGCATTACTCTGGATCTTTCACCACCGGAGATCGCAGTCTGAATGGGTTTTAACGGGAAACCTGAATTCGCCTGAAAAAGCAACTGGATGCTTTCTTTCCCAAATGCATTGAATTCCTGCGCGTCTTCCAGCTGGATATCAACTTTCGCTTTTTCAAGACCTAATTTTTTAAGAAGCCCTTCTGCTTTTTTTACGAAAACAGAAACATTTTTATGACGGTTTTTCGAAAGTCTGCCAGCTAAACTCTGAAGTGTTTTTTCTTTCCTGGTAATATTTTCTTCAGTTTCAGCGATCTGTAGTTCCAGCTCTGAAGCTCCTTTCTGATCTCCGGCCAGCTGGCTTCTGATCTCTATCAGCTCATTGAGGTCTGAAACGCTATGCTTAAGAAATAAAGCATTGATTTTATTATTAAGATCTGTAAGATATAATAGATTTTCCGGATTGATTTCTACTCTTTCAGCTTCGTTTTCAAGTTCAGAAATGATATCTTTTAATTCTACAAAAGAGGTTTCAAATCTTTCATCTAGTTCTGCAAAACTGGTAGAAACTTCGGAGATTTTTGAAAGTCTGCTTTTAGCTTCATTAAAGAAGGAGAGAATACCGATCTCTTCCTGATGAAAACGAGACAAAATCTGACCCACATTTTCGGAAATCATTCCTGCATTTTCCTGAATTGAAAGTTGATTCTGAATATCTTCGTAGTCTACATCATCCAGCTTCAGCTCTTCCAATTCGTTCAGCAGAAATTCTTTATAATCGCTTTCTTTATTGGCCTCTGAAAGCTGAGTTTTCAATTTCTTCAACAGCATTTTCATGCTCTGAAAGTCGGAAAATTCATGCTGATATTCTTCAATGATCCTTTTGTTCTCAGAAAGTCCGTCAATAATTTTAAACTGGTATTCTGAGGTAAAAAGATTGGAGGTTTCAAACTGTGAGTGAATATCAATAAGCTTAGAAGAAAGTTCTTTGAGAATATCTAATGTTACCGGCACATCATTGATGAATGCCCTTGATTTTCCTGAAGGAAGTATTTCTCGTCTTATAATGGTCTGAAGTTCGTAATCCAGATCATTTTCAATGAAAAACTTCTTGAACTGATTATTGAGATTAAACTCGGTTTCTACCACACTTTTTTCTTCAGTTTTGGCAATGGATTTTACATCGGCTCTTTCTCCCAAAATAAGTCGAAGTGCTCCTAAAATAATAGATTTCCCTGCACCCGTTTCACCGGTTATTACCTGCAAACCATTTTTCAATGATACTTCGAGAGTATCAATCAGGGCAAAGTTTTTAATGTAAATTCTCGAAAGCATTGATAGTCCGGGTTATGATCCAATTTGAGTTTGAACTGTAAAAGTAAGTTTTTTTTTAATGAATTACGAAAATGTTTTTGAGGGATTTCCCTTCTTTAAATCTTCCATTTATTCCACTTATTCTCAATATTTTTAGGAGACAGAATGATCATAGTTTGTTTTAAATCATTAAGCATAAGCCCTCCATTGTTTCCGGAATTGAAAATATTGAAGATCTCATCACTTTTCGTATCCATAAAAAGATTAAAGAAATAAGCCTGCTGGAAAGTATTTTCATACATTTTCAGCTGCATCAGCGCATCAAAGATCACTTTCTTTCCTGCAGTCTGATCCTGATTGAATAAGTTATCCATTCCCGCTCTGTGGTAAGTATATATCGTTGAGCGCAGCTGGCTCCAGTTGGGGTTAACAATTTCATTGATCAGTATGCTTCGGCTTCTTGGCTCATTGATGGTATTCCATCCTTCATAGTTCCTGTTCTGTGAGTTCTGGGCAATCTGCTGGGCTTTTGCATACCATTGAGTTCCTCCCATAGACTGGAAACTATCAGCATCATATCCTAAAATAAGATAAATATAATAACTGATAACATCTGTAAGGTTTTTACCTGAGAATTGTCTTTCATTAAAAATAAGATTCTCATTTTCAATATATTCAAAAGCAAATCTCTGATCCTGAAGGTTCAGTAAAGGGGTTTCGTAAGTGGTATTGTAAACGGGACGTACAGCCTGAACTACAATAGAACCTTTGAATTTGTTGACATCTCTTTCCGAAATAACAATGGCAAACCCACATTTTATCTTTTCAAAATTCTGTAGCTTTTTCCCAGTCCAGCTGGTGTTATTAATAAAGTCTCTAAGGCTTTTTTCCAACGCTTTAAAAGCCTGCTGGTTACTTCCTCCTATCTGCTGAGAGTTTACCTGAACTGTTGCTAACAATTCCTGTGAAAAACTTTGAGTATATAGAAAAAACAGAAAAAATAAACTTATAATTTTTTTCATTGTCTATTAAAAATTGAGAACGGAAATTTATTAAAATTATTTTAAAAGTTGAGATTCAACAAAATTGAGAATATCTCTGGCCACATCTCCTTTAGACTTCAGGTTAAATTCTTTCTTTTCCGTTTTGGTAAATATTTTGATTTTATTGGTATCGTTTTTAAACCCGGCTCCTTCATCCCTCAAGGAGTTCAAAACAATCATATCCAGATTTTTCTTTTCCAGTTTTCCTTTTGCATTTTCTTCTTCATTTTGGGTTTCCAGCGCAAATCCTACCAGAAACTGGTGGGTCTTCTTTTCTCCCATTGTTTTAAGAATATCAGGATTCTTCACCAACTCGATAGTCAGGTTATCATCATTTTTCTTAATCTTTTCCTTCGCCACCTCCTTTGGTGCATAGTCTGCTACTGCGGCACTTGCAATTCCAATATCTATCTTGTCGTAAAACTCGAATACTTTTGCCAGCATTTCCCTGGCAGAAGTTACTTTATAAAGTTCTACGTTCGAATCTTTAAGGACCTGAGCGCTGGGCCCAGAAATAAGGATAACCTTTGCCCCTCTTTTTGAAGCTTCCTCCGCAAGAGAAAACCCCATTTTCCCGGAAGAATGATTTCCGATGAACCTTACAGGGTCTATGGCTTCATAGGTAGGCCCAGCCGTAATTAGAACAGTTTTCCCTTCAAGACTTTTTGCAGGGATATTTCCTGTAAAATAGTTTTCAACAGCAGTATAAATTGTTTCCGGTTCTGCCATCCTTCCCTGTCCGATCAGTCCGCTTGCCAGCTCACCGCTTTCTGCAGGAATTATAATGTGCCCAAAGTCTTCTGCAAGTTTAAGGTTTTTTTTTGTAGACGGATGTATATACATATCTAAGTCCATTGCAGGTGCAATGAATACGGGACATTCCGCAGACATATAAGTGGCAATCACCAAATTATCACACATCCCATGAACCATTTTAGATAAGGTATTAGCAGTACAGGGAGCTATCATCATGATATCTGCCCATAAAGCCAGCTCCACATGGCTGTTCCATGTTCCGTTATCTCCATAAAAGTCTGAATATACAGGTTTCTTGGATAAGGTAGACAGGCTTAGTTTCGTTACGAATTGTTCAGCATCAGGGGTCATAATAACCTGTACATCGGCTCCTTTTTTTACAAAATCTCTTATCAGAAAGTGAGTTTTGTAAGCTGCAATTCCTCCAGAAACGGCGATCAGTATCTTTTTACCGGAAATACTCATTTAGTTTTAATTTTTTGAAACACTAAAATACTTATTTTTTCCCACAATAAGGCTTTAAAACAAAGAAGGTCATAAAAGAACCTGATTCCTTTATGACCTTCATTTATAAAAACACAGATGATTATTTTCTGTCTTCTGTTTTTCTGAAATAGATATCTTCATTTAACCATTCTTCAATAGCAATTGAAGTTGGCTTTGGAAGCTTTTCGTAATGCTTAGAGATCTCTATCTGCTCTCTGTTTTCGAAAACTTCTTCTAATGTAGAATTGTGAACGGCAAATTCATCCAATTTGTTATGAAGTTCCGTACGGATCTCCGCATTGATCTGCTCTGCTCTCTTTCCCATGATAACAATAGCTTCATAGATTGAACCCACTTTATCTTCAATCTTATCTTTATCGTAAGTAATAGTATTTACTTCTGCTTTTGTATCTTTTACACTCATTTTGAGAAAATTATTTTATTTATAAGACGACAAATTTACGAATTATCTTTGAATTTTGAAAGTCGCTGCAGGAGGAGGGGTCTGAAGTGCTGCACTATCCCTCTGGATCTGCTTTGCCTGCTTTTCATTACTGATCTGATCTTTGATTTGCTGCTCAGTTTTATTTTTATCTGCCAGCTTATCAGCCTCTTTTTTCTGTCTTGCAGTTAAAGTTGCGATTTTTGCTTCTGTTTCTTTCTTAACGATAGCGAAGTGTTGTTTTTCCTTCTCCAGTTTTTCTCTAAGGTCTGTTGCCGTTTTTGAATATTCTGTATTAGGAAGTTCCTTTTCTACCATTTTTGTATAGGTAAGTGCACTTTCAATACGCTCTTCTTTAAGGCTATAAATTGATTTTGCTGCCAATTCATAACGCGATTTCATGATATAATCATAAATTTTAGAACGAAGTTTTGTACTTGGAAAGTCTTCCAATACATTTTCTAAGGCAACTCCAGCCGCTTTATATTCAGCCATTTTAAAGTACTGACGTCCGTTCTCATAAGCTTTAAACTCTAATTTATAAGAAAGCTCATCAATAAGCTGGGTAATATTTTTTGATCTTTCAGAATTAGGATAGTTAGTCAGGAAGTCCTGAAGCTCATTGATTGCCAACTCTGTGCTGGACTGGTCCAAGTTGTAATCCATAGATCCTTCATAATAACAAAGGGCAGACATATAAGCAGCCTCTTCTGCTCTTGGATCTTTTGGAAAACTAACTGCAAAATTTTTAAACTGGTGACCTGCCAACTTGTAACTTTTATCATAATAATTGGCATAGGCAGTATTAAAACCTACGTTAGGAAAATCATCTGTTCCTGCTACCAGATTTGCAAGTCTGTCATAAAGAGCCAATGCGTTTTTCCACTTTTTCTTAGCGAAATTTTCATTAGCTGCTTTTAAGATAAACTCTTTGTCAGCACTTCTCATTGCTTTTTCCTGCTGGCTTACGCAAGATGAAATTACCGCTACAGCAAAAAGACCTAAAATATATTTTTTCATATAAAAAATTCAACAGTTTACGGATTACACAGCCGATTTACTAATTTGCAAAAATATAACTTTTTTGCCAATAGATTTTTTTTTATGAATATTTAACGTAATTTTAGTCTGCAGCGTATCCTAAAATTGCAAAAACACTCAATAAAAGGTTCATTCTCACTTTTTTTTCGGCTTCTTTTGTATAGGTTTCTTCATTTTTGCTAGGGACATAGAGCTCATAAAAGTTTTTATTTCTGATCACAAATAGGGTGGATCCGATGATCATGGTAAGAATATCTTCGGGTTTTGGAGTGAAGGTAAAAACTCCGGAAGCCACTCCTTTTTTAATAACTTCATCCAGTTTTTTTACAAATAGCTGGTAAAAATCAAGCAATTCATCTTTCAGGTTTTCTGTATGACGAAGCTCCTGCGTTACAAACCCATGGAAATAATTATACTTAAATAACTGAGAAACAATATATTTTATCATTTCACGCATCTGCATTTCCGGCTTCCCATCTTTGATTGTATCTGCAAATTCTGAAAAGTTCTCTCTGGTTTTCAATACTCTGTACTGATAGAGATAAGACATCATTTTTTCTTTGGAACCAAAATAGTAAGAGATCATTGCCACATTAATATTGGCTTTGGAACATATGTCTCTCACAGATGTACCTTCATATCCTTTTTTTGCAATCAGCTCTTCCGCGATATCAAGTATATGAATCTGTTTGTCCGTAAATTTTTTTTTCATAGAGTGCACTTTGAGTAAAGTTAAGAAATTTTTAACACATTTATAAACGATCGTTTAATAATTTTAAATTAATTGTAGAAAGTCCTATTTTTGAAAATGGATTTTTTTGATTTTCATCATCATAAGAAATATATCAGCAACGGAATTTACAATTTGGATATTGAACAAATTCCGCCTGACTTCTCTTATTCCATAGGGATTCACCCTAATGATATTGATATTAATACTATTGATATACAGCTGAGCTGGATGAAAAGTATGATGTTTAAAAACTGTTTTGCTATCGGGGAATGTGGATTAGATTCTCTTGTTCCTATTGACCAGAGTATTCAGGAAGAAGTTTTTCTAAGACAAATAATGATTTCCAATGAGGTAAAGAAACCTATTATTATTCATTGTGTCAGAAAGTTTTATGAGGTTATTTCTTTTAAGAAGAAGGCTGAACAGCCTATGATCATCCACGGTTTCAATAAGAAAAGACAAATTGCAGAAGACCTTCTGTCCAATAATTTTTATCTGAGTTTTGGGAAAGCTGTTTTGTATAATTTATCTTTGCAGAATATTTTAAAAGACACCCCGTTGGACAAAATCTTTTTAGAAACTGACAATGAGGATTTTAACATCGAAGAATTGTACCTGAAAGTTTCTGAAATAAGGGCGATTTCTTTGGAACAACTCAACGAACAAATTTTAGAAAATTTACACACGATAAGAAATGGATAAATACTGGCTGGAAAGAACTGAACTGCTAATAAAAGAAGAGGGATTAGAGAAGCTGATCAAAGCTAATCTGCTGGTGATAGGCTTAGGAGGTGTAGGTTCTTTTGCTGCGGAATTCCTTGCTAGAGCAGGAGTGGGAAATATGACGATTGTGGATGGAGATACGGTAGATATTACCAATATCAACAGACAACTTCCCGCGCTGCACTCTACTGTTGGAAAGCACAAAGTGGATGTGGTGGCTGAAAGGCTTCTTGATATCAACCCACAAATCAAACTGGTGAAGATAAATGAGTTTTTAAATCCTGAAAGAATGGAAGAAGTTTTAGATTCTGCTAAGTTTGATTATGTTCTTGACTGTATTGACAGTGTAACTCCCAAATTATGTCTGATAAAAGCCGCTAAAAGGAAAAAGATAAAACTTATCAGTTCTATGGGAGCGGGTGGTAAAAGCGACCCAAGCAAAGTAATGGTAAGGGATATCAGTAAAACACAAAACTGCTTTCTTGCAAGACAGATAAGAAAAAGATTAAAAAAGGAAAACATCAATAAAGGTTTCAGATGTGTTTTTTCTAATGAGCTTCAAAATGAAGAAAGTCTGAAAATGACGGACGGGGCAAATTATAAAAGATCTTTTTATGGAACGGTAAGCTTCATTCCGGCTATTTTTGGTCTGTATGCTGCTGCTGAAGTAATCAATTATTTAGTAAAAAAAGATTAATGCAGAATTTCCAATACTCCAGAGCGGAAAAGCTTAAAAAAAACACTGAGATCAGTTTACTTTTTGACAAGGGTAAATGGAAGACATGTGGAAATCTCAGAATCATCATTCTGAAAGATAAGCCCACCCTTCCTATAGAAGCTACCCGATTTGGAGTTTCGGTTTCTAAGAGATATTTCAAGAGAGCGGTACACAGAAACCGTATAAAGAGATTACTGAGAGAATGCTACCGCCTTAACAAGGAACTCTTCCGGCAGTCCTTTGGAGAAAAGACGATGGCAATGTTATTCTGGGTCTCTCCTGTAATGCCTCAAAAGTATCAGGAGGTAGAGGCACAGTTTATAAAGCTTTGTGAGGCGCAGAAAAAACAGGCTTAGATACATCAGGATAATTTCACTCTCCTGTATCAATCCTTCATCAATAATGGTGTATAATATTAATCCCATTTTACAGGGAGGATAAACTCTAGTGATGGAAATGGATGTGAAAGTTTTTATGAGCTGAAATTTCTATTAATTCTTCGGATAGTTTTTGTATTTTTAAGGAAAACAATAAATCTGAAAATTAATATGTTAGACAATATTCCCTATTTGTCCTATATACTGAGCGCATTCATCGGTATTGGGCTGGCTGCGGCTACAGGCTTCCGGGTCTTTCTTCCCATGTTCATTGTAAGTCTGGCTTCTTATTTTCACTGGCTTCCCATGAATGAACACTTTGAATGGCTTGCCGGCCTTCCTGCTCTTATCACAACAGGAATCGCAACGGTTGCAGAAATTCTTACCTATTATATTCCTTTTATAGACCATTTACTGGACACTATTTCTATTCCTATGGCTACTGTGGCGGGTTCTATTTTATTTGCCAGTCAGTTTGCTGAATTGGGAACTTTTCCTCAATGGGCATTAGCACTGATTGCAGGCGGAGGAACGGCAGCTACCATAAGTACAGGCTTTGCGGGAATACGGGCAGCTTCTACTGCTACGACTGGTGGATTGGGAAATTCTGTAGTAGGAACTACTGAAACAGCCGGAGCAGGGATTATGTCTGTTCTAGCTATAGCACTTCCTTTTGTTGCAGCCATTGCTTCAATTGTTTTGTTGATTCTCATCATTGTCTTCGGTCGCAGAGCATTGAAAAAAATACAGCGCAGAAAAGGGACGCTCTAGATTTAAAATAAAAAAGGTACAGTCTCAAAACACTGTACCTTTTTATTTAGTTTTTACTTCTGAAATCTTTGACTTCCTGAATTTTTGATTTGAAATAGTCTTTCTTTTCAGGGTTTTTCTTAATCAATATTTCAAATGCCTTTATTGCTTTCGTATAAAGTTTCTGTTCAAAATAAAGTTTGGCCAAAGTCTCTGTCATCAAGTGGGAAATATCATCATTTTTCTCTTTAACGACATAGGTGCTTTCCTCTTTTAACTGACTGATTCTAGGATTATTTTCAATAAAAGTCTCAATTGCTTTCTCCTTAATCTCCACTTTTACTTTTTCCACCTCTTCTATTCTGTCGATTTTCAGCCAGCTTTGCCATGTATTGATAAATCCGGGGACATTGCTGTCTGCCGGAGGTTGAGTTGTCTTTTTCATCATAGCCTCTTGTGCTGTTTCTTCTTTTACAGACTCCTCTTTATCTTTATTTTCTTTTTCCTGGACGCTGAGGCTTGAAATGTCTGTTCCAAAGAATGAAACATTCATTACAGCTACCTCATCTTCTTTTGTGGCAATGGTCCCAGGAGATTCTTTCAGGGCTTCATTATTCTCAGCGTGATCATTGGCAAGCTTCGAAACAGGATCTGCAGCAGGTAAAATCTCTTCAGAAAGAGTTTCTTCGGCAATTTCCGGTTCTTGGTTTTCTTTTTTCACTTCTTCAGCAGCCACCACCGTAGTTTCTTCTATAGAAGCTGCTACCGGAGGAGTTGAAACTTCAGCTGATTTGTTGATTAAAGAATCCGGAACATTGGATTCAACACTCATTGGTTTCCATGTAGACTGAACTTCAGGAAGTTCTTTGCCTCCGATCTCTTCTTTAGAATCATCAGTTCTTACAGATTCTTTTATTTCTGTAATTTCTTCCGGTTCTGCCTCTGTTTTTACTTCCTCTGATGGGATAGATTCTTCACTGGTTGACCAAAAATGAAAGCTTTGCGTTTCTGCAAAACTGATTTCGTGATCAGGCACAGGTTCTGTTTCCACTTTTTCGTGTTCAGGAGCAGATTTCGCTTCCTTCATCTTTTTCTCAACCTCTTCGATAAGGCGTCGCATTTCATCCTCATGCTTATTGACATTCGGTTGAGAGACTTCTGCAGTCTCCGCAAGTTCTTCGTTACTGGTCTCTATTTTTACATCAGGCAGGAAGGCTTCTGTACCATGGAAACTGACTTCTGCATCGGGTTCCTGTACCTGTTGTTCTACTTCTACAGAACGGATATCTTCATTTTCAGATACTGCTTCAGGTTCTGTAGATTTTTCGCTGGTATTTTCTTCAATAGTAACTTCCGGCAATATTGCTTCTGTTTCTTCAAAGCTTATATTCTCTTCTTCTACTATTTTTTCTTCCTCCGGTTCTGATGAAATTTCATCTTCGTTAATAATGGTTTCTGAAGTAAATTCTTCACCGCCATTTTCTTCTATTTCTGCTTGTGTTTCTTCCTTTTCATTCAGCTCAGGTTCTGTTGCGGGCTCAGCTTTTTGAGTGATTAAAGTACCTGATTCCAAAGTAGATTCAATATCTATAGTCTCAGAGTTTTTGTCTTCCAAAAAGTTTTCTTCTCCTTCAAACAGGATTCTGTTTCTTTCCCCATTCACATAGATAGGGAGAATTTCCTCTGAAGTGGATAATAAGCAGACACTTTCCTCTTCCTTCTGTTGCTCCGAAGGAATTTCGTCTTCTCTTTTAATCGGGAAGCTTTTATTTTTATAAGCTTGCTGTACTGCTTTATCAGCTGGTTTGGCAGGCTGCACTTCTACTTTCTCTTCCTGTTTTATTTTTCCGTTGATCAGTTGATAAAGAATTTTTTTATCTGTGGTATATGCCGCAGTAACAGATAATTCTTTCTGATAATTTTCTTTTTCATACAGATGCACCCCATACAGATGAAGTGCCCTGATATTTTGGATATAAGGAAAAGTGTGAATCTCTTCTTTCAAAAGACCAAGGTCTTCTAACTGAATATTTTTCGGATTTTTTATTAATTCTAAAATTCTCGGATTCATCTTACCAATTCGCTACAATGTCGTTAAATATCTTATTAATAATTCTCTCGGTAACAATTTTCACCTGTGAGGTTTCGATATCACTCTGTGATAAGTTACTGTTGAAAGCAGCTTCATCAGTGTAAGTTCTGTCGAAACTCAGCTCCGGATGCAGTTTATTTTCATAATGCACTTTTACTGTGATCGTAAGTTTATTCTGAGCCTGCTGCACTACTCCTCCCGCAGAATTGGTCTGTGTACCGGAACTTATCGTGGTTGGGGTAATTGTATAGTCTGTAATTTCCCCCTCTATCAGAATATCAGGATTTTCTTTGGTTCCCTTCAACGTTGTTCTCTGGAGAAACCTGTTCTGAATATCAGTAGAAAACTGTTGTGCCAGTGCCGGGTTTACAAGAGATGCATTATTAGGAAACTCATTGATCTGAACAGTCTTTTCATCTTTCAGGGAGGATCCTGTAAAGCTATAGCAGGAGTTTAAAACTCCCAGCAGCGCAAAAAGCACTCCAACTACCATTGACTGCTTCAGACTAATATTTTTGATATTAATATTCATTTTTCACTTATTTCGTATAATTAAATTCCGGAATTATTTAAAGGTCTAGATATTCATCTAATCTTCCAGATTATACTGTTTTATTTTTCTGTATAATGTTCTTTGTGAGATTCCCAATTCATCTGCCGCTCTGTTTCTGCGGCCTTTATGCTTCTCCAATGCTTTGATAATCAAGTCTTTTTCATTGTTCTGAAGAGAAAGAGACTCGGGTCTGTTTTCTTCTACTTCAATATCCTCAATGTCTTCGTAGCTATCTTCAGGTGCCGACATGATTGTAGGGGTCTGAACAGCCGGTGCATCATTGTTATTTTCAAAATATAATAAAGACCCTGAACTTACCTGAGGCTGGCTTTCAGGGGTATAAATCCTGTTGATCAGGTTTTTTTCCTGACTGCTTAGATCTCCTGCGCCTCTGTTTTTGATCAATTCCGAAGTTAAGGATTTTAAATCATTAATATCATTCCTCATATCGAAAAGAATTTTATACATGATTTCTCTTTCGCTTCCAAAGTCATTCTGTTTGGATATATTCTGAGTATTCACCACCATTGGAAGGTGGGTCTCCATCGGGATATACTCAGCCAGTTTTTCTGCTGTTATCCTTCTGTTCCTTTCCACAACAGTCATTTGCTCAACAAGATTTCTTAACTGTCGGATGTTTCCCGGGAAAGGGTAGTTTTCAATATAGTGAACAGCACTAGGTTCCAATTCAAGCTCAGGCATCCTGTATTTCTCAGCAAAATCTATTGCAAACTTTCTGAACAGCAGATGAACATCTCCTTTTCTTTCTCTTAAAGGAGGCATATCAATCTGAACGGTGTTCAAACGGTAATATAAATCTTCACGAAATCTTCCGTCATGGATCGCTTTCATCATATTAACATTGGTAGCCGCTACAATTCGGACGTTGGTCTTCTGCACCTGTGAAGAACCCACTTTCATAAATTCACCACTTTCTAACACCCTTAAAAGGCGAACCTGCGTCTGTAGCGGTAGTTCTCCCACCTCATCCAGGAAGATTGTACCTCCATCTGCCACTTCAAAGTATCCTTTTCTGGTAGCCGTAGCTCCTGTAAAGGCTCCTTTTTCGTGCCCGAAAAGTTCGGAATCTATTGTTCCTTCAGGGATGGCCCCGCAGTTTACAACGATATAAGGCTGATGTTTTCTTCTGGATTCTGAATGGATAATTTTCGGAATAAATTCTTTTCCCACTCCACTTTCTCCTATTACAAGAACGGAAATATCTGTGGGAGCGACCTGAATTGATTTTTCCAGGGCCCTGTTAAGTGCCGGAAAGTTCCCGATAATTCCGAAACGGTTTTTTATATTTTGCAGCTCATTGCTCATAAGTAAATTTTTGATTATTGATTTAATAATAATCTACAGCTCTTCTATCTGTTGTCTGTAGACCTTGTTAAAATGATGGGTGTAGATGTCTTTCATCGTTTTTCCTTCATCATACGTTCTAAGTGCCAACGTTTTTAAATCCAAATAATCTTTGTTTCTGATCTTAGAAACTTTACTTTTAAAGTATATGTTCTCAGCAAAGTTGTATTCTTTGCTTTGTTTTTCAAAATTTTCCAGGGCTTTGTCATATTTTCCCTGTTCGAAATAAGTCACTCCCAGCTGGTAATGGTCAAACATTCCTTTGACATAACCTCTTGCTGCCAGCAGCCTTTCTATTATTCCTGCAGCTTTTCCTTTCTTTCCTAAAGCACTGTAAGACATAGCTCTCACTACATCCAGATTATAATCTCCGTTTTGAGATCTTCCTAAGTCTTCAGGATAGTACTTCTTTAATTCTTCTAAATCCTGGATAGCTCCGCTATAATCACGCAGAAACTGGAATTTACACCAGCCTCTGTAGCCCAGATACAATTTAGGATCTAAATCAACAGCTTTATCTATAAGTACTTTCCAGGTTACAAAATCTCCGTTTTTAAGATATGGAACTGATTTCTCCATATAAGCATGGGAGAAATCCGGACATAGCCCAATGGCTTTATCAAAGCCTTCCTGAGATTCTCCTGAACCTTGTAAGTATGAAGCCCAGTTGTATAACTCGCACGCTTTTTTGCAGTCCTCTCCCTCTACTGCATTACAGTTAACCTGTGCAATAGTATTGGTATAAACTATAAGTAACAAAAAGCTAAGGTAATACCTCTGAAACTTTTCCATTTTCAATTTTATAGGTTAAATACTGATAGTAATCTACTTTGAAACCTTTGATATCCTTGGGCTGCCACCCATCCAATGATTTTGTAAATTTCAGCAGTTTATTCTCAACTTCTTCATCTAAAACGTCATCCTTCAGATCTGAATTCATAGCTTTCAGTCTGAATAACCCCGTTTTTCCTTCACAATTTACTAAAAATCTTACGGTAATATAACCATAGATCTTCTTTTTAGAGTATATATTTTCTTTTTTAAGTTTTTCAACAATGGCAATTTTCTCTCCTTTATAATCAAACCCTTTTGTCCCCTGATAATACTGAAAACTAAAGGGAGCGTCTTTTCCTGCTCCACATTTTTTAAAATCAATATCATCCGGTTTTCCATCAAATTCAATATCTCCTACGGTATTGGGATATTTATTACTATTTTTTTCCACCTGACAGGAAATCAAGACAGAAGAAAACAGGGTAAAGAAATAAACCGCTTTGATCAAAACTTTATTTTATTCTGTCAGCCTCCCTAAAAGTGTGCCCTGGGTATTGTCATAAACAAAAACATCCAAAATGTCACCCACTTTCTGCCCTTCAATCTTATCAATAACACATACTGCGTTCTGAGAATTCCTTCCTTTCCATTGATTTTCATTTTTCCTGGAAGTTCCTTCAATCAGAATCTGGTGCGTTCTTCCAACATAAGATTCCATTCTCTTTCTGGAAAGCTCACGCTGTAAATCAATCACCTCAGCAAGGCGTCTCTGTTTCACATCGGCAGGAATATTATCTTCCATTTTTTTATGAGCAGGAGTTCCCGGCCTTTCTGAGTACGCAAACATATATCCGTAGTCATATTCTACTTCTTTCATCAGGCTTAAAGTATCCTGGTGATCCTCTTCGGTCTCATTACAGAACCCAACAATCATATCCTGAGAAAAAGATACGTCAGGAACTATTTCTTTGGCCTTTCTGATCAAGTCCAGATACTCTTCGCGGGTATGCTGTCTGTTCATCGCTTCAAGCATATTATTGCTTCCGCTTTGTACAGGAAGATGTACATATTTACAAATATTATTATGCTTTGCCATCATTCTGAATACATCAAGGCTCATATCCTGAGGATTTGAAGTTGAGAACCTGATTCTCATTTCAGGAACAGCTTTAGCCACCAAATCAAGCAGGTTTGCAAAATTCACAGCTGTAGCCTTCTGCATTTCAGAAGCTTTTGCGAAATCTTTCTTAGGACCTCCTCCATACCACAGGTAAGAGTCTACGTTTTGCCCTAAAAGGGTAATCTCTTTATACCCATTATTCCAAAGATCTTTACATTCGTCAAGAATGGAATGTGGATCCCGGCTTCTTTCTCTTCCTCTGGTAAAAGGGACTACACAGAATGTACACATATTATCACAACCTCTGGTAATGGTTACAAAAGCAGTCACTCCATTCCCGCCTAAACGTACCGGATTAATATCAGCGTATGTTTCTTCTTTGGAAAGAATGACATTAATAGCATCTCTACCATCTTCAGTTTCTTTCAATAAGTTAGGCAAATCTCTATAGGCATCCGGACCTACAACGAGGTCAACAAGCTGTTCTTCCTCTAAGAATTTAGTTTTTAGCCTTTCCGCCATGCATCCCAGCACTCCTACCGTCATGCCCGGTCTTTCTTTCTTTAGATTTTTGAACTGGGCAAGACGCATTCTTACAGTCTGTTCCGCTTTCTCACGAATGGAACAGGTATTTAACAAAATAAGGTCTGCTTCTTCTACTTTCATCGTCGTATTGTACCCCTGTTCATTAAGAATAGATGCAACGATTTCAGAATCAGAGAAGTTCATCTGACAACCATAGCTTTCTAAAAACAATTTTTTAGAATTCTCAGGTTTTTCAGCAATAGCAAAAGCTTCGCCTTGTTTTGTTTCGTCAATATATTTTTCCTGCACGATAATCAATTTAGGTTCGGGATTAAAACACAGAGAATTTTTCCGTGAATTTTAAATTACGAACAAATAAGTCTGCAAAGATACAAAATATTGTGACAGAATGTCAGGGCTATCTATCTTCTCTGAATGTTATTGAAAAATCTATTGGGATTGCAATCCTTTGTTTTATAGGAAGGCTAGCATACAGAGCTGGCTTCCACACTTTTTTCATTCTCGCAAGTGTTCTCAGGAAATCCATATTAAAACTTCGGTTATTGACCTCCGGATAAAATCTTGGATTTACAATATGCCCTTCCTTGTTGATATAGAATTCCAGATTTATCTTTCCGTTGATATGGTAATCTTCGAACAATACCATAAAGTTATCATGAAAATCTTTATTAAATTCTTTTTTTCCTCCTGCATATTCAGCCGGCCTCACAAAAGCATTGGCATTATATCCTGATCTATAATTGCTCATCAGATCTTTAGGATAAATAATGAATTCTGCAACAGCTCCTATTTTACCTCCTTTTACTTCAGCTGCTTTCCAATGGACAAGGTTTTTTATAACTTCTTTGGATAGGTTGTAAGCACACTTGTTCTTTGCAATATTTATGGTGTCAAAATCTTTAACCAGCTTTACTCCTGCTTCTTTTGTAACTAAGATTCTTGGCTGATAAATCTCATTTTCATCACACTCTTTCAGTTTATTGTTGACAATATATTCATGAGCCTCTTTATAAAAATTGACCAGGCCGCCTTCATAAAAATTCTGATTTCGGGGGTATTCATCTAGAACTTGTGCTTTGTTTTGAGATGCAAAAGCAAGGCACAAAATAAAGAGGATTTTCTTACCCCCCCAATTAAAGTTATTCAATAGTATATAGTTTTTTAATTAGTTATTTTAGTATATATAAGATGTAGAATGGCTGCAGAAATACAAAACTTCGATTGTTTTAAGTCTCGTATAGACATATCACGTGGAACAATTCTCAGAAGACTTCATTCTAATTTTCCGAAAAGGGCCAAAATGATTTTCAATCATTTTTTAATCATGGTCATAGACATTATTCTGAAAATTGATTTTCATGATAAGTTTAGAATCAACGGGGATGCCATTCTTTGTAGCTGGAGTCCACTTTCCTTTTACCTTTTTAAGAGCGAACTTCATATCATCAATAAATGTTTCATCATTTCTGAATCTTGGAAGTATATCTACTTTATCAATTTTCCCTTTTGAATTGATATTAAACAGGAAAGTCACTTGTCCCTGAATGGCATATAAAGCAACATCAATATAGGCATGTACCATATTCAGAAATTCTTTCCGAAAGGCATCATCTCCACCTGGAAATTCTGCTTTCTGGAAATTTTCTCCATTTTGAGTTTGAATCTGAGCCTTTGCTTCCTGCGAAAAACCCCTACCGTTTAAAAGTAATAAAGGTAAAATTAAAAGATATTTTTTCATGGATTAATCAATATCTGTAGATATGGATGAAAAGCTCATTTTAATTTTCATCTGTGAAGATACAGGCTGTCCGCCACATGACGCAGGAGTCCAGTTTTTCTTAATTCTTCTTACAACATATTGCATATCATCAAAGAAAACCTTGCTATTCTCCACCTTAGGCACTCCTGTAACATCAATTACTTTTCCTTTAGCATCAATAGTTAATGTGAATGTAAAATCTCCTGACAATGCATAGAAATCCGAATTCAGATAGGCATACATATATTTATTCAATATGTTTTTATACGCTGCCACCCCTCCTTCAAAGCCCGCGGGCCTAAAGTCATTACATTTAACAGCAACCTGCATAAAGGGTTCCTTGATATCTATCTTTAAAAGATTCTTGTTGCTGTCTCTGATAAAAGAATCATCTCTATCTTCCTGGTCCTGTGCAAAGGAAAAATTGGCAACACATAGGGCTAAGAATAAAAATATCGTTCTCATAATTTTGTTAGCTAGTATTAATTATTAGCAAAGGTAAATATTTACCTCATTGATAGGAAAAAAAAACTTCACATCAGATGTGAAGTTTTTAAAAATATGGTGATTTTATCTCTTTTGTAGGACCATCATTTTACAACAGGCCTTTGATATGCTTATAATTACTTTTCACTGTTTCAAAAACCTCATCCATTTTTCCGCCAAGCATGAGCTGTGCCATAGATTTCGTCATTCCCATAACCTGTTCAAATTCAATTTTGGGAGGGAGCGCCAAGGCATTAGGATTTGTGAAAATATTCAAGAGGTAAGGTCCGTTATGCTCCAGGCATTCTTTTATAGAACTTTGTACGTCTTCAGGTAGGTGCACATTTTTCCCAGGGTATCCCATTGCATGGGCAACCATTGCAAAATCAGGATTGATCATATCTGTTTCATTATCCGGCATTCCGCCTACTTCCATTTCAAGTTTTACCATTCCTAGCGTCCTGTTATTGAATACAATGAGCTTCACGGGAAGCTTATACTGAAAAATGGTTGCCATGTCTCCCAAAAGCATCGACAGTCCTCCATCTCCACACATTGCAATAACCTGTCTTTCCGGATGTGAAAGAGCAGCACCAATAGCCATAGGCATTGCATTAGCCATTGATCCATGATTAAAAGATCCCAGCATTTTTCTTTTTCCGGTTCCGGTAATAAATCTGGCACCCCACACACAACACATTCCTGTATCTACGGTAAAAATAGCATCTTTATCAGCAAGCCGGTCTAAAGTATGTGCAACATACTCCGGCTGAATTGCATTCTCTTTACCATAGTCTTTGACGTATTCTAACTGGTTCTCTTTTACTTTTTCGTAAAATGCCAGTTGCTCATTAAGAAAATGAACGTCTGTTTTCTCGTCCAGCAAAGGAAGCAAAGCAAGAATTGTCTCTTTTATATCTCCTGTGAGCCCCAATTCCAGTTTCGCTCTTCTGCCCAGCCTCTCCGGGCTCTCGTCTATCTGCACGATTTTATTTTTTAAAGGCATGAATTTCTGATAAGGAAAGTCTGTTCCGAGAAGGATAACCAGCTCTGCTTCATGCATTGCGTGAAACGCTGATGGAAATCCTAAGAGCCCGGTAAGCCCTACTTCATTAGCATTATTAGGCTGAATATCCATTTTTCCACGGAATGAATATCCTACAGGAGCTTTTAAGAGCTCAGATAATGTTATTACTTCTGTGCTTGCTCCTGCTGCTCCAATTCCGCAATACAGGGTTACTTTTTTGCTTTCGTTGATCAGTTTAGCTAAACGCTTCAGCTCTTCATCTGAAGGGCGTATAACGGGATTAGTCCTAAATATTTGGGTAGAGGTAGTTGTTTCTTCCGCGTCCAGTTCAGAGACATCTCCCGGAAGCCCTATTACTGCAACTCCCTTCTTAGAGATTGCATGCTGAATGGCTGTCTGAATAGTTCTCTGCACCTGTTCCGGTCTTGTAATCATCTGATTATAATAACTGCAGTCATCAAATAGCTTTATCGTATTGGTTTCCTGAAAGTAATCCATTCCCATTTCTTCACTGGGAATAGTGGAAGCTATGACCAACATCGGAACATGAGACCGGTGCGCCTCATACACCCCATTGATCAAATGGACATGTCCCGGACCACAACTGCCCGCACATACCGCCAAACCATCCAGCTCGGCTTCAGCCGCCGCCGCATAGGCTCCCACTTCCTCGTGCCGTACATGGATCCATTGAATACTGCTTTTCTTAACAGCTACATTAAGATGATTAAGGCTGTCACCCGTTACTGCATAAATTCTTTTCACATTAGCACTTTCGAGCATTTCTACAATTTGCTCTGCTATATTTTTAGCCATAATTAATATGTTTTGGTGGTTGTTTTTCTATGAAAAATAGTAATGGATATAAAGATAAGCCTCTATATCTCTATCAAAATTAACTAATTAAATTGGAACTTCCGCAGGGTTTCAATGTTAAAGGTTCCTAAATTCATGATCAGACTTTATAGGTTCTTGGGAAGAAAAGAATTATTATTTTCAGGCAAAATCCGCAAGGTTCTTTGGATTTAAACATCTGTTAAACACAAAGACAAAATCCCTTTAAAACAAAAGCAAAAAATCTTGCAGTATTTATATTGGATAAATAGTACCGTATTTTCCGGTAAAAGAAAAACGGCTATCCAAAAGACAGCCGTTTATATATATTTTTTTAAGTCTTTAGATCACTACTTCGATCTGATTTCTTAATAAATCTTCAAATTCATCTCTTTTACGGATCAGGTGAGCTTTTCCATTCAGGAATAATACTTCTGCAGGTTTCAATCTTGAGTTGAAGTTAGAACTCATTTCAAACCCGTAAGCTCCTGCATTATGGAAAGCAAGGACATCCCCTTCCCTCACTTCATGCAGCTTCCTGTCCCATGCGAATGTATCTGTTTCACAAATGTTTCCTACTACAGTATAGATTCTTTCCGCTCCCTTTGGATTAGATAAGTTCTCAATCGTGTGGTAAGAATCGTAGAACATCGGACGGATCAGGTGGTTAAATCCAGAATTAACACCTACAAAAACTGTAGCGGTAGTCTGCTTAATCACATTAGCTTTCACCAATAGATAGCCGCTCTTTCCTACCAGGAATTTCCCAGGCTCAAACCATAACTCGAATTTTTTCCCCGTTGTTTTTGAAAATTCGCTTAAAACGTGTTCTACTTTTTTACCTAAAGTTTTAACGTCAGTTTCCTCTTCGCTGTCCTGATAAGGAATTTTGAAGCCACTTCCCATATCAAGATATTTCAGGTTGGGGAAATGCTCAGAAAGCTCCAGCATGATATCCAAAGCCTGAAGAAATACATCAGGATCTTTGATTTCACTTCCTGTATGCATGTGAAGTCCTTCCACATTCAGGTTGGTAGATTTCATCACTCTTTCTATGTGACGAACCTGGTGAATAGAAATACCAAATTTACTGTCGATATGTCCTGTTGAAATTTTATAGTTACCACCAGCAAAAATATGCGGGTTGATCCTTACTAAAATCGGATATGTATTTCCGTATTTATTCCCGAATTGCTCAAGAATAGAAATGTTATCAATGTTTATATGAACTCCACAAGCCATTGCCTCTTCTATTTCTGCTAAGTCAACACAATTTGGAGTAAACAATATTTTCTCTTTCGGAAATCCTGCTTTCAGTCCAAGTTTGACTTCATTAATAGATACACAATCCAAAGAAGCACCCAAGTTCTTGACATACTTCAAAATATTGATGTTTGTCAATGCCTTCGCAGCATAGAAAAACTTTGTGTGTTTTAAAAAAGAAGATGTAAGTTTTTCATATTGAACTTTGATGGATTCAGCATCGTAAACATACACCGGGGTGCCAAACTCATTGGCAATCTTTAATAATTCTTTTGAATTCATAATTTCATTTTAACATAAAAAAAGGCAGATTCTTAGATAAAGAGTCTGCCACATTAATTATTTTTATGCAAGACAACTCTTTTAAATATTCCAAACCTTAGAGAACTTTACAGCTCCCTTTTTTCCAGTTTTAATTTGTTTAAAATTTTGCATTGCTTCGTTTTATTTTTTACAAAAATACTATTTATTTTTTATTTTAAGAAAATTGATTTGAAAAGCATCTTCTTTTTTATAAAAGATTATACAGTCTAAATTCTTCCGTTATTTTGGCAAAGGCAGTGTCTCAAAGTCACCACGCAGCATTGCCAGCTGCAATTCGTTGTTCAGATCCGTAGAAGATAAAGGAAGATCAATTTTTAATTTGGCAAGCTTACTCAGCGTCTGAATCTGTGTAAACAGCTCATAAAAACCAAAAGACATTACCCTCCCGTTTTCAATAATCAAAAATAATTTCTCACCTAATTTTCTTCCGGCACCCAGCCACAATTCATTTCTTTTTTTGAAATCAATTTTATGTTTTAATACAGAAAAATCATTGTATTCTTCATGAGAATTAATAAACTGAACGGCTTTTGTACCCTGTGTAAATGATCTGAATTTTAAAACCGGCTTTTCTGTTTTATTGAGCTGATTTTTTTCAACGATATATTTCCCGTTCCTAAAATAAAGTCCAAAAGGTAAAACTTCTTTCTTTTTAATATTTTTAGAATTCAGGATCAGCTTCGCAATAATATCTGTTCCGGTAAGTTCAAAATTAATCTGCTCAACATCTCTCTGGATCGGCTCCCATTTCTTTGACTTGGAATTGAACATTTTTTTTGAATACTTGTTGATATCCTGCACATAATCAGAAAAAATAATTCGTCCAACTTCATCCTGAAAATAAACAAACCCTTTTTCATTCGGAAGATCCTGGGTAAGCTCTTTAATCTTGTTGATATAGGTTTTCGCATTGGACTCATCATGCTGCTTTTGAATGATCTCATTTTCGGTATCTTTTGAGATCAACAGTTTGAAAAGTTCCAATGTGGCTCGTGCATCTCCATCAGCCCTGTGATGATTGGTCAAAGGAATTCCCAGTGACTTCACCAGTTTTCCCAATGAGTAGCTTACCTCATCCGGAATCATTTTTTTAGCTAATGGAATGGTATCTAAAGTATTGATTTTAAAATCATAACCAAGCCTTTTGAAGGACTGGCGAAGCATTCTGTAATCAAAATCAATATTATGCCCTACCAATGTTGTATTCTGGGTAATTTCGATAACTCTTTTGGCTATTTCATGAAATTTAGGAGCAGTTTTCACCATTTTAGGAGTGATACTCGTAAGCTTTTGAACAAAAGGAGTGATATCACTTTCAGGGTTTACAAGAGATATAAACTGGTCCGTAATTTTCTGACCGTCATATCTGTAGATGGCGATATCTATAATGCATTCATTTCTATAACCTGCACCATTACTTTCTATATCTATAATTGAATACATTGAATTTCTGTTAACTGCTGTTTCTAATTTATATTAAACCCATTTTTAATTCCCATCAAAATCTGGGTTTACTTTTACCATATAAGTAAAGATAACCTGCTAAAATAACAAAAAATATGTCAAAAACATAGCAGTTTACTTTATATTATACGTTAAAACTATCTTCTTCGGCCTCCTAACCCCAGCATTCCGAGAATAGCCTTTGCCCCTTCACGCATTAATGTACTGGTGAAAGTTTTTCCGGCCTTGCTCTGCAATACCTGTTCGAACATTCCCGGTTCTTCTTTTACCGGCCTGGTTTTTTGTGTTGGAGCAGCATTCTGGGCTGCCTGTTCCATTCTGCTGGTTAGCATTTCATACGCTGATTCTCTATCAATCGCCTCTTCATATTTGGCAACCATTGCTGATTTTGCGGTAAGCTCTGTAATCTCCGGTTCACTCAGGACATCCATTCTCGACTCCGGAGAGATAAGGTAAGTGTGAACAAGTGGTGTAGGAATTCCTTTTTCGTCCAAAGCTGTTACAAATGCTTCTCCAATCCCCATATTCTGGATCAGGCTGGATGCATTATAGTATTCTGTAGTAGGATAATTTTCTACTGCTTTGGAGATTTCTTTTTTATCTTTAGCCGTAAACCCTCTTAAGGCATGCTGTATCTTCAGCCCTAATTGAGAAAGTACACTTTCCGGAACATCACCCGGAATTTGGGTAATGAAATAAATCCCAACTCCTTTAGAACGGATCAGTTTCACCATTGTTTCAATTTGTGAAAGAAGGGCTTTTGATGCTTCATCAAAAAGAAGGTGAGCCTCGTCTATAAACAAGACCAGTTTGGGCCTGCCACTATCTCCTTCTTCCGGGAAAGTCATATAAATTTCTGCAAAAAGCGATAGCATGAAGGTCGAAAACAGTTGTGGTTTATTCTGAATATCTGCGACTCTCAAGATATTGACAACCCCTTTTCCATTGCGCGTTTCCAGTAAATCCTGCACATCGAAACTCAATTCTCCAAAAAAGTCTGCTGCTCCTTGCTGCTCCAGTGCAACAATAGATCTTAAGATAGCACCTAAAGAGGCCGATGCTATCGATCCATAATCAGCGGCAAGTTCAGCTTTTCCCTGTGCATTATCTGTAACATACTGTAAAACTTTCTTTAAATCCTTCAGGTCAATCAGCGGAAGTCCTTTATCATCACAATATTTAAAAACAATAGACATGATACTTTGCTGGGTATCATTAAGTTCCAGGATTTTACTTAATAAAACGGGGCCGAATTCTGTAACCGTTGCCCTTAATTTCACTCCTTTTCCACCGGAAATTGTCATTAGTTCCACCGGAAATCCTTGTGGATTGTAAGGAAGCTGTGTCTTAGCGTATCTTTCTTCAATAATCGAATTCATCTGACCAGCTTCTGCAATTCCTGAAAAATCACCTTTAATATCTAATACAAGAGACGGAATTCCCTGATGGGAAAGTTGTTCAGCAAACACCTGTAATGTTTTTGTTTTCCCCGTTCCTGTTGCGCCTGCAATAAGACCATGACGGTTGATTGTTTTCAAAGGAATGGTTACATTCACCTCAGGAACCACTTCTCCGTCCAGCATTCCTTTTCCTAATATAATATGTTCTCCCTTTGGAGTGTATCTCGCATTTAATTCTTCAATAAATTGTGCTTTGTCTGCCATCTGATCGTTTTTTAACTTATAAATATAGAAGTTTTTGTAAAATGTTTAATGATTAAAACAATATTATTATGATTAAATTTTGTTCTAAATTCATTAATTTATATATTTAATTTGGCGTTGACAGTAACAACATATATACCACACATGATTCCATTAAAAAAAAATCTATTTATTATTTTCTCCCTTTTGTACACTCTGTTTTTCACTCAAAACAGGAAGGAACCTGTAAAATTAGCCATAAAAGGAGATTTCACCCATATATCCACTTCAGTGATTTTCCCCTTACTTTGGTCAGGTTTTCAAAGAGAATCCATATACTCTTATGATATGCAGAATAAGCATGTCGCGGTGAGTTATGTGCAGGAAGAAGGAAAGAAAAACAAAACAGCACTTACCCTGTACGTATATCCTATAAAATCAATTGACAACCAACTTCTCAGAAGCGAATTTTCAACTTATGAATATGTGCTGAATCAGAATTCCAACAAAGGAGTCGATTTAAAACCATTATTTGGAAATATTTCTAATGACCGGGTAAAAGTAAATTATATTTACTCTGTATTTGACCATTCAATGGGTGAACGTGACTTTTTTAAAGGTGTAAAATACACTGATAAAAAATCTCTTATTTCTATTTATGAATGTGGAGGCTGGCGTTTTAAAATCAGAATATCAAGTGATCATATGACCGCGGATCAGCTAGCTGAGATGAAAAACAAAATAGAAAACTATTTCAGTATACTGGAAGTTGCTTCAAAAAAACCTCTTCCCATTGATCAGGCACCGGATATTATTCTATCACCCGTCATCAAAAGAGACACCATGATGATCCGCTCAACCATTGCGGCTGCAGAGGCTAAAAAAGAATGGCTAGGTACAAATTTAGAAAAAAAGGAACTCCTCGCCGGGTTCAATGATATGAAAATTGATTCGGAGGTGTATGCTATTGAAAAAATGATAGAGTTCTATAAAGCTCATGAAAAAGATTGGCCTATACATGAAGACACGAAAAAATATTTTAATGAAATGATCAGAATCGCTGATAGTGGCAAAATAAAAGATCATATCTATGCAAAGTATAACCGGTTGATCCAGTATGATGAAGGTGACGCCAGAAAAGATGACTATATCCAATTCAAAATTGATAACCATATTTCGGAAGATACTAATCAGATTTTCTACAAACTGTATTATCGTTTAGAATAATTGAAGATTCTATCAATTGAACATGATAAAAAACAGCATTTGGAAATTAACACTATGTAAGGCATTCTTTTTGCTGAAAAGACGAAGAACATTAAACAATTGTTTAACATAGTATTGAAAGAAACTATCAATGGCATTTAACATTTCATTTAGAATTCATCTAATACTTTGTATCTTTAACTCATTAAAAAAATACCCCAATGAAAATTGAACAAATATATACGGGCTGTCTGGCTCAGGGTGCCTATTATATTGTATCAGAGAATGAAGCTGTGATTATTGATCCGCTAAGAGAGGTAAAACCTTATCTTGATCGCTTGGAAAAAGACAACGTTACGTTAAAATATATTTTTGAAACTCATTTCCACGCTGATTTTGTTTCCGGACATCTGGATCTAAGCAAAAAAACAGGTGCACCTATTGTATACGGGCCTACTGCTGCCCCTGAATTTGAAGCCATTATAGCAGAGGACGACCAGATCTTTGAGATTGGGAAAATAAAAATCAAGGTAATGCACACGCCGGGTCATACGATGGAAAGCAGTACTTATCTTTTAATTGATGAAAACGGTATTGAAACCGCCATTTTCACAGGCGACACTTTATTTTTGGGAGATGTAGGCAGACCTGATCTGGCTCAGAAAGCAACCAATCTTACACAAGAAGATCTTGCAGGTATTCTGTATGACAGCCTTCAAAATAAAATTATGCCTTTAGATGACAGCATCACTGTTTATCCGGCTCACGGTGCAGGTTCTGCATGTGGAAAAAATATGCAGAAGGAAACTGTTGACATTTTAGGAAACCAAAAAAAGACTAACTACGCACTTAACCAGCCTGATAAAGAATCTTTTATCAAAGAAGTATTGGACGGACTGACTGCTCCTCCAAAGTATTTCGGAATGAATGTAGCATTGAATAAAGGCGGCTATGAAAGTCTGGATGTAGTAATGAACAAAGGACTACAGCCAGTTGCTGCAGAAGATTTCGAAGCATTGGCAGAAGAAATGGGAGCCTTGATTTTAGACACAAGAGCGGCTGCTGACTTTCATAAAGGTTTTGTACCCAACTCTATCAACATTGGATTAAAAGGAGATTTTGCACCATGGGTGGGAAATCTTATAGTAGATGTAAATCATCCTTTACTATTGGTTGCTGATGAAGGAACAGAAGAGGAAGTGATTACCAGACTAAGCAGAGTAGGATTTGATAATGTGGTTGGATATCTGAAAGGAAGTTTTGAAGCCTGGAAAAATACAGGTAAAGAAACGGATGAGATCAAAAGAATTTCTCCGGCTGAATTTGCAGAAGTATTTACAGAAGACAGCAAGGTAATTGATGTAAGAAAACTAACTGAATATTCTGCAGAACATATTAATAACGCTTATAATAAGCCATTAGATACTATCAGCGACTGGGCACGCACAATTGATGATTCGGAACATTTCTTCCTTCACTGTGCAGGCGGATACAGAAGCATGATTGCGGCAAGCATCCTTAATTCAAACGGAATCAGGAACTTCACTGAAATAGAAGGTGGTTTTAACGGTATCAAAAAAACAGAAAAATTTCCAACATCTGATTTTGTTTGCCAATCTAAAACATCATAGGATGAGGAAAATTCATTTTTTCGGTCTTATTCTGATTTTAACATGTATGGTAAGCGCCTGTAAATCATCTCATTTGGCAGATGTCCCAAAGGCGAATATCAGAGAAGTGGTAAACAGTTCAGAGGTGACCCTGATAGATGTCAGAATCCCGGAACAGTATGCTGCGGGAACTGCAAAAAATGCAATCAATATCCCTTTGGCAGAAATTCAGAATAATATTGAAACGCTTAAAGGCAAAAAGGTTGTCGTGTTCTGTAATAAAGGAATACAGGCAGACCAGGCTATGGATATTTTAAAGAAAAACAGTGTAGAGGCCTACGATGGCACCAGTTGGAAGAATGTAAAAGCCATTCAGGAAGAAACTGATAAAAAATAAATTAACAACCAAAAACTATGTCACAAAAATTTCAGGAAATTATCAATTCCGACAGACCGGTACTTATTGACTTTTTTGCTACCTGGTGTCAGCCTTGCAAAGTACAGTCTTCGGTTTTGAATACGGTAAAAGAAAACATCGGTGAAGGAGCCAGAATCATAAAGGTAGATGTGGATCAATATCCTGCAATAGCATCCCAGTATGGTGTACGTGGAGTCCCTACACTGGCGGTTTTCAAAAATGGAGAATTATTATGGAAGGAAAGCGGGGTACATGATGTGAATACATTAACCCAACTTTTGCAACAATATATGTAACATAAAATATAAGTAAGGCTGAAATTTAAACCTCAGCCTTATTTTTTATAATTGGATTGAAAAGTGGTCCCGGTCATTCAAAAACTGGAAGTGTTTTCTAAAATCTATCAGTTCATCCATATTCCATTCTGTGGATACAATATTTCCTTCTTTTTGAGAAATTTCTTTTCCGTCTGCGAAGAAGCAGTGGGAGCTTTCCTGATAAAACAGATTGTTTCCATCTGTTCCTATCCTGTTTAAACCAAATACAAAAGACAGGTTTTCTATAGCTCTTGCTTTTAAAAGATGCTCCCATGCTCCTACCCTTTTTTCCGGCCAGTTGGCAACATACAGCATGGCATCATAATCATCATTATTTCTGGCAAAGACCGGGAAACGAAGGTCATAGCATACCTGAAGCAGAATTCGTACTCCTTTATAATCTACAATTACTCTTTCATTTCCTGGAGTATACACTTTATCTTCCCCTGAAAAAGAAAACAGATGCCTTTTGTTATACCATGAAATATGACCATCCGGTTTTACAAAATACATCCTATTATAAAAACGACCATCCTCTTCTACCGGAGCACTTCCGGAAAATGCGGCATTCTTATCCTTTGCCATCCTTTTCAAAAACTCCAGGGATTCTTCATTACGGTCCGAAACTTCAGAAGCATCCATACAAAAACCTGTTGAAAACATTTCAGGAAGAAGAAAGAGATCTGCTTCAATATGCTGAAGTTCATGTTCTATAAGTTTAAAATTCTCTGATTTATTTTTCCAGATGATATCTAAATTGAGCCCTGCAACTTTCATCTTTTTATTGTTTTTTAAAATTATTTCAAATCTGATTTATAAAAATACGCCTTTTATATTGATCAAAAAAACTTACTTCCGGAATTATATTTCGGTGTAGCGAAGACTTTATTTTCAACATCTGAATTTCTTAACAAACTATTAAAGTCATGCGTTTTTCAGCTATAAAACTTCTTTCGGTTTCATTTTTGATACAGGTATTTTTTATTAATATCATTAAAAATTGGAAAATTTATGAAGAAATTGGTTTTTATGGTGATGATATTCTTTTTCGGAGCCATGGCAAATGCTCAGGCATGGAATGGAAAGGGAGATCAGAAAATTCAGCTGGGTCTAAGTGCCTGGGGATATGGAACTGGTATAACGGGAACTTATGATTACGGACTGAACAAACTCATCTCCGTAGGAGCCGGAATTAATGGTTATTTTGATAATTATAAGAATAATGATAAAGACAATCGTGTTTTTGTTTTTGGAAGACTAAATTTTCACTTACAGGATGCACTGAACCTTCCGGCGAAGTGGGATATCTATCCGGGAGTAGATATGGGAGTGGTAGGAAGCGACTTTGGAATAGGGGCCCACATAGGAGCACGCTACTTCTTTACTGAGAAAATAGGAGTCTTTGCAGAGGTTGGTAATAACGGCAGCCTTGGAGTTTCATTCAATTTATAATCAAATCGTCTTTAAATATGACAAAGCTTCTCGTTTCGGGAGGCTTTTTTATTTGGCATAGTTTTGATAATTGTTACCTTTGCAAATTAAAATCTAAAATTTATTAATGGAAATAGCAATCAAACTCTTTCAGTTCATTCTGAGCATCTCTATACTTGTGCTTCTTCATGAGCTTGGGCATTTTTTACCGGCAATATGGTTCAAAACCAGAGCGGAGAAGTTTTTCCTGTTTTTCGATCCTTATTTTTCTTTATTCTCAATGAAGAAAATCAACGGAAAATGGCAGTATAAATTCTTCTCACAGAATCTACCGGATTCTGAAGTAATAGAGGTTAACGGAAAGAAGGAAGAAGTTCCTATCGATATATCAAAACTTCCGGACAACGACTGGAGAAAACATCCTGAACAAACTAAATACGGAATTGGATGGCTTCCTTTTGGAGGTTATGTGAAAATTGCCGGAATGGTAGATGAAAGTATGGATACTGCTCAGATGAAAAAACCGGCAGAGCCATGGGAATTCAGATCCAAACCGGCTTGGCAGAGGCTTATCATTATGATGGGAGGGGTTACTGTAAACTTTTTCCTTGCGTGGTTAATCTACAGCTCCCTATCATTCTTCAATGGAGAAACGTATACGGACATCACCAAATTCAACAATGGAATTGAGGCGAGTGACGCAGGAAAGAAAATGGGCTTCCAAAACGGGGACAAAATCATCAATGTGGATGGGAAACCTGCAGAAAGATTAGAAAACACATCTATCAATATCCTTTTAGGAAATAATGTTACTGTACTGAGAAACGGGCAGGAAGTTACTTTCCCTGTAGAAGCAGATGGTGTAGCAGCTGTTCTTAAGCAGAAGGAAGCAAAGCTTTATATTACTCCCAGGATTCAGATGGTAATTGATTCCCTGGCAACACCTTCTTCTCAAGCTTCAGGCTTAGCTAAAGGAGACAAAGTTGTAGGAATCAACGGAAAAAAAGCAGTTTTCTTTGATGAAGTAAGTGCTCTTTTAGCTGAAAATAAAGGAAAAACAATTACTGTAGACGTTGAAAGAAATGGCGCTTTACAAACAGTATCTAATGTTTCTGTTGACAAAAATGGAAAATTAGGGGTAGCAATTGATACTAAAAGTATTGCCAAAAATATTGTAACCAATAAAAAATATTCTTTTGGAGAAGCTATTCCAAGAGGATTTACAAGAACTATTGAGGCATTAACTGCACAGGTAAAACAGTTTAAAATCATGTTCAACTCCAAAGTTCAGGGATATAAGAACGTGGGAGGCCCTATTGCTATTGTAAAGAATATGCCTGTTGATAAAAGTGCTGACGGAAGCTTTACCATTAACTGGGCTGCATTCTGGAGTTTTACAGCAATGTTCTCGATATGGTTGGCATTCCTAAACCTTATTCCTATTCCAGGCCTTGATGGAGGACATGTTTTATTTACGTTGTATGAAATTATTGTAGGGAAACCTGTTCCGCAAAAGGTATTGGAGAATGCACAGATGATTGGGGTTATCTTCCTGTTAGGCTTAATGTTACTAATCTTCGGAAGCGATATCTTCAAGATCTTTACAGGGAAATTATAATTTTTTTGAAAATTTTTCTAAAAAATATTTGTAGGGTATAAATATTCGTCCTATATTTGCACCACTTAAAACAAAGGACATTCCTCCTTAGCTCAGTTGGTTAGAGCATCTGACTGTTAATCAGAGGGTCGCTGGTTCGAGCCCAGCAGGAGGAGCAAAAAAGACTTACAGTAATGTAGGTCTTTTTTCATTTTATGACCTGTAACAAATCGTATTTTAATGCGCCAGGCTCAAAAGTTGGGAGAACATCTCAACTTGTTTAAATTTTAAAACTTTACGGAGTATTCATATTTCAAACGAGTCTTTTCTGACACAATCTTCCTGTCATCAAAATCAGATGTTCATTCTATTAACAGAATGATAAAGTATAAAGGGGTCACAAAAGCGCAGGTCCTTTTTAGGTTATCTCTCGCTCTAAATAAGTCAGAGAAAAATCTTTCTTATTTCTGAAAAATTTAGACATTTGTAGCTTATTATTAATCTACCATGACAAACCAGTTTCATAGTATGTCTTCGGGAAGGCATAAATACCCACTTATCTCATGAAAAAACTTTATATCTCATTATTAACTGCCTTTGCTATTATCCAAGCTTCAGCACAGGACAAATCATACTTTTTATCCAGCCCTTCACTAAGTCCTGATGGGAAAACTGCCTATTTCGCTTATGACGGAGACATCTGGAAAGCAGATTCCAACGGTGGAAATGCTTCAAGAATCACCGCTCTGGATGGAGAAGAGATTAATCCACGTGTCTCTCCCGACGGAAAATGGCTTGCATTCAGTTCTAATCAATATGGAAATTACGACGTCTATGTAATGCCTGCTGAAGGAGGAAATATTAAACAACTGACCTTTCATACAGGAAAAGATGAAATGGAAAACTGGGGATGGGATAGTAAAACCATCTATTTCACCTCAAACAGAAACAATAACTTCGGAAGCTTCAAAACTACGGTTGAAGGAAAAACTCCACAAAAGCTTTTTAATAATTACTTCAACAATACTAATGGCCTTGCAGAAACTCCGGCTGGAGAATTTCTCTTCACCAACTCCTCAGAAAGCGCCAATCAGGTACACCGTAAGCGCTACAAAGGTGAAAACAATCCTGATATTTTAGGATATAATCCAAAGAACGGCACTTTCAAACAATATACTAACTATGAAGGAAAAGATTTCAACCCTAGCGTAGATAAAAACGGGGCTATTTATTTCATTTCCGATGAGAATAATAATGAATACAATCTTTATAAAATCGAAAACGGTAAAAAGATACCTTTAACCCAATTTGACACTTCTATTAAAAAACCTTTTGTTTCGGCAAACGGGTCCAAAGTAATATTTGAAAAGGATTATCAACTCTATATTTACGACGTTGCCACAAAAGCGACGAAGGCTCTGAATATCAATTTAAATACTAATAAAACACTGGAAAAAGAACAGAACTTCGGAGTAGAAAATAATATTTCCTACTATGATGTCTCTCCGGATGGTAAAAAAATGGCGTTCATAAGCCGTGGTGTTTTGTTTGTTTCAGACATTGAAGGGAAGTTTACCCAGCAGGTTTCTGATGGAAAAGAACGTGCAATGGAGGTAAAATGGCAGAAAGATAACCGCACATTACTTTTTAGTCAGACCGATAAGGGGTATCAAAACTGGTTTAGCATTTCTGCAGACGGCAAAGATCCCTTAAAACAATTGACTCACGATTCGCGTAATAATCGTAACATAACACTTAATAGCGATCTTACAAAAGCCGTTTACTTAAGCGGAAGGGATGAAGTAAGATTAATGGATTTAAAAAGCTTCAGCTCCACAACCATTGTAAAAGACGAAATCTGGGCATTCCAAAACTCAACCCCTTCTTTCTCGCCGAACAACGAATATGTCTTATTCTCTGCAAAAAGAAACTTTGAGCTGGATATTTTCATTTATAATATCAAAAAGCAACAGACTATAAACCTTACGAATACCGGCGTTTCAGAGGAAGATCCTTTCTGGTCTCCCAATGGTAAATACATTTATTTCGCCAGCGACAGAACAAACCCGTCTTATCCTTTAGGTATGCAGAAGTCTAATATTTACCGCATGGCTCTGGACTGGTTTGATGAACCTTATAAGTCTGAAAAGTTCGACAAGCTTTTTACTGAAGAAAAAAAGGAAACTAAACCTTCAGAAAAAGAAAAAGATAATAAGGATAAAAAGGACAAAAAAGACAAAAAAGATACCGAAAATAAAGAAGAGAAAGACAAAAAGGATGAAAAAGAGAAAGAACCGGTTATAAAAGAATTAAAAGTAAATCCTGAAAATACTCTGGACAGAATTGAGCTGGTGACCGACCGATATGGATATCAGGATGATCCTTCGGTTTTTCTTGATGACAAAAAGGAGATCCTTTTCTTTAATTCTAATCAGGATAATGGAAAAAAACAGCTCTTTAAGAAAGTCTTCAGCGATTTTGAACCCGCCAAATCTGAAAAAGTATTTGATAAGGCAGCTTACTACATCACAAAAAGTGATAAGAATCTCTTTGCATTAGTAGAAGGCAATATTTATAAGATGACTCTGGCTGCCTTAAAGCCCGAGAAAGTAAGTATTCAGTATACTTTTGATAAGGATCTGGCCTCTGAATTTAATCAGATGTATGACGAAGCCTGGACTGGTGTTGATGAAAACTTCTACGATGAGAATTTCCATGGCATTAACTGGAAAGCAAAAAAAGAGCAGTATGCAAAATATCTACCCTACGTTCACAACAGAAATGATCTTCGAATTTTATTAAATGATCTTCTGGGTGAACTTAATTCTTCACACACCGGATTTTCCTCAACAGGAAAAGAAGAAACCAGATACCTGAACTACTTTACAAACGAAACCGGGATTGTCTTTAAAGAAGACCAGCCTTATACCGTAGAAAGTATTATTCGAAAATCTCCGGCTTTCCGTTCAGGTGTTGACATTAAACCTGGCGATCAGCTGGTTGCTGTAAACGGAAAAAACATTGATACTGCTGAAAATCGTGAAACCTATTTCACAAGTCCTAAAAAACAGGATGAGCTCACTCTTACCTTGAGCCGTAGCGGTAAGAATGTAACCACCAAAGTACATCCGGTTTCAAATACGGAATTAAAAACACTGCTTTACGACGACTGGATATTCAACAACCGCCAGCGTGTTAATAAGCTCAGCAACAACCGAATTGCTTATTCATACATGAAAAACATGTCTACCGATGAGCTGGATCGTTTCCTTCTGGATATGGTAGAACAGGAAAACAGAAAAGATGCTGTCATCCTTGATCTGCGCTACAATACTGGAGGAAATGTTCATGATAAAGTATTAAACTTCCTTTCCCAAAGACCTTATTTACAATGGAAATACCGTGAAGGGAAAATGACTATGCAGCCTAATTTTGCTCCTTCCGGAAAACCTATTGTTCTACTGATTAATGAAGGCTCATTAAGTGATGCTGAAATGACCGCAGCTGGGTTCAAAGCACTGAAACTGGGGAAAATTATTGGACAGGATACGTACAGATGGATTATCTTCACTTCAGGAAAAAGCCTCGTAGACGGTTCTTTTTACAGACTTCCTTCATGGGGAACTTATACTCTGGATGGGCAAAATCTGGAAAAAACAGGTGTAAAACCTGATATCTATGTTAAAAATACCTTCATAGACCGACAAAAGGACAACGATCCTCAACTGGAACGGGCTGTTCAGGAAATACTTAAAGATATAAAGAAATAAAAAAAACAAGACTTACAGGAATGTAGGTCTTGTTTTTTTTGATGATAACAGACTTACTCCATAACCTATTAAATCAAAAATTATATGATTGGTTTTTTTTGATGACTCAATTTTTTCGGGCTATTGAGAGTATTTCATCAAATATTTGTTCCTGTAAATCTTCATAGGAGAGAAAAATTTGTTAAATCTCAAGGTTACTTTAGAGGAACAACTTTTAGATTTTTGCCATTTTTTGAAATTTCCGGGAATCTGTTGAAAAAAAAATAAAATATTTCTTATTGAATTTCAATACTTTTAGTTAAAAATCATCCAGAATAGGCAAGAAAACTTGCGTCGAATGGATATTCATATTATATTTGCACCACTTAAAACAAAGGACATTCCTCCTTAGCTCAGTTGGTTAGAGCATCTGACTGTTAATCAGAGGGTCGCTGGTTCGAGCCCAGCAGGAGGAGCCAAAAAGACTTACAGCAATGTAGGTCTTTTTTTATGCCTAAAACTTTTACCCGATGAGCTGATGAAATAGGGTTTTTATGGATCAGGTGCAAAAGCTGGGGGCTAAGCAAAAAGTTTGGTTAATCTGAATAAAAAAAATGATCTGTCCTTCACCCCTCTGAGCTGCATCCTGAAGTTCTTGATTTTCGCGTTGAAAGGTTATTTATCAGAATTAATACATGGATTGTTATTACAAACTTTGTTATCCCACGAGATCTCATCAAAGTGGCTACCTTTAGCACTTTTATTCAAAACACTTTAAATACAAGTTAAAAGCCTCACAAAAAAGTATTTACTTAAAAAAAGATCACATTAATTTCTTCAGTAAAATTGAAAGAAAGAGAACAATTCTTTTATTTATAGTTTTTGTACCCAAAAGAACAGCTGAATACATAATAAATCTAAAGGGTTATCCTATTCATTAATTCACTGATTCTTTATACCTTAAGCCTAAAAATTTCCTATTTAATTTTAGTATACAGTATATTATTTTCGTTACATTTGCCGTTTTATATGTAAGAATAAAAATAATTTATTTTTTTACGTATTTTTTTAAATAAACTGCATACTTTTTGTTTATGCTAATTGCCTGAAGAAACGAATGATGTTAAATAATAATTCCAAAAAACACTATTTTTTATTTTTTCTCCTGATACTTGCCGGTTCAGCACATGCTCAAAACCGGGCCAGTGGTAAAATTGCAGATGAAAAAAGCAACAAAGAACTAAGTAAAGTTGATATTTTTATCAATGATAATAAAACTCCTTCTCTTACCACAACATCCGGCAGCTTCATGGTGCAGTCGGACAGCATCATTCATAAATTAAAATTTTCTAAAAAAAATTATACTTCAGAAACACTGGACATTACTCCAGAGACTGCTGACAATATTTTTGTACAGCTTTCCCAGGCCAAGGTAAGCAACATCGAAGAAATTGTTCTTCAAAGCGGAAAACCCAAGTACAAGAACAAAAAGGAAAACCCTGCTTATGCTATCATGCAGAAAGTATGGGCTCAGAAAAGAAATAACGGGTTAGAGAAATTTGACACCTATTCGTTTAAAGAATATGAGAAGACTCAATTTGATCTCAACAACCTGGACAGCGCATTCATGAAGAAAAAGATCTTCAACAAACTGGATTTTATTTTCAGTTATGCCGACTCTACTGCCAGTGGAAGATTAGGGCTTCCTATCTTCCTGAATGAAGCTGTTTATGAAAACTATGGTAGAAACAGACCTGATAAGGATAGTAAAAGAACTTTGATTGCTCAGAAAACTTCTGGTTTTCAAGATAATCAGGTAATAACTGTTTCAGCTAAAAACCTGTACCGGGATATCAATATTTATGATAATACCCTCAATTATTTCGATATTGGATTCCAGAGTCCGGTAGGAACTGATGGATTCAGTACTTATGACTACAGCCTGATGGACACTATAACCATCCGTGGCGAAAAGGCTTTCCAAATAAGATATCAGCCCAAGAGAAAAGATATCCTTGCATTTCAGGGAAATCTTTATATAGACACAGACACGTATGCTGTGTTGGGAGCCACCTTAAAATCAACACAGAAGATAAACGTCAATTTCGTCAACAGTGTTTATACACAGCTGGAATATGATAATCCTGATGACACTACTTTTCTTCCTAAAAAGCTTGTTACAGAATTTGAAATGAGCCCTTTCTCAAAAAAGAAAGGCGCCAAAAGTATTATAGCAAAAAGATCCGTAGACTACTCCGACTATCAGTTCAATAAACCTCTTGATCCAAAAGTATTTAAGCGGACTGAAGAGGAATATGAAGATAAATTTACAGATAAAGATGATGCGTATTGGACCAAAGCCAGACCTGACACGTTATCTAAAGCAGAACAGGGAGTCTATAATATGCTGGATCAGCTTCAGCAGACTCCTAAATTCAACCGAATGGTAAAACTGGTAGAAACTCTTGGGTCCCGTTATTATAACGCTTTTAAGGGAATTGATATTGGTCCTATTTTCTCCATTTACGGGAAAAATGAAGTTGAAGGAAACCGTATAAGACTTGGAGCGAGAACCTATTTTGGCTTAAATGACACCTGGAGGGCTCAGTTTTATACAGCCTATGGATTCAGAGACCACCAGGTAAAATACGGTGTTGATGCACGATATATGTTCAACAGGCTTAACCGTTTTATGGTCGGTGCCGGAACCAGCAGAGATATTATACAGCTTGGAGGACAGCTTACATCAGGTGATGGAGTTGCATCCCGTTCTTTATCTTCCAGTACTTTTTTTGCAAGAGGAGAAAATATTTCTTTAAGTTCTGTAAACCAAACAAATGTTTTTGCAGCGATTGAACCCTGGAAAAATTTTCAGATAAGAGTTGACGGAGTGATGCAAAGTATTAAATCTGCTATTCCTGAGAAATTCAACCTTATGTATTATCAGAATGGAAATTTAAGAAAAACAGTAAACGATTCTCATGTTACAATTAGTTTGATTGCAAAACCGGGAGCGAAATTTTCTCAAACGGGAATAGACCGCTATCAGGCAAGAAATCTGGCACCTACTATTGTTTTAAGATATACGAGAGGAATAGAAGGTCTATTCAATGCTGATTTCAATTATGACAAGCTGCAGTTTATGCTGTATAAACCTTTCTTAATTGGAAGTATGGGAAAAATGATTGTTAATTTTGAGGCTGGGAAAAACTTTAATACAGTTCCTTTAGCATTACAGAATATAATCCCGGCTAATCTTTCATATGGTTTAGTTCCGAATACATTTTCACAGCTTAATTATTATGAATTTGTTGCCGATGCCTATACGACTTTGCATCTGGAACATCATTTTAATGGTAAAATACTTTCTTACATTCCTTTGATCAAAAAACTGAAGCTTAGAGAAATTGCATTTATCAGAGGAGCATACGGAACCTTAAGTGATGCTTCTAAGGCCATCAATGTTGAAGGATTTAGATATTCCGCTCCAAGCGAGCATATTTATTATGAATACGGATTTGGTATTGAAAATATAGGAATTGGCAACCTTAGAATCTTCAGAGTAGATTTCAACTGGAGAGGAAATTATCTTGACAGACCCGATATTTCAAAATTCGGCGTTAAAGCAGGATTCCAGGTAGGTTTCTAAATAAGAAAAATATAAACAGAATCGGCGGCTTCTTCGAAGCCGCCGATTCTTATTTTAAAGCTTAAGATCTAGTACAGATTACTCTTCGAAAGACCATTATTAAAAACATGTACAAGGTTCCTCAACGTCCAGCAGGCAATGTATTTTCTGCCATGGGGTCAGCCTGCACCATTTATCACATGTTTTAGTGGGAGCTGGAGGACATTGTTCTCCACCACCATTAATGCTTTTTAGATTTTTCTTTGTTAGTTTTTTGAGATTTTTCATATTATTTAGTTTTGATTCTCGGCCTACTCTATATGCTTTTCGGCTTCCGCATAGGGTCTGTGATTGAGCAAATATAAAAATATTTCACGAATAAAGGAGTATAATTAGAATAGTCAGAATCCCTTAAAAATAAAAAAGCTGAACTCTATTTAAAGTTCAGCTCCTAATTATTATTTTTTGATCAGCTTAGTTGATTTCACATCCTTATCGGACTGCAGTAAGAGGTAATACACCCCTACCGGCAAATCCTTAATATTAACTGAGCCATTTTCCTGTAGTGACCCGGAAAGCACAACTTTTCCAACCTCATCTATAAGTTTATAGGTCTTAAATTTATTATTTTTAATATAAACATAGTCCGTAACCGGGTTAGGATACACCTCAATATCCTGTTGTTCAGATATCATATTCTGTACCCCAAGATTTGATGAACTGGCAAGCCAAATTACTGCATTCACCAAAAGAGGCCTGTGATTACCGTTTGCATCTCCTGTATAACCGTTATATAAAGTATCATTAGGATCACCCGTTCCGTCATCCGGCACAGAGCTATCCCCTAAAGCACATATTCTGCCACTTCCATAGGTTGCTGTAGCAAACATTACATTAGTACTTCCCGTATTAGATGAACCGGAAGTAAAAACCAGTCCCTGTACAGATGCGTTACTGCTTTTATCCAGAGTCATTGTTGCACCACTTGAAAATTTCATTTGCGTTGGAGTCCCCTGAGGACCAGACAAAATCATTGGGTTGACACTTATTGGCGCAAAATTAGATGTGGATGGAGATATACTATTCAAGTCAAAACTAATTCCGAATGGATTGGAAACCACCCCATTTGTTGTAAAAAAGTCATTCCAGATAGCAGGAGAATCCCAACCATCATTATTCCTATCACTTTGATTATGATCAGAAATGATAAAAAGTCCACCACCATTTGCTACAAAACTTAACAGCGCTGTTTTTTCTGAAGGAGTAAATTTAATATTAGGCTCATCTATGACAAAAACTTTGTAGTTGGACAAATCCTGTGGATTCGAAGAGCTTCCATACGTAATACTTCCGTTGTATGGTAACGTTTCTACACTATACCCCTGTTTAACAAGGTCTATTCCCCAATTACTCAATGCTCCCTGCCAATAGGTTTCCGGAGTCGCAGCAGTAATTGTACTTTGTGCAGGCGTTGGAAATCTTTGCGGATTAGATTCTGACCCTGTAGTGGCAACTCCTGTTGCATTAAAATAGAGATTATGCACATCAGCATCAATAACCCAGTCTGCATTTCCTGCTGACTCTGCCTTGGTGGCGTCAAAAAGTATTTTTATTTGTGCCTGCCAGCTTACAGAAGCCAACAGTCCTAACATTAGTATAATTTTACCCTTCATGTTCAAGTTATTTAAAATGGGGTACAAAATTAGAATACTTTGAAATGCATTGAACTGATAAAAATTAAAATTCAATTAAAATTTAAATAAATACCGCAGCCTCAGGGAAGCTACGGTATTACAAACTATTATCTATCTTTATTGATCATTAAACAGCCTTGCAAAATGTTCAGACCATTCTTATTTTCACATTACTTAATCAAGACATTCCGTACAAGGCTCAGAAAGTATACAGTGCGACTTCTGCCATGGGCTCCATCTGCACCACTCCTGACATGACTGGAACATAGAAGGACAACTTGCTGCTACTCCTCCACTGATTACTTTTAAACTTTTCTTGTTTAATTTTCTTAAATTTTTCATAGGTATTTATTTTAGTTTTTTGGCATCTGTAACCAATTGATTACTTAATTATAACAAATATATAAATATTTCACTATCAATAGAAAATTAATGCAGATATTTCACATTTAACAAATATTCACAAAAAAAAGCCTCAGCGGATGCTAAGGCTTTTTTTTTATAAAACGCTATTAACTATGCGTTTGGCTCTACAGATACAAAAGATCTGTTATTTGCTTTCTTTCTGAAAACTACATTACCGTCTACTAATGCGAACAAAGTGTGATCTTTACCGATTCCCACGTTATCACCTGGGTGGTGCTGAGTACCTCTTTGTCTAACAATAATATTTCCGGCAATTGCTGCTTGTCCTCCGAAAATCTTCACACCTAATCTTTTAGAGTGAGACTCTCTACCGTTCTTGGAACTACCAACTCCTTTCTTGTGTGCCATTTTATTTTAAGGTTTTTTGGTTTATAAATTATTCTGCGTCTTCAGCTTCAACTTTCTTAGTTGTTTTCTTAGCTGGTTTTTTAGCTTCATCAAATCCGGTAATACCAGTGATTTGAATCTGAGTTAAAGATTGTCTATGACCATTTTTTACTTTGTAACCTTTTCTTCTTTTCTTTTTGAAAACGATTACTTTATCAGCTTTTACGTGGTCTAAGATCTCTGCATCTACAGTGATACCGCTTACAGCTGGGGCGCCTACAGTGATTGAACCGTTTACAGTAAGAAGAACTTTATCGAAAGAAACTTTTCCTCCTTTATCTCCTTTTAAACGGTTTACAAACAACTTCTGGTCTTTCTCAACTTTGTATTGAAGCCCTGCTATTTCTACAATTGCAAACATTGTTTATAAAATTTTTAGTTATTTCGAGGTGCAAATATACAAATTAATTTCTAATTAACTTACAATCAAAGCAATGTTTTTTTTATTTCAATCCTATTCACTATGCTTTGAATAATTTTTAACAATAATGTATTCACACTTAAGAGATAATTTCATAACTTCGCTTTACCAAATTGAATTTTTATATGAAAAAAAACTTTAATCTCTGCTTATTAGCAGGTGCTATTGCTGTTACCACATTATCAGCATGTAGCGATGATAAAATGGACGAAACCGTTCAACCGCAGCAAGCAGCACTGAGTGCAAAAATTGAACAACCTGGAGCACTTGAAAAAGTTTGCTACTATGTAGACAACAATTGGAGCAACTCGGCAGTTTTGAAATCAGGACTTCAAAATTCTGCAGATACCAGTTTTATGAATGGTCAAATGACTAAAATTGCAAGTATGTGGGGGCGAAGTAATCCTGTATTACAGTATGTAGATGATCCTTCCAACTTCAATTCAACGTACAACGCTATTTCCTACGGCAACGGAAAAATTTATTACGGATATGCTATCTATTATGATGCTAAGTCAAAAGGAGGCGATATTGTAAATGCTATGATTCTTGCCCATGAATATGGACATCAGTTACAATACATTTTTGGACTGCCTTCCGTAAATGAAAACACAGCAAGACCAAACGAATTGGAAGCAGATGGTTTTGCAGGATACTATTTAAGAAGACCGAACGGTTACAACAAAACCAATTTTACAGAAATTGCTGCAGCATATGAATTTGCTCAAAGTATTGGAGATTACCAGACAAACAGCCCCGGCCACCACGGAACTCCGGCACAAAGGAGATCTGCTGTACGTTTAGGGTTCCTGTTGGGCCAATATGACCTGAACGCCGCAAATTTTGATTATAACTTCTTTTACTATTATCAGGGAGTTCTCAATGGAACTTATAAAATGGCTAAAAACACGGTAAATCCGGAGATTGATGCCTATATGAGCCAATATATTGATGAGCTTAGAAAAATTCAGTCCGGAGAAATTTCTGCGGAAGAATTCAAAAACCTGAAATAAAATTAAACATTCATTTTAATATATTTAAGAAAGGAGGTGGGCTTTATGTTCCGCCTCTTTTTATTTGTCTTGAAAAATAACAGAAGTTTATTTACTTTTGAGCCATATCCTATAATAATGAACAGAGATCTCTATATTGACTTTGCCAAAGGGCTGGCAACTTTATCTATTATATTCATTCATACAGCTTTCTGGTCCGGACAGTTTTATATTCCTGCGGAAGTACGAGTCTTTTCCCTCGTTTTTGATGTGGCCCTTTTCTATGCACTCAGCGGAATTACCTCAGGAGCCAATATTGAAAAGACATTTTACCGTTTATTAAAATTACAGATCACCTATATGATCTTTGTGACTTTTCTGTTCTTTATGGATTACTTCTTTAAAGTCTTTGGACTCACCTTCTTCTCCCAGGAATGGCTCCAGAGCTTCTATTCTACATTTGGGTCAAAGTATGCTACCACCAGCATTTCAGCTGTACCTCAATGGCAAAATCTCGGAAACTGGTATCTTCATCAGTATACCAATGCAGATACTTTCCCGGTTGTGATGGGAAGCTTCTGGTATCTTAAAGTTTATTTTATCCTCACCGTATTTGGAGTATTAATTTTAAAATTTTTCCCAAAACACATTAACTGGTTCATAGGTATATGTATTGCATTAACTCTGTTATTTAACATATTTCCGGAATATTATCCAACAGGGCAGGTGGGTTACGTAGCATTTTATCTCGCTGTCTTCTTAATCGGAAATAGAATGCGTGGCAAAAAGATCCCCAAAAAGATTATACCTCTTTTGTATGCTTTAGTTGCAGGAGCCCTATTATGGATGTTCTGGTATTATGGAAATGAGATCTTTTACAAAATCAATAAAAACAAATTTCCACCCAAAATCCCATATATCATCTGGACACAATTCTCTTTGGTAACTCTCTTTGTCCTTTATAACAGATTAAAGATTTCCAAAGACAATTTCATTACCTATATAGGTAAAAATGCTATTTTCTTTTATTTTGGACAGGGAATAAGTTCATCACTGGTTTATTTTCTGGTAGTTCCTTTAAAAGAAAATATGCCCTGGTGGTTTTTAATGATGATCATTTACAGTATTAATATTATACTGGCATTCATTATCTCTGCAGGGCTGAAAAAAGTAGATACACTGGGCTGGAATATTTTGGAATCCCTAAGAAGAAAGACCGCGGCTTAGGACTTTAGTGATCAAATTGAAATAAAGTCATATTTCTTATCTCAATTTGTTTAAATTTACAAAAAATTTACAACATGTTTAAGTTGAAACTTCCTACCGATCCAAGGTGGGCAAATATTGCAGAAGGAAACATTCAGGAAATTTTAACTGATCATGCCTGGTGCGAGCAAAAAGCAGCTACCAATGCAATCAGTCTTATTATTATGCTTTCAGAATATCCGGATATTGTTACCGAACTTCTTGCGATTGCTCAGGAAGAACTGGATCATTTTAACCAGGTGCATGAGATTATAAAGAAAAGAGGCTACACTTTTGGGAAAGCCCGAAAAGACGATTACGTCAATGAGCTTGCTAAATTTGTAGTACAGGGTACCCGCGAAAAACTAATCGTTGACAAATTACTTTTTGCCGCTATGATTGAAGCAAGAAGCTGTGAGAGATTTAAAGTTCTTACAGAAAACATCAAAGATGAAGAGCTTAAAGTTTTCTACAGAGAGCTTATGATTTCAGAGGCCAATCATTACACTACTTTCATTGGCCTTGCAAGACAGCTTGGAGAGCCGGAAGCAGTGAATAAGAGATGGGAAGAATGGCTGGAATATGAAGCCAGCATCATTAAATCCTACGGAAACAAAGAAACCATTCACGGTTAAAATATAAACTTTAAAGAATATACATTGAAGAAGCCGAGCTTTGAAAATATCGCCAATTTTTTCCTTAAAAACTTTTTTCAGGGATTGGTCATTATTGGGCCTATCGGGCTTACCATTTTTGTGATCTGGTATATTGTAAGTGCTATTGATAATCTTATCCCTTCGCTTGCACAACAGATTCCTGGGCTTGTTTTTGTTTCAATTATATTATTTACAGCTATTCTGGGATTTCTTGGAAATAAATTTGTGGTGGGCCGATTCTTTTTCGATACCATGGATAGTTTACTGGAAAAAACTCCCGGAGTAAAACATATCTACACTCCTACCAAAGACGTTATGTCTTCCTTTGTAGGTGATAAGAAAAAATTCAACGATCCTGTATGGGTAAAAACCAATGAAAATCCGGAAATCTGGAGAATTGGCTTTTTAACTCAAAAAGAAATGTCGGACGTTGACAAACATAATTACGTTGCGGTATACCTTCCCCATTCTTATGCAATATCGGGTTGGGTAATTGTTACTGAAGAAAAAAACATCAAACCTGTAGTGGGAATGACAGCTGCTTCTGCTATGAAATTTGCAGTAAGTGGTGGTGTGGCAGGATTTCATTCTGACGAAAACATATTTAAGGCACCGGAGTAATCCCATACTCTTTCCTGAATATACTTTGATGAATTTGAAAAATTATTTTCAAACTAATTTTCTTTACAAAAAACAATTTAAAACATATTCTAACTCATGAAATTACCGTACGCGGAACCTTTCCGCATCAAAATGGTGGAAGAAATCTACCAATCAACAAGAGAAGAAAGAGAACAGTGGCTTAAAGATGCTAATTATAACCTCTTCAATTTAAAATCCTCACAGGTATATATCGACCTGCTTACAGATTCCGGAACCGGAGCGATGTCTGACAGACAATGGGGTGCTTTGATGACAGGAGACGAAAGCTACGCAGGATCCCGTTCTTTCGAACAATTACAGAAAACGGTAGAAAGAATTACCGGCTTCAAATATTTATTACCAACCCACCAGGGAAGAGCCGCTGAAAATGTTCTTTTTTCGGTATTGGTAAAAGAAGGTGACGTAGTTCCCGGTAACTCTCACTTTGATACTACAAAAGGGCATATTGAATTCAGAAAAGCTCATGCAATTGACTGTACAATAGATGAAGCTTTTGATATTAATGACCTTCACCCTTTCAAAGGAAATATCAACCTTGAAAAACTGGAAGAAATTTACAAAAGCCACCCTAAAGAAAGCATTCCTTTCTGTCTGATTACAATTACCTGTAATTCTTCCGGAGGCCAGCCCGTTTCTTTGGAAAATATGAAAGCAGTAAAAGTTCTTTCAGACCAATACGGAATCCCTGTATTCTTTGATTCTGCAAGGTTTGCAGAAAATGCTTACTTTATCAAAAAAAGAGAAGCAGGACAAGAGAACAGAAGCATTAAAGAGATCTGTAAAGAAATTTTTTCATACGGAGATGGAATGACTATGAGTTCCAAAAAAGATGGCCTGGTAAACATCGGTGGATTTATTGCTTTAAATAATGAAGAAGTTTTCAGAAAAGCTTCCAATTTCACTATTATCTACGAAGGATTCATCACTTACGGAGGAATGGCAGGAAGAGATATGGCGGCATTAGCTGTAGGTCTTGATGAAGCGACTGAGTTTGCTTACCTGGAAAGCAGAATCTCTCAGGTTGAATACCTTGGAAACAAGCTGATCGAATATGGAATTCCGGTTCAAAAACCTATCGGAGGACACGCTGTTTTCATTGACTCTTTAAATTTCCTTCCAAATGTTTCCCGTGAAGAGTATCCGGCTCAGACGTTAGGACTTGAAATTTATAAAGAAGCAGGTATAAGAACCGTAGAAATCGGAACTTTACTGGCTGACAGAGACCCTGAGACAAGAAAAAACCGTTACCCAAAGCTTGAGTTAGTGCGTCTGGCCATCCCTAGGAGAACGTATACGAATAACCATATGGATTATATTGCAGCAGCCATCAAGAACGTTTATGAAAGACGTGAAGAGGTATCAAAAGGCTATAAAATAACATGGGAACCTGAAATATTAAGACATTTTACAGTTCAGCTTGAAAAAGCCTAAGCATAAAACCGGAAGCTTTTTCCGGTTTTTTTATTTTTACGCTCACCCTATTCTAGTGATCAGATATAAATGTGCAACTGTTTATACTGAGGCATATTAACTTCGATCTAGAATTAAACTCCACCCATTTTACAAAAACAGACCCCCTATACTAAATACGAATTATTATGCAGTATGCTGATGATGCAAAATCAAACTAATTTATTTTTTTTAAAGTGACTGTTTTTAATTTAATTTTGCAACGATCCAATGAAAGAGATCTTAAAAAAATTTAAACACCAACCTGAAAATCCATTATTCCGAAAATGAACAAAATTGCTGTCGTGGGCGCTGGTATTTCCGGCTTAAGCATGGCGAATTACTTAGAAAAAAATCAGATTGATTACCACATTTATGAAAGAAGGAAAAAAGATGACCTCGCAGCAGGTCATGGCTTTCTTATTCCTCAGGAAGGAATGGAGTATCTTTCTCAGATTATTGACTGCTCACAGCTCTTGGAACATGGAAGTTTTCTGAAAAAATATATACAATACTCCCATACAGGAAAAATGCTGGCAGAAAAGGAGCTTGAAAATGTATTTGCCATCTCCAGACATTCGCTGATTAATCTCCTGGCTCAGAATATTTCTCCTGAGAAAATATCTTATGAAGAATGTGTAACCCCCTGCAAGACTGAAAAAGGAAGATTTAAAAGCTCTGACGGGATTTATATTGATACTGATATTGCCATTATTTCAGATGGTTCGAAAAGCCGTATCAGAAGGGATCTCTTTAAAGATGAAAAAATGAGACAGGTACGAGAGAGTGAAGCTGTAAATATTATTCACAATAAAGAAATTGCTGATTCCATTGAAAATGATTTTATAAAATTTCACCATGAAGAAGGCGGCCTTACTTTTGGAATTCTTAAGCTTTCTCATGACACCATTCTTTGGTACTCGCAGTTTGACAATGAAAAATACAAAATCAATGAATACTCATCTGAAGAATTAAAAAAATATATGCTTGATATTTTTGCAGAATGGCATCCTTTGGTTTCATCCATTATACAGAAATCAAACTATGATAGTGTACATTTATGGTGTGTTTATGAGCTGGAAAAACTGAATCCTTTTTATAAGGATAATGTTGTTTTTATAGGAGATTCTGCGCACCCTCTTATACCATTTACCAGCCAGGGAGTAACCTCAGCTTTAAAGGACTCTTCTATTCTGACTAAATATTTAGTTGAAGAAGATAATACCACAACAGCCTTCCGTAAATATGAAGCTGAGAGAAAACCGGAAATAGAGGTGCACATTCATAATGGCAGAGCGCTATTGAGTCAGTTTCTGCTCTCTCTTGATCAACAATCATCAAATATTTTACCCATATCTTATAAATAAAAAATGTTTACCAACAACGATATTAACTTTGAAGCATTAAAAAGAAAAGCCTATAATGGAAGATGGGCTACTCTGGAGGATGGAATAATTCCCTTAACAGCCGCTGATCCGGACTTCAGGACAGCCCCGGAAATAGAACAGGGAATCATTGATTATATTAAAGACGGCTATCTTAGCTATGGCCCTTTTTCAGGGCTTCCCGAATTTAAAAAAAGTGTTGCCGAACATTTTAATCAGGAAAAGTACGGCACTTTCTCTCCTGAAAATGTACTTGCTGTCAACAGCGCAGCGCAGGGCATGTTTCTGATTGCTTCTTATGTACTGAACCCGGGAGATGAAGCTATTATTCTTGATCCTGTGGATTTTCTATTTAAAAAATCTGTAGAAACAGCCGGAGGAAAAGTAGTCTTATGCCCCGTTGATACTACAAGCGGAGCTATTGATTTTGAAAAAATGGTTTCCTTAATCAATCCAAAAACAAAGCTTATCAGCATATGCAATCCTCATAATCCACTGGGAAAGGTATATTCTAAAGAGACATTAAAAAAAGTCTCCGAGATAGCCTCTGCTCATAATCTGTGGGTAATGAGTGATGAGATCTGGAGTGATATTATTTATGACAATAAAGAATTCCACACGTATTCATCCGTTTCTGAAGAAGCAAAGAAAAAAAGCTTTACAGTATATGGGTTTTCCAAGTCGTTTGGGGTTGCAGGACTAAGAATAGGAGCTGTTTTGTGTAATGACCAGGAAATTCTGGAAGACTTTACAGAGAAATCCAATTTTAATTCTACTATAGAAGGAGTATCTACGCTGTCACAAATTGCAGGAAGCGTAGCATTGGAAAAAGCTAAGCCCTGGTATCGGGAATTTCTGAATCATTTACAAAATAACCGGGATCTGGCTTTTAAATTGCTGAACGGTGCCGAAATTCTTCAGCCCAGCCTTCCGGAAGCTACCTTTGTTATGTTTCCGAAAATTAAAAACGGAATGTCCAGTGATCAATTTGCGCAACACGTTTTACAACATGGAAAAGTAGCCATTGTGCCCGGCTCGGAAAGATGGTTTGGAAAAGGAGCTGAAGGACATGTAAGAATTTGTTTTTCCACTTCGCAGGAAATCTTAGAAGAAGGAATAAATAGAATTATTTCAAGCTTTTAATATTAAAATTTTTCATTGAATTTCATAAAAATGTTATTATTTTTTAATAACACTCAATAAGCTTCTTTAATAATTAATATATTATCAATAAATATCAAAATACTATATTGATTTAAAAATAAATATTGATAAATTTGAGTAAATCACCACTCAAATTTATCAATATGAAGATAAAATACATCAGCATCATTTTTTTTGGAGCTTCTACCCTATCGTATGCCCAGCAGGTAAGAGATACCCTCAATGAGTCAAAGATAGACGAAGTCGCCATCACCGGAAGCCGGAATAAAAAAAGAACGGTTATCAACACCCCCGTTCCCATTGATATCATTGACATCAAACAGGTAAGCCAGGCCACAGGTCAGGTAGAGGTCAACCAGCTACTACAGTTTGCCGCCCCTTCTTTCAATTCTAACAAACAATCGGGCTCAGATGGTGCCGATGCCGTAGATCCTGCTACCTTAAGAGGGCTTGGTCCTGACCAGACTCTTCTCCTGCTCAACGGAAAAAGATATCACCAGTCTTCACTGATCAATCTTTTCGGAACAAAAGGAAGAGGAAACACAGGATATGACATGAATACTATTCCTATTGGTGCTATAAAAAGAGTGGAAGTTCTCCGTGACGGGGCTGCCGCGCAATATGGCTCTGATGCTATAGCCGGAGTGATCAATGTTATTCTTAATGATCGTGATAAAGGCTTTGAAGGAAACGCATTCTATGGTATGAACCTTTTTAAAAGCCCGGGGAACAATGATGTTGTATCTGATCATAAGATTGATGGAGGCACCTTTGACTTCAGTGGAAATCTGGGAACGAAAATAGGATCGAAAGGAGGCTTTGGTAACTTTACCGCAGAGTTTATTAATAAAGAATATGCCATCAGAAATGCAAATCCGGCTATCTACAATGATCCTTCTCCAGCGCCAAGACAACGCTTCGGAGATGCAAAAGCCCAGAATATCTATTTTTTCGGAAATATTGAAATTCCTTTATCTGAAGGGTTAAAGTTCTATTCCCGCCAGGGGTTTTCTCACAGAAATACAAAAGCCTATGCGTGGACAAGGACTCCGGATGCGGACGGCAACATTCCTGAGATCTATCCTAATGGTTTTAATCCGATTGAAAATACCAATATCACGGATTTCACTTTTGATAACGGCCTGAAATTCAACGTTGCCAATTGGGAAGTAGATGCTTATAATGCATTCGGAGATAATAGGTTTATTTATAATATTAACAGTACCGTTAATGCAACTTTAGGAGTAAACTCTCCTACCAGTTTCGACGCAGGTGGGCATTCATTACTGCAGAATACAACAGGATTCAATGCAACCAGGATGTTCAAAGTACTGGAAGGGCTTAACGTTGCTTTCGGATCAGAATTCCGTTATGAGAAATTCAATATTATTAAAGGAGAAGAGGCTTCTTACGCAATGTATGACGTTAACGGGAATATTGTAACAACTAATACTCCTCAAAATTTACTGGTAACCAACCCTTTAAGCGGAGAGGTAAGACCGGGAGGTTCTCAGGGATTTCCGGGATATTCTACAGACATTGGCAAAAGCAGAAATAATTTTGCTGCTTATGTAGACACGGAGCTTGATATTACCAAAAACTGGATGATCAGTGCCGCCGGAAGATTTGAAAATTATAATGATTTCGGAAGCACTCTGAATGGTAAATTTGCAACGCGCTATGCCATTACCCCGCAATTTGCTTTCCGAGGATCTTTTTCCACAGGCTTTAGGGCTCCGTCTTTGGCTCAGAAATATTACAGCCAGCAATTTACGAATTTTCAGGGTGGAAAACTGATTACTATTCAGCTGGCATCCAATGACAGTGATCTGGCCAGCAGAGTGGGTATTTCCCAACTGAAACAGGAAACATCATTGAACGGAAGTGCAGGTTTTACTTATAATACCGGAAAGTTCACGGCAACTATTGATGGTTATTATATCAATGTCAAAAACAGAATTGTTCTTACCGGCAACTTCTCCAGAGATGATCTTCCCGCTTCAGTGCAGGCAGATTATCCATATATTGACCAGGCACAATTTTTCTCTAATGCTATAGATACCCGTACTAAAGGTATTGACCTTATTTTAAGCTATAATGAAAACATAGGTCCCGGCAAACTGACGGCCACTTTAGCAGGGAACTATAATGATATGGAGATCACCCGTGTGAATACTTCAGATCAGCTGAAGGGGAAAGAAGATATCTATTTAAGTCCGAGAGAAAGAGCGTTTATTCTTGCTTCTGCTCCCAAAACAAAAATCAATCTTAATCTCAACTATAAAATCAGCAAGTTCAATGTCAATCTGCAATTGGTAAGATTTGATAAGGTAACTTTAATAGGCTATGATGACTTTGAACAGATTTACAATCCAAAGGTAACTACTGATCTTTCTTTCGGATATGAGTTTTCAAAAAGCCTAAATCTTACCTTGGGAAGTAAGAACTTGCTTAACAGATATCCAACATTACAAACCACTCAGGTAACTACCGGAAATACAGAAGGAGGAGGAATCTTTGATCCTGTACAAATGGGTTTCTCAGGAAGACAGGTTTTTGCAAGACTGAATTTTAAGTTTTAATTGACAATCTATATTTTTCTTAAAATGGGCTGTCTCAAAAATAGTTACAGCCCATTTTATATCCTAAGCTAAAAAGAAATTAAATATCTACTAATATTTTCTTCTTATTCTATTTCTTTGAAATCTTGTACAACTTACCACTATCCGTTACCGCATACAGATTTCCATCCATTCCATTTAATACATCCCGAAAACGTTCCTTTTGATCTTCTAAAAGCCGCTCTTCCCCCACTACTTTATTATTTTTCATGACGATCCGGTTAATATGTTCACCACTTAGGCATCCGATAAAAAGGTTTCCTTTCCATTCATCTATATTTCCGGTATAGAAAGTAATTCCACTTGGAGAAATTACCGGATCCCAGTAATAGACCGGCTGTTCTGTACCTTCTTTTTGGGTAATCCCCTTCCCCACTTTATCTCCCGAATATTCAATACCATATGTAACGTCTCCCCATCCATAGTTTTTTCCAGGCTGAATCAGGTTGATTTCATCACCTCCTCTAGGGCCCATCTCCACATCCCATAGATTTCCATTTGGGTCTATTGCCAGACCTTGCGGATTCCGGACTCCGTAGGCATAAATTTCGGGTTTATAACCTTCTTTTCCAATGAACGGGTTTCCGGGTGACGGCTTTCCGTCTTTTGTAATTTTGATTATTTTCCCTAAATAATTATCTGTTTTCTGTGCATATACTCTCGTTACTTTATCTGACCTTTCTCCTGTACTTACAAATAAATTTCCATCTTTATCAAAAGCCAGACGGCTTCCATAATGCTTATCACCGTCATAAGAAGGTTCTGCACGAAAAATCACCTTGATCTCAGAAATCGTTTTAAAATCTGAAGACAATTTTCCTTTTGCCACAGAAGTTAGATTTCCTTTCCCAAATGGTTCCGAAAAACTGAAATAAATAATCGAATTGGATTTAAAATCTGGATCAAGAGCTACATCCAGCATTCCACCCTGACCTTTTGAATCTACTTTAGGAAAACCTTCAATTTTCGACATCTGTTTTCCATCTGTGGAGACAACGTTCATGTAACCTCTTTTATCTGTAATAAGAAATCTTCCGTCCGGTAAATTTATGATTCCCCAAGGCCTTCCCAGTTCTTGGTTTATGATCTCCACATTGTATAAAGTATTTGTTTTTACTGCCTTTATTCTTGTCTGCCCCGGGAAAGCAGGTTTGTATTCAGAATTGGGCTTTTCTGTTTCCACACTGCCATCTTTTCCTGTTTTCTGAGCCTTTACATCGTTCTTACTGCAGGAAGACAAAATAAAAAACATACTTAGAAATACAACATAAAATTGATTGTTTTTCATAATATTACAATTAGGTGAGTGAATAAAGAATGGAAAAATAATGCCATAAAAATTTATGTAATTAAATTTTTATTCTACATCTGTAGAACAAATTACAATCTTGTAGAATGAAAGAGATTAAACTTACTGCTTCAGAAAAAATTCTAATGGAAATCCTTTGGGAGAAAAAAAGATTTTCATGAAGGATATCTTAAAAGCCTACCCGGAGCCCAAGCCTGCTGCCACCACAATTGCAACCCTCTTAAAAAGAATGCAGAATAAGGAGCTGGCAGGCTATACACTGTATGGAAATTCCCGTGAATACTATCCAAAAATAGAAAAAGGGGAATATTTCAAGGAAGAAATGACTTTCATGATAGATCGTTTTTTTAACAGCTCTGTAACTCAGTTTGCTTCATTTTTTACCTCCAATGCAAAGCTAAGCCAGAAACAGTTGAAAGAACTCCGGGATATTATCGATGAGCAGATAAAAGAATAGTCATGAACAGAGATAGGAAAAAATAGACCTCTCTAATATAGATCAGTTAAAAGGTTCGATAGCCTCAACGGCATACATTCACATTGATGAAACAGGAAAGGCAACTCGTATCGCTACTTCCGGTAACAATGAAAATTTTAATAAGGAATTCCTTAAAACGATTACTGACATTAGCAATAAAACATCTTGGAAGCCTGCCACAAAAGATGGCAAAACGATAGCATCTGTATTGAAAATTCCAGCTACAATGACTTTTGAACGTAAATAAAAACAGAAGTGCTGAATTCATAATGCATTTTCAACAATGATATTCGTGCATCCATGATTAAAAAACAGGGATGCACGAATTTTATTTATCCTCACTGATTTCTTAGTGTTTATAAATAACAATATACTATCATAAAAATTTGGCGAAAATTTTAATAACAAAATATTCATCTTCAAAACATTATCCTGCCTAAAAATTTCTTTCGTATTTTTGTTGTATACATTCTTTTCTATGGATTTTAAGCTTCAATCAGAATATAAACCTACCGGAGATCAGCCTCAGGCTATTGACAAACTTACCGCAGGAATAGAGATCGGTGAGAAATATCAGACACTTCTTGGGGTAACCGGTTCCGGAAAAACATTTACTGTTGCGAATGTTGTAAAAAATGTTCAGCGTCCCACCTTAGTTTTGGCACATAATAAAACTCTGGCAGCACAGCTTTTCATGGAATTCAAAGAATTTTTTCCTGAAAATGCTGTAGAATACTTTGTAAGTTATTATGACTACTATCAACCGGAAGCTTATATTGCTACTACCGGAACCTATATTGAAAAAGACCTGAGTATCAATGAAGAAGTTGAAAAATTACGTCTTTCTGCAACAGCAAGTCTTCTTTCAGGAAGAAGAGATGTCTTAATTGTAGCTTCCGTATCCTGTATTTACGGTATCGGAAATCCTACAGAGTTTCATAAATCATTAATTTCCATAGCAATTGGGGAAAAACTGACTAGAACGGCACTTCTTCATTCATTAGTTAATGCACTGTATGCCAGAACACTTAATGAGTTTCAAAGAGGTACATTCCGTGTAAAAGGAGATGTTATTGATGTTTTTCCAGCTTACGCTGATAATGCTATCAGAATACAATTTTTCGGAGATGAAATTGAAAAGATCCAAAGCTTTGATCCTGTTACAGGAAATGTAGAGGAAAATTTTGATCAAATACAGATTTACCCTGCCAATCTTTTTGTAACCTCAAAAGAAACTTTAAATGGAGCAATTAAGGATATCCAGGATGATATGGTAAAACAGGTAGATTTTTTTAGCTCTATCGGAAAACCTCTGGAAGCAAAAAGGCTTCAGGAAAGAACAGAACTGGACCTTGAAATGATCAAAGAACTGGGGTATTGCTCCGGAATTGAGAACTATTCAAGGTATCTGGATGGCAGACTTCCCGGAACAAGACCTTTCTGCCTGCTTGATTATTTCCCTAAAGACTTTTTAATGGTTATTGACGAAAGCCACGTAACCGTTCCACAGGTTCATGCCATGTATGGTGGTGACCGAAGCAGAAAAGAAGCCTTAGTGGAATATGGATTCAGACTTCCGGCAGCTATGGATAACAGACCTTTAAAGTTTGAGGAGTTTGAAGCCATTCAGAACCAGGTTATTTATGTTTCTGCAACCCCTGCAGATTATGAACTGGAAAAAACCGGAGGAGCGTATATTGAGCAAATTATCCGACCTACAGGACTACTCGATCCAATTATCGAAGTAAGACCTTCATTGAATCAAATTGACGATTTAATGGAAGAAATTCGGAAAAGATCAGACGTTGATGAAAGGGTATTGGTAACAACATTGACGAAGAAAATGGCCGAAGAGCTTACCAAATACTTTACAAAATTTGGAATCAGAACACGATACATTCACTCTGACGTGGAGACTCTTGAAAGAATTCAGATTATGCAGGATCTGCGTTTAGGGCTTTTTGATGTACTGATCGGAGTTAACTTACTAAGAGAAGGTCTTGACTTACCTGAGGTTTCACTGGTTGCCATTCTGGATGCAGATAAAGAAGGAATGCTGAGAAGCCGCAGATCAATGATTCAGACCGTAGGCCGTGCCGCGAGAAATATCAATGGAAAAGCCATCATGTATGCGGATAAGATCACCAAATCAATGCAGGCTACATTGGATGAAACAGAATACCGCCGTGCAAAACAGATCCAGTATAATGAGGAACATGGACAGAAACCACAGGCTTTAAATAAAAAGATTTCTGAAAACCTTGTCGGAAGAAGTAAAGATTTCCCTGATCAGAAATATACCCAGAAGGAAATCATGCAAAAAGTTGCTGAGACAAAAGCCAGCTATACCGGTGAAGATATAGATAAAATAGTTGACCAAAAGCAGAAAGAAATGGAATCCGCAGCTAAAAATCTTGACTTTATAAAAGCAGCTAAGCTAAGAGATGAAATTGCAGCTTTGAAAGCTAATTAATTGATACATAAATTTTGGCGGCATCTTCGATGCCGCCAAAATTTTATATTAAGTTATATTTTGAAAATTCTACCTCCCATTTCTCACAGCTGCCCTTATTGGGACCAGCAGATCCATCAGACCATTCAATTTGATCTCATATACCGTTGAAAGCTGCATCCCTAATTTTCCTTTGGGCATTCCGGTACGGTTAAACCATTCCAGATAACTTATCGGCAGGTCTGCCAGAACTGTACCTTCATATTTTCCGAAAGGCATTTTAACAATACATATTTCTTTTAATATTTCCGAATTTACCCCTTCCACGTTTTTATATAATTAAATTAATTTTTATCTGAGATCATTTTCAATCCACATTGGGTAATTCAAGATCAGGAGGTGCATTATCGTCCGAAAATTCATTTCTATAGACCTGAATCAGCAGCAATGTAAGAGAAATCAGGATAGGGCCAAAAATAAGCCCCATAAAGCCAAAAAGGTTCATTCCCATGATAATTCCAAACACGGTATTCAGTGGGTGTATATTTTCAAGCTTTTTTAAAAGCGTAAAACGAAGCAGATTATCAGTAAGCCCTACCACTACAACACAGTAAATAGCAAGCCCAATCCCCTGACCTGTGTTTCCTTCTGCAATCATAAAGATACATACCGGAACGTAGACTATTGCCGTTCCCACTACAGGAATTACCGATGCTGCAGCCGTAAGCGCAAAAAGCAAGACCGCCCCCGGTGCCCCGAATATAAGATATCCAATAAGTGCGACTATACCCTGGCCTACTGCCACTACCGGAATTCCAATAGCATTGGCCATAATAAGTTTTCTCATTTTATCTCCGATCAAAGAGACATTGGATCTTTTCAATGGTGCAGAAGAGGTCAAAATCTTTTCAAACAGTTTTGGTTTTTCCAGCATGAAATAAAGAATAAAATACATGGACATCACCACTGTAAGGGTATTGAATGTTCCACTGACCGCTGAAGTTGAAAATTTTCCAATGAAATCCTTCAGCTTATTCATATTTTCCTTACTCAGTATGTCAAATCCCGTCTTCTTATCAATATAATCGTGTATTTTATCCAGAAAAACATTGAACTTATCCATATAGGCCTGTGCATTTCCCAGTTTATCAATGATAAGATCAGCAATAAAATAGATTGGTAAAATAAGGACAATGAGACTTGCAAACATCAATGCAAATGCGGCAAGTGACGGCTTCCATTTTCTCTCTTCCTGCAAATAAAAATTATATTTTCTACAGACAACATAAATAGTGATCGCTCCTAAAACGGAAGGAATGAACAAGGAAAGATTAAAACAAATCAAGCCTGCCAGTATTAAAATAATAGCCAGCAAAGAAATTTGCTTTATAGCAGTACTGCTTATCTGTTTCTCCTTATCCATACTCTTTTTTTACTGTTTGTTATATGTAATTTGCCTTGGTTTTCCTAAGAATGCACAATAAGTAGAGTACATTACGATCATAATAAACGGTGCAGTCAGAATAAGCCCTATTCCGCAAAGAACAATTCCTGCTATAGAAATAAGCATTCCTAAAATAGCCGTTAATAAGAACGTTCCATAATTCTCTTTTGCAATATTGAAAGATTTTGCCAAAGCATCAGTAGCAGACGCATTTTCAAACAAAAGAACAGGATACCCTATTAAAAGTAAAGGATAAACAAAGAAAAGAGGGAAAAAGCACAGTGCTGCTGCCACCGCAGAAATTAACCCTGAAAGGAAACTGTATAATAAAATATTAACAAAATTCTGACGATATCCAATAAAAAGGTCGGAAAACTCAATCGGAACTTTGGTATTATATTTATTCACCATATAGATCAGGCCAACATACAAAGGGGACAGCACCAGCCCAAAAAGACCAGAAGCAGTCATATACAATGGAACTCCCGGCATACTCCAGTAGTTAAATTGCCCTCCGGAGGTTCTCATTTCTTCTACCATAGAAGCAGAATCTATTCCTAAGATAAGTTGAATGACATATCCGCCCAACATATAGATAATCATGGCAACCACTCCGTAGCCAAAAACCCCTTTATACATTTCGAAAGCATGAGAAATAATTGATCCGGTTTCCCTGTTCGGGACAGAACCCTGCTGATCAAATTCGTTAAATTCAGACATAGTTTTAATATTTTATGATTTTACCAAAATTAACTTTTTTTGGCAACAAAACATATTAAACCTGATTGAAATTTAGCTTTTTTCTGAAAAAACACTTTTATATAGTGAATAAATCATCGCATTCCAGAATGGAAATGTAAAAAGACCTCCTACCAAAAATAGAGTGAATCCCAAATATTTAAACAGAAAAGCAACAATTGTACACACCAATATTTCTACATAATACATTTTGAGTGCCTTAAAGTTCAATGAGATGGCTTCAAAAATTCTTTTATCAGTAAAAAACATTAATGGTGCTACAAATACGGTTACTGCCACCCAAATTATGGCAAGCACTACTGTAGGAACTGTAAATCTGTAGATAAAAAACCAGAAAATATAATACCCAATGTATTTAAAGAAATTAAGACCATTATATCCCACAAGCAGATCGCCCAGTTCCAGCTTTTCATTAAGGTCTATCTTTCTGTAGATCTGATAAAATCCCAGATTAAGAGGATATAAGAAAATAGTAGTCCCGATTATTGCCAGAGAAAACATCTGAAAATTTTCAGTTGCGGCAAGTTTTGTAAGCTCTGATGCATATATCTCCGCCCCATCTTTTGCATACTTGGTAGTTTCTATATACTGGTTTATAATATCGTACTTTAAATCAGCAACGAAAATGACTGTTAGAAAAATTCCAAAATAAAGGATTGAAAATATTAACTGAAAAATCAGTGTTTTATTCCAATAAAAAAAAGCCTGCTTCAATATAAAATCTATTCCCGGTTTCTGAGGATATTTGCTCTGCATCATAAAAAATTTATGCAAAAGTAAACATCAATAATTATTTTTGCAGAATGTTTTCAGTGAATCATAAAAAATTTATGGAAATGGACGAACTTTCACTTCAGAAGGTTCCCTATTTCTTTGTTATCGACTTTCTTTGTGAGAATGTTGAAATCTATAGAGAGAATGAAATAGTAAAATCAGGCTTACTTGTTGATTTTCAGCAATTTTCAACCACGAAAAAACAACATGAATTAGATAAAAAAGTAGAATGGAAATTTTTTCCGGAAACGCTGGAAAGCTTTAAAACCGGGTTTGATAAAGTTCAGAAAAATATTCGACTGGGAAATTCTTATCTAGTAAATTATACCAGAAAAACTGAAATTAAGACTAATTTAAGCCTGAAGGAAATTTTTTATCACTCAAATGCGAAATACAAACTGTATTATAAAGATTTTTTTGTATTTTTTTCTCCGGAAACTTTTGTGAAAATTATTGACGGCAAAATTCTGACATATCCCATGAAAGGCACTATTGATGCTTCTCTTGAAAATGCAGCAGAAACACTGAAGAATGATAAAAAAGAAAAAGCAGAGCATTACACCGTAGTGGATTTACTGCGAAATGATCTGAGTAGGGTAGCCGATGAAGTAAAGGTTGATAAATTCCAGCATATTGATTTCATCAAAACCCGGCAAAAGGATCTGTATGCAATGAGCTCGGAGATCTCAGGAACAGTAAAATCTGAATTTGATGGAAAGTTGGGAAGTATTATGCAAAAACTGCTTCCTGCAGGCTCTATTTTAGGGGCCCCAAAGCCCAAGACGCTGGAAATAATTTTAGATGCTGAAAGATATGAAAGAGGATACTATACAGGAGTTTGCGGCTGGTTTGATGGTGAAAATCTCGACAGCTGTGTAATGATACGCTATATTGAAAAAGAAGGAAATCAACTTTATTTCAAAAGCGGAGGCGGTATAACGCACATGAGTAAACTAGAAGACGAATATCAGGAAATGAAAAATAAAATTTATGTCCCAATTCATTGAAAGCATTAAAGTAGAAGATCAGGAGATTTTTCTATTAGACCTACATCAAAAACGAGTGAATCAAACATTTTCCCATTTTGGAAAAGAAGATTCCATTGATCTGGGTAAAATCTACAAAAACCTACAGCATGATGAAGACGGACTTTTCAAATTAAGAATCGCTTACGATCTGGATAAAAAAATCCGCACGCAGATGATCCCCTATGCCATTCCTGAAATCCAGGATTTTCAGCTGGTAGAAAATAACAGCTTCGATTACTCTTTTAAGTTTGAAGACCGGAAGGAACTTGATAAAATGAAGATGAAATCAAAATCAGAAGAGATCATCATTGTCAAAAACAATCATATCACAGATACCTCTTTTTCAAACATTTTATTTTTAAAAGGCAGAGAATGGTTTACTCCAACCACTTATCTTTTGAATGGGGTACAGAGACAGCATCTTTTAAAGCAAAAGAAAATAAAGGAAGCAGAGATCACTTTACAGAATATAAAGCAGTTTACCCACTTCCAAATCATTAATGCTTTAAATGATTTCGATGATATGTTTATTTATCCTATTGACAGAATAGTCAATCTACCCGGAAATGAAGAATATCTTGACCTTTAGCTTTCTTTCATGAAATTAAAGTAAGCCTTCTGAATATCCGCACTGTTTTTTCCAGACGTATTTACTTCCAGAATTTTTGGTTGTGGACCCGGTTTGAAAAAATTCTCCAGTACCCTGTCTAATGTCACTTCGTCTTCTACCTTAATGTAGGAGAATCCGAAATGCTTAGCCAGATGTTCAGCATTTTTACGGTGTTTTGTAGCGATAAATTCATCCAGGGTGTTCGGATTGGCATTTCCTGGTCCCGGAATAATCTTAAAGATATTTCCTTCCCCGTTATTGAAGATCATAATCCTTACAAAGGGAGGGATATATTGATTCCAAAGGCCATTGATGTCATAAAAGAAACTCAAATCTCCTGTAATTAACAAAGTAGGATTGGCATTTTTAATAGCAAAGCCCATAGCAGTGGACGTTGAACCGTCAATTCCGCTCGTTCCTCTGTTACAGTACATTTTTCTTTTACCAAAATCAAACAGCTGCGCATATCTGATTGCTGAAGAGTTGGTAAAATGAATATTATAGTTCTCAGGAATTGTCTGTGATGCCTTATTGAAAAAATAAAAATCTGAGAATTCAACACTATTTAAAAACAGTTCATGTTTCGCATCTTTTTTATCCCTTAGCACATCCCAAAGGTTGTAATAAGGTCTTGGTTCAAGATTGATAAATTTCAATAGTTTGGAAAAGAAAACTTCAGGCTTAACTTCAATTTTTTCGGTTAAAGAAAAATAAGTATCAGGCTGCCAAACTTCATCCAAATGCCAGTGCTGCTTAGGTTTTGCACTTCTCAAAAACTGCTTTACCTTTTTTGAAACTACATTCTGGCCCACTGTAATTAATAAATCAGGAGCATACGTCTTAAAATCCTCTTCAGTGAAATTAAAAATATAACGGTCTATATGTCTGAAAAACTTTTCATGGTACAAATTGGAGTTAGCTTCACTTAATACCACCACTGAATGGTTTTTCACGAGCTGAGTCAATTGGTTTTCCAATTCAGGACTATAATCTCTTGTCCCTACCAAAAGTAATATTCTCTGAGAAGTATGCCATTCTGCAACCAGATTTGAGGGAATTTCGTACTCTTTATGTTTAATTGTCTTTTCTACGGTTGGAAAAGCCGGAAGTTCGGAAACCAACTCGTATAAAGGTTCCTCTAAAGGAATATTAATATGTACCGGGCCCTGTTTTTCAAAGCAGAGTTCAATCGCTTTTTTAATGGTATCAAAATTAATATCTTCTGCATTCTCCTGGCTGTCTTCCAAAAGCTGGAAATCACCATATGAATGCTGATGAAAAACATCTTTCTGCCTAATAGTCTGTCCATCAAAAATATCAACAAAATCAGTAGGCCTGTCAGCCGTCAGTACCAACAATGGAATATTCTGATAAAATGCTTCTGTAACCGCCGGGTAATAGTTAACCACAGCCGATCCGCTTGTACAGGTAATTGCAACAGGTTTTTTCACGCTTTTTGCCATTCCCATTGCTACAAAAGCAGCACTTCTTTCATCTACAATACTGTAACAGTTAAAACTATCCACTTCCGAAAAGTGAATCGCCAAAGGAGCATTCCTTGAACCGGGAGAAATCACGATGTCTGCAATTCCGTACTGCTGAAGAAGATGTGCAAGTATTTGGATACTTTTCTTAGAAGAATATTTTTTCATACAGCAAATTTAACTTATAAATAATGATTTTAAAATCATTTAATTTAAAAAAAATGTAATTTTGCTGTTCGTAAATTTCTAAAAATGGATAAAATACCTAGTGTAGACCTGCGTGATTTCCTTTCGGACAACCCGGAACGCAAACAGAAATTTGTAAATGAAATCGGAAAAGCTTATGAAGAAATTGGTTTTGTTGCCTTAAAGGGCCACTTTCTTGATGACAACCTAGTAGATGAATTGTATGGAGAGGTAAAAAACTTTTTTGAACAACCAGTGGAAACTAAAAAGAAGTATGAGATTCCAGGAATTGGTGGCCAGAGAGGTTATGTAGGATTCGGTAAAGAAACGGCAAAAGGTTTCAAAAAAGGAGACTTAAAAGAGTTTTGGCACTTCGGACAATATGTGTCTGATGATTCAAAGTACAAAACTGAGTATCCGGACAATGTAATCGTTGACGAGCTTCCAAAATTCAACGAGGTAGGTAAAGAAGCATTCCAAATGCTTGAGAAAACCGGCCAGTATGTGCTAAGAGCTTTAGCCATTCACCTTGGTTTAGATGAGTTTTATTTTGACGACAAAATCGCAGAAGGAAATTCTATCTTAAGACCTATTCACTATCCGCCAATCACTGAAGAACCGGATGATGCGGTAAGAGCAGCAGCGCACGGAGACATTAACCTTATTACGCTTCTAATGGGAGCACAGGGTAAAGGTCTTCAGGTACAGAATCACAATGGAGAATGGATTGATGCTATTGCAGAACCAGATGAATTGATGATCAATGTTGGAGATATGCTTTCAAGACATACCAACAACAAATTGAAATCTACGATTCACAGAGTGGTAAACCCACCAAGAGAAATGTGGACAACTTCAAGATATTCAATTCCTTTCTTTATGCATCCTGTCAGTGCAATGTCTTTAAATGCGCTTGAAAACTGTGTAGATGAAAACAATCCAAAATTGTATGAAGATACAACTGCAGGAGAATTTTTACATGAAAGACTGATCGAGCTAGGCTTGATTAAGAAATAATACTGGAATAGTCAATAATTGATCTGGTTTGAATGTTATCTTCTGATAGCAGCAAGATTAATTATTGACTATTTTTTATTCTATCCTGTTATACAATAAAATTCCGGACAAGCAGTAGATTGTGTAAAAGTCCCCC